>NZ_JAGJDZ010000008.1:0-264656 GCF_018100775.1 Shewanella sp. MMG014
AGGTTCGAATCCTTCACGACCCACCACTTTTCTGAAAGTGAGATTGCCTGTTCGGCTTTAATTCAGTTCTTCTATTGTCCTACCGTTTTTAATCTATTCATATTCAAGCTTTTTTAATTTATTCAGCCTTACTATAAACTCAACTCTTGTATGTTGATGTTGTACTTTTTGTCAACTTTATCGCCTCATGAATAAGTATTCTTTTGTTCACAAGAATACTGCTTAGCTATTAATTTTACTGGGCAGTCTTAACGTATTCAAATTGCTAATGTTATCTACCATTTAATTGCAAACCTGCTAATCATTTTAGCTTTTTCTCATCTACTTTTGTCTAATAGACCTATTGCTAATGTTGCTTGTTTGTTAAGTGGGTCATATTGCTTTAGATGATAAGAACAGGGAGAGCATGATGAAACAAGCAAAATATGGTTTATTAATCGGTTGTTCAATGCTGGCATTAAGTAATGTTAGTTATGCAGATACTGATATGCAGTTTGGGGGCTACGTAAAAGCTGATGTGATGTTCAGTGACTATGGTAATGGCGCACCCGATTCAGGAAGTTTATCTCGTCAATTTTATGTGCCTGGTACTATTTATGGCGAAGAGGGTAATGGTAAACAAGTTGTCGATTTTCAGGCGCGAGAGACTCGTTTTAATTTTAAAACGGTTTCAGATTTTGATGGTCATAAGTTAACAGGTTTTATTGAATTAGATTTCATGACTCATACTGACGGTAATGAACGTGTATCTAACAGTTATTCACCACGTATTCGACAAGCTTTTATTAGTTATGATAACTGGACAGTCGGTCAAACATGGACAACGTTCCAAAATCCTGGCGCATTGCCTGAAAACTTAGATTTTGTTGGTGCAGCCGAAGGTACACCTTTTGTTAGACAAGCGATGATTCGCTATACAAATGGTGGATTTCAAATAGCAGTCGAAAACCCGGAAACGACTGTAAATAAATTTGGTACGGCAACACGACTCACCAGTGGTAGTGGCATTGTGCCAGATGTTGTTGCTCGTTATAACTTTAAGACAGAAGGCGGGACTGCTATTTCTGTGGCTGGTATTTTACGTCAATTGAATGTTGAAGAAAATGTTGATGGGCAGGCGGTAGATTCAACTGAAATGGGTTACGGTGCGAGTATTGCCGGTATTATCCCGGTCGGAAACGATGACTTTAAATTCTCAGCAACCTACGGTGAAGGCCTAGGGCGTTATATGGCGTTGAATTATGCCAATGCTGGTAATCTTGATGCTAACGGCGAAATACAAGCGATAAGCTCTTACGGTGGCTATGCCGCTTACCGCCATTGGTGGAATGACAAGTGGCGTACGAGTGTCACTGTGTCAGCATTTAAAGCTGATAACGATACCATGCTATCGAGTAGCTTAGTAAATGCTGAGTCTTACTCAAGTTATATTAACTTATTGTATTCACCAACCAAGCCTTTGACCTTTGGTGTTGAATATATGTACGCGAAAAACGAACGTGAAAATGGAAGTGATGGTGATCTAAGCCGTATTTTGTTCTCTGCTAAATACGTGCTTTAAAACCTAATAATTTTCTAAGGTAGCATTACGACATCAAAAAAGGGTTAATTCATTGAATTAACCCTTTTTTCATTTGTGCATAATTGATTTTTTAATCTAATTAGCCCAATAAGTTGTTTGAACGTACATATTGTTCAAATTCAGTGTAACCACCAACATGCACTTCATCGACAAAGATTTGCGGCACTGTTTCAACAGGCTTGCCAACCGTTTTCTCTAAATCAGCTTTTGAAATACCTTCAGCGTGAATGTCGACATACTTGAAATTAAATCCGTCACGCTGTTCAGTTAATTTTTCTGATAGTTCAACAGCACGAACACAATAAGGGCAGCCTGGACGGCCAAAAATTACAACAAACATAGTGACTCCTTTTTTTGATTTGACGATTTATACCATAAGTTTTATCGAATTGATAATTTGATTCAATTCAAACAAAACTGTTTTCATTAATGGTTTTAAATCGTCCTTTATAATCAAAAAACTTTTCCACTAATTCCCACTTATGCTTTTGTTTTTTTAGTAACAGCAAATCAGGCGTTTTAAAATGTTTCTGGTGTTCAACAACTTGTTGAGGTGATGAGAATTGTGGATGTTTCATCCCAGGCGTGAGCGAGTGTGGAGCAATAAAAATTGCATATAAGGCGCGCCGCTGAGCAGGTGTTTCCATTCTAAAGCTTTCTTTAAATTCATTAGCGTCAATATCGAAATATTTCACTATCAGCTTTTTATTATCTTCGATGAGATGCATCTCTTGGCATTTGAATAAATGATGATGTTGAGAGGATAAAACTTGTTTTAATCGTTTATCTGGATCAATGAGTGTTGACAGGCATGTTTGGCAAATGCGCGCTGCAATATCATTTTCAGCGCCACAATCAGGGCAGGATTTAGAGCGAAACCTGAAATCACATTGCTGATGTGTATCCTGTTTTGTATCGACTAACCCTTGGCAGCGTCGTCCGAAGTGTTCAACAATATCACCGTCGGCATCGACAATACCCCAAAAAGTATTAGCAAACTGGCAAACGGGGCAGTGTACTTGTACTGGGACAGATTTACTGTTGGGTTTGACTTGGCCAACTTCAGGAAAATAAAGATCATATCCATTAGCCGCATAATCAATGACTAGGCAATCCTCTTTGTCTTTTGCTAAGCGTAAGCCTCTGCCAATCATTTGCTGAAATAAGCTCACAGAGGCCGTAGGCCTTAAGATAGCAATTAAATCTACATGGGGAGCATCAAAGCCTGTAGTAAGTACCGCTACGTTGACAATGTATTTAAGACTTTGCTGCTTAAACCGTGAAATAATATCATCACGCACTGTATGAGGGGTGTCAGCGGTAATTAAAGCTGCACTATCATCGAGTAACTTCATTATTTCTTTTGCATGACGCACTGTTGCCGCAAATATGAGCACGCCTTTACGGTGTTCTGCTAGTTGCACAACCTGCTTAATTATTGCTGTGGTAGCTCGGCCTTGATGATCTAATAAATCATCGACTTCTTTTTGTGGATATTCGCCTGTCTCTGAAGGGGTTACCTGGCTAAAATCATATTGTGCGCTTAAGCCATCGAATATCTTAGGTGCTGTTAAATACCCACGTTTAATGAGTGGCCGCATGGGCAATTCAAAAATACATTGTTCAAAAATAGGTTTTTCTGTGTTGCCGACTTTACCGTGATAATGATGGCGAAATATCCAGCCTAGTCCTAATCTGTATGGTGTTGCCGTTAAGCCTAGTAATTTTAGTTGCGGGTTATTTTTTTTCAGATGATTCAATAACTGCCAATACTGACTATTTTCATCGTTACTAACACGGTGACATTCATCAATAATAACCAAAGAGAAAGTTTGGTTAAATTTTTCAGGTGCCCTAGCAGCTGATTGAACGCTAGCCACAACCGTTTTACCTACCGCTTTTTTTTGGTTTAATCCAGCTGAATAGATACTGGCATTTTGAGTCAGTAATCCCACTTTTTCTGCATTTTGAGCGACTAGCTCTTTAACATGAGTCAATATCAAAACATTGCCTCTAGCTATTCTTGCAAGTTCTGCTATCACGATACTTTTACCAGCACCTGTTGGTAATACTAATACAGCGGAGTCATTACTTTGCTTAAAGTGTTTTATAGCGGCATCAACAGAATCTTGTTGGTAATCACGAAGGGATATTACAGCTGTCATAGGTTTTTATCGTTATTGAATAATGTTCAAAGTAATAATGAAATTCATCGCATTCACGGAGCATACATTGCTAGTGATATAAATGGTTACTCTAGCATGAAATAAAGCCCTTAATTTAGGCGGTATAAAAAATTGATATAAAAAAGCCCCCTCAATTGAGGGGGCAACGAGAATCTGGTTAGGATTTCTCAAGGTGGGTAGGACAGTTAATTGATTAGGATATTATTCCGCTTTATTCAAGCGTGATTCTATCAAGGTATCGATTACCGCAGGATCTGCAAGTGTTGAAGAATCACCTAAGTTTGTTACCTCGTTTGCTGCAATCTTACGCAAGAAACGGCGCATGATTTTGCCAGAGCGAGTCTTAGGTAAACCACCAGCCCATTGAATCAAATCTGGGGTAGCTAACGCGCCGATTTCTTTACGAACCCATTGTCGTAAGTTTTGACGAAGCTCTTCCGTTTCTTCAATACCTTTAGTTAAGGTCACATAAGCGTAGATACCTTGACCTTTGATGTCATGGGGGTAACCAACTACTGCGGCCTCAGCAACTAGCTCATGTGAAACAAGGGCACTTTCAACTTCGGCGGTACCTAAACGATGACCGGATACGTTAATAACGTCATCCACACGACCCGTGATCCAGTAATAACCGTCTTCGTCACGACGGGCACCATCACCAGTAAAGTACATGCCTCGGAAAGTTTTAAAATACGTTAATGCAAAACGGTCATGATCGCCATAAACCGTGCGCATTTGGCCTGGCCAAGAATCGAGAATGACCAAATTACCTTCAACTGCACCATCTAAAATATTACCCATGTTATCAACTAGGGCTGGCTGCACACCAAAGAATGGGCGAGTCGCAGAGCCTGGTTTAGCATCGGTTGCTCCAGGAAGTGGGCTAATTAAGATACCGCCAGTTTCTGTCTGCCACCAAGTATCAACAATTGGGCAAGACTCATGGCCAATGACTTCGTGATACCAGCGCCAAGCTTCAGGGTTGATAGGTTCACCTACTGAGCCCATTACACGAAGCGAACTGCCATCAAAGCCGTCAAATTGCTCTTTGCCTTCAGCCATCAGTGCACGGATTAATGTCGGTGCGGTATAAAGAATATTCACTTTATGACGATCAATCATTTCACCTAAACGCGATGGACCTGGAGAATTAGGTACACCTTCATGAATAAGAATCGTTGCACCATTAGCCAGTGGGCCATAAACCATATAGGAATGGCCAGTAATCCAACCGACATCGGCAGTACACCAATAAACCTCGCCTTCTTTGTAATCAAATACATATTCGTGTGTCATTGATGCATAAACCATGTAACCACCGGTTGTGTGCAGCACACCTTTAGGGTTACCAGTTGAGCCTGATGTATAAAGCAGGAAAAGCGGGTCTTCAGCGCCCATTTCTTCGGCTTGGCAATGCTCTGAAGCTGTTGCCATTACATCGCTCCACCAAATATCACGACCTTCAACCCAATCGATATCTCCGCCTGTGCGGTTGAGTACGATAACTTTTTCGACGCAATCAACATCTGGATTATTCAGTGCATCATCAATACTACGTTTAAGAGGAATTTTACGACCACCACGAATACCTTCGTCGGCAGTAATCAATACTTTTGATTTGCCATCAATAACACGAGATGCAATGGAGTCTGGAGAGAAACCTCCAAATACCACTGAGTGAATAGCGCCAATGCGAGCACAAGCTAACATGGCTACAGCAGCTTCTGGCACCATTGGCATATAAATCGTGACGACATCGCCTTTACAAACGCCTTGGCTGCGAAGTGCATTGGCAAATTTACACACATCAGTATGTAACTCACGGTAAGTAATTTTACGCTGTTCATTTGCATCATCGCCTTCCCAGATAATGGCAACTCTATCGCCATTTTTTTCAAGATGGCGATCTAAACAGTTTGCAGAGGCGTTTAATGTGCCATCATAAAACCAATTGATAGACAGGTTATGATCATCAAAAGAGGTCTTTTTGATTTTGGTGTAAGGCTTAATCCAATCGATACGCTTACCATGTTCTCTCCAAAATCCTTCTGGATTTACCACTGATTCTTGGTACATTTTTTTATATTTATCGTTATCTACCAGTGCATTGTTGGCGAAATCTGCTGGTACTTTATAGAGAGACTGCGAGCTCATAGGGCTTCCCTTTGTCAAAATTAGCGTTACGAGAGTATTGTCTGCAAGGTGAGGTTAACACTATTAGACCTTGGTCTAGTTTTAAAATATCCTTAATATTTAACCTGTTGCGCATGTTAGCATGACATATTCGTGAAACGGTTTTATTGCACAAATATTAAGCATAAAAATAATTAAAGAGAATGCTATGAATTTGACCTTAGTCGTTGCTGTAATTGCAATTTGCTATGTTTCCTTGCTGTTTATCTTAGCGTGGGGAGCTGAACGCTGGTTTAGTAAAATCACCAAAAAGGTGCAAGTGTGGATATACGGCTTAAGTCTAGCGGTTTACTGTTCGTCGTGGAGTTTTTTAGGCACGGTGGGGCAGTCTGCTAATGCTTTGTGGTCTTTTTTACCGATTTATTTAGGGCCTATTTTGGTTTTTACTTTAGGCTTTGGCATGCTTCGTAAGATAGTCGCCATATCAAAAGCGCAAAATATCACTTCTGTTGCAGATTTTATTGCCGCGCGCTATGGAAAATCTCAAACCCTTGCTGCAATTGTGACACTTATTGCTTTATTTGGGATCATGCCTTATATCGCTTTGCAGTTAAAAGCGATGGTCTTTAGCTTGAATTTATTTCAACCTGAAAACATGCCATTAAATGATGTCAGCGTCCCCATGGTCATGACATTTATTTTAGCAATCTTTGCTATCTTATTTGGTACACGAAAGCTTGATGCAACAGAGCATAACCCTGGAATGATGGTCGCTATTGCTTTCGAGTCATTAGTGAAGCTAGCTGCTTTTTTAATTGTTGGCTTTGTGATTACTTTTGGCTTTTTTGATGGGTTTGGTGATATTTGGCAACAGGCGGCAGAAAAAGACATTATTAAACATGGCTCATTAAATATTACTTCTTTCTTGCCTGAGATGTTTGTGGGTGTTGCCGCATTTTTATGTATGCCAAGGCAATTCCATGTCATGGTGGTGGAATGTGCTGAAGAGTCTGTACTTAAAAAAGCACGTTGGATATTCCCATTATATCTCGCCATGTTTGGCTTGTTTGTGGCGCCATTAGCCTTAGCTGGCACATTATTGCTCGGCGACAGTGTGGCCGCCGACACTTACGTGATTAATCTTCCTTTAGCACTAGATCAACCGGTACTGGCGGTGATTGCGTTGTTAGGTACATTATCTGCGGCAACGGGTATGGTAATTGTTGCTGTGGTAACGATAAGTATTATGATCAGTAATGAGTGGATTGTTCCGTTCATGCTACGCACAAATAAAGTGAGTGGAACTAATTTTAATCAATTTGCTCGTTTTTTACTTAATGCTCGCCGTCTTGCCATCGTTATTATTCTTTCATTAGGCTATTTAAGTTACTTATTGTTCGGTAATAGTGAGTCATTATCTCATTTAGGACAATTGTCATTCGGTGCTTTCGCTCAGCTTGCACCAGCTTTGCTCGGTGGATTGTATTGGAAGTACGGTAATCGCTCTGGGGTATTCTTAGGCTTAGCGGTTGGGTTTTCTTTATGGTGTTATATCTTATTTGAAGGCAGTGTTGGTTTAGGGCAAGAAACAGGCTTATTAGCCTCAATTAGCCCAGAGGTTGACGATACGCTTATTGCCCTATTAGCTAATATTATTTGTTATATATTAGGCTCATTATGGTTTAGAGCGGGTGTCGCTGAGCGTATTCAAGCTAGCCATTTTATCAATCCGGGCTCACTTCAATCTGATTCAAACAAAAAAGACGCTAACAGAAAACACACTGCCATTTCCCAGCAAGACTTGTTAATTCTCGCCAGTCGATTTGTCAGCCCAACTAGAGCATATGAAAGCTTTAGTAAGTTCTCCCCAGATGCTGTGCGTAGTGATTCATGGCATAAAATGGCTGACCAATCTTTAGTGTCACACACAGAGCATATGCTTGCTGGGGTATTAGGTGCCTCTAGTGCCTCTTTGGTAATGGATTCAGTATTACAAGGTCGTGACTTAGCCCTTGATGAAGTATTCAGTTTGGTAGATGAAGCATCATCTAAGATTATTTTAAGCCAAGATATGCTTAGAGGCGCAATTGAGCACGCTTATGAAGGCATGAGTGTGGTCGATAAAGATTTGAATTTAGTTGCTTGGAACTTTAAATATGCTGAGCTGTACGATTACCCTGAAGGTTTTTTACAACAGGGCATGCCAATTAGCGAGGTGATCCGTTTTAATGCTGCCAGAGGCTACTGTGGTGAGGGAGACATAGAGTTGCAAGTCGATATACGCGTGCAACATATGCGTAATGGTACTGAGCACACATCTGAGCGGCAGCGAAAAGACGGGAAAGTGATCAAAATTCAGGGCAACCCAATGCCTGATGGCGGTTTTGTGATGACCTTTACCGACATTACTCAATATCGCAAGCAAGAGAAAGCCTTATTAGAAGCGAATGAAACATTAGAATCTCGAGTACAAGAGCGTACTTATGAGCTCGCGATGCTCAATAGTGAACTCCTTGAAGCAAAAGCCCAGGAAGAAATGGCGAATGCCTCTAAAAGTCGTTTTTTAGCCGCTGTTGGGCATGATTTAATGCAGCCTTTAAATGCGGCTCGTTTGTTTACAGCATCGCTTGCACAATATCCGAATTTGGATTTGGAAGGAAAAACCACGCTTTCTCATATTAATAATTCACTTCGCACCGCTGGCGAATTATTAACTGACTTGCTGGATATTTCTAAATTAGATTCAGATATGGTAGAGGTGAATCGTCGAGATTTTTCTCTTGGAGAATTACTAAATGGCTTAGCCGTTGAATTTGAAGCCATGTCTGCTGACAATCAAATCAAATTTAATATGATGCCGTGTAATGCAACGATTAATTCTGATTTATCCCTATTAAGACGGGTGTTACAAAACTTTTTAACCAATGCCTATCGCTATGCAAAAGGCGGAAGAGTATTACTTGGTTGTCGTCATCGTGGTGATTTTATTGAAATTCAAGTTCTTGATACTGGTTGCGGTATTGATGAACATGAAACGCAAGAAATCTTTAAAGAGTTTAAACGTTTAAATCATCCAAGTAGTCGCAACGTTAGTGGACTAGGGCTCGGCTTAGCTATTGCTGACAGAATCAGTAAAGTGCTGGACCATCAAATCTTAGTGACATCAAAGTTAGGACAAGGATCGGTATTTTCTATAATGGTGCCGTTGGGCAAAACGGTGACAGAGAAAGTCGTGAAACCGGTACCGACGCCAACTCAGCCTCTAGCAGGGGTGAAAGTGCTATGTATTGATAATGAAGAAGCCATTTTAGCGGGACTTGAAAGTTTACTGACTCGTTGGAAATGTGATGTTGTTTGTGCCACGGATTTGGCTGATGCACGCATTAAATTAGGCCTCAAAGGGGTAGCTCCAGATATCGTTTTAGCAGATTATCATTTAGATAATGATCAAAACGGTGTGGATGCAATGGATGGAATTCGCTCTCGATACGGTGAGCATTTGCCGGGCATTTTAATCACTGCTAATACCAACAAAGATCTCATTGATGATGTACAAAAGCGTGGCTATCACTACATGGCTAAAATGGTGAAACCTGCTGCATTAAGAGCGTTGATTTCAAGCCTAGTAAAATAGGTGATGAAATAGTGAGATTTAACCAAAGCAAGGATGAAGATGATAACTGTATATGGTGACGTAAAGTCGGGAAATTGTTACAAGGTAAAGTTAACGTTAAGGTTACTAAATCAAGCTTATCGTTGGCGAGATATCGATATAATGGCTGGTGAAACTAAAATGGCAACATTTTTGAAAAAATCACCTCAAGGGAAGCTGCCTATTATTGAGCTTGATGATGGAAGGGTGCTGGCAGAGTCAAATGCCATTATAGGGTATTTAGCAGAAGGGTCTGGGCTGATACCGACTGATGAGTTTGATAAAGCATTAATGTATCAATGGCTTTTCTTTGAGCAATACACCCACGAACCTTGTATAGCCGTTGCTCGCTTTATTCGCCTTTATCAGAACATGCCGATTGAGCGGCAAGCTGAATATGATCTTTTACACGTTAAGGGTAGACAAGTGTTGAGATTACTAGATGAACAGTTAGCCAACAAAGCCTTTATCTTAGGAGAACAATTCAGTTTAGCCGATATTGCCTTATTTGCTTATACCCATGTCGCCCATGAAGGTGGCTTTGATATAACGCCCTTTGAGAATATAAGGCAGTGGTTGAGTAATGTTGAACAACAGCCAGGCTTTGTCGGTATGCAAGATTAATTACATTGATTTTTAGAACATGCGACTAGAAAAATAAAGCCCCGTATCAAACTAGATAAGGGGCTTTTTAAACTCAGTTAAACGGTGTAGCTAATAGAACAATCAATCTTTTAGGAATATCGATGTCGATATTATTTTTCTAACTTACTGAAATAATCAAAAATGACAGGAACATCATTTTGACCTAAACCTGCATCTACCGCTTCTTGTAAGCTAGTAGAAGTGCCCTGAGCAATAAGAGATTTAGTCCCTAAGTCTTCGCACATTGCAAGGAAATAACCTAAGTCTTTATTGGCATTTGCAACTGAGAAGCCAAGTTTTTCTTCACCGTCGACAGCATAGAACTTACAGAATTGCATGAACGGCGAGTTAGAAGGACCTGCTGACATGATGTCAAATAACTGCTGTCCATCAACACCTGCAAGTTTTGCCACCGCAAATGCTTGCGACATGGTTGCTACCGTTGTCATACCCATGAAGTTATTAATTAATTTAGTTGTATGTCCTGCACCTAAAGCGCCTAGGTGGAATACATTTTCGCCTTGCTCTTCTAGTAATGGTTTCACTTTATTAAAAGTATCCATGTCACCAGCAGCCATAATGTTAAGTAGGCCGTCTTTAGCATGTGCAGGTGTTCTGCCTAAAGGCGCATCAATCATGCCGACACCTTTTTCAGCAAGTGCAGCACCAATTTTTTTAGTCGAAGAGGGGATAGATGTACCAAAGTCAACTAGCACAGAGCCAGGTTTAATACCTTCTAATACGCCATCATCGCCGTATACAATTTTTTCTACCACTGCTGATGTCGTTAAACAAAACTGAACAACATCACTGGCAGCAGCTAACTCTTTTGCTGATGTAAAAGCAGTTGCATTGCCACGGTCAATAACACGTGCAACAGCTTCAGCGCTTAGATCCATTACATTGACTTGATAACCTCTCTTTTGTAGGTTCTCAACCATGTTGCCGCCCATAAGACCAAGGCCGATGAAACCAATGATTGGCTTTGTCATATCTAACTCCTAAAATTTTTATATATGTTTATCTGAGTAACAAAGATTGCTCAACGCTTAATAGTGCTAGTCAATTAGCTGCATGGATTAACTGTCCATTTTTGAATATGCAATTAATTGTTTTACATGCTCTATTCTATTAAGTATTTGTAAATATTATCTAAATCGAGCTTATTACCAATATTAGTTAATAATAAATTTATTGTCAACCAATTTGTTGGGTTTTGGTTTACCAAAAGTTAAATTGGTAAGTTAACCTGTGAAGCTAAGTTGTGTTGTTATGTAATTTCGCTAAATTTATTGTCATTAATGGAAAGGTGATTGTTGAAGAAAGAGCCTACCCGTAGCGGAAGGCTCTTATTAAGTGTGGCTTATTAGAATCTAGCGCGAACTCCAACAGTATAGCGACGATCTGATTCACTGTACTTCCATACCGAATCTAGCTCTGTAGTGTATTCAATTGGTTCCCCAGTTAAATTCACAACATTACCAACAACAGTGAAGTGTTCATTGATATCCCAACTTGCAGAAAAGTCGAATTGACCTCGAGCTTCACGGTAGTTGTTACCCACAGTCGCATCAAAGTTATCTGCTGATGGGTCATTTTGGTTAAATACGTTATAACCTAATGCACCAACTGTTTGAACGCGTTTCTCTGCTTGAGAATATAAGTAACGATCGCGCCAGTTATATGCTAGACGGAATTGAAGGTCGTCATTTTCCCAGTACACTTGACCGTTAGCTGTATTCTCTGAAATATTTAGCAGTGGGTTGCCGTCAGGTTGCTCACTATCAGCATAGGTATAGTTGGCATTGACACCAAACCCAGACCAGAAACCTGGTAAGAAGGTAAACTGTTGTTGATAAGCTAGCTCAACACCTTTTACTTCACCGCTGCCACCATTAACGTCAGTATCAACAACAATACCTGTTCTGCCCGCAGCTTTTTCTGAGTCAACGTAGGCTAAACCTTGTGCCTCGGTCGCAAAGTTTACGTCACCTTGGCTTTGACCTGCAGTATCCAGTAAACAAACGTTGCCCCATTCAGTCGTGTTTTGGCCATCTACAGTACTTGGGTCAGCTAAACAGCTGCTGTCTGTTTGTGTAAATGAATTGACGTCTTTATAGAAAAGTGCAGCTGAAACAATGCCACCATCACCAAAATAGTGTTCAACAGATAAGTCATATTGAGTCACACGGTATGGTTCTAGTTGGTAAGAACCTTGAGTACCCGTCACTAATGAGTTATCAATTGATAATGCTGGGCTTAGCTCATCAAAGTCTGCACGACGCATAACTTTTGCAGCAGCAAAGCGCATTAAGGTTTCATCTGTAAGGGTATAGGTCACATTCAAGCTAGGGAGAAAATCTGAATAATCGTTTTCGCCAGTATCAAGAATTTTGTTGCCATTGGCATCAACAGAAGCAACAACGCTAGACTCTAATTCTGTTTGAA
The DNA here is from genome assembly GCF_018100775.1 of Shewanella sp. MMG014. Classification (NCBI taxonomy): domain Bacteria; kingdom Pseudomonadati; phylum Pseudomonadota; class Gammaproteobacteria; order Alteromonadales; family Shewanellaceae; genus Shewanella; species Shewanella sp. MMG014. The sequence continues at coordinate 12,647 of NZ_JAGJDZ010000008.1, forward strand.
TATAACGACCACCAAATACAGCAGTTAAATCATCAAAATCCAAATGGAATTGAGCATAGATAGCGCTGGTTTTCTCGTTAATTTCTTTATATGCACCATTATCTTCTACCATGTTGTCAGCTAATGAGCCGTTCATGGCATAAGAAGTACCTTGCAGCATTTGTTGAACTAATGCGTAAGTGGCTTCAGTGTTCTGTAGTAAATCAGCATCATAAACATTGTAAGTCATTAAATCGTTTTGACCATTTACACCTGTTTGGTCAAATGAATTACTCATGTTAACGATTTTCATGCTGTCAGCCAGTACAGGATTATCAATCCAAATAGGGCTATAGAGTCCGTCAGCATTGGTTGCTTTTTTATAAGAATCTTTAAGGGTAGTGTTGCCGTTGATAGGTTTTAGGTCATAGCGGTTGGCACTATAATCTCGGTCAGTAAAGCGCACACCAGCTTTTACCGCTGATACCCAATCTACACCAATGTCAGAGATTTTGAAGTCAAAGCGTAATGCTTGTTCTTCATTGTCAGTTTCAAGTGTTTTATGGAAGAATTCACGAAATACTAAGTTATCAGGGTTAGTTAACATACCTGAATCAGCATATGTGTAACCAGGAATGCCACTGCCCGTAAACGAACTACCTGTACTGGTATGTGTTACAAGATCAAGGGTAGGATCTGTACGTTCAATTGGTCGTAAGTTAAATTCATTTGCTGTTTGTTTTTCTTTAGATTTTGATATTGAGTATTCAGCAGATAATTCAATGTTATCAGTGATAAACCACTCACCACCTAGGGCATGAGAGGTGGTATCTGATGTTGTAAAGTCACTCCAAGTTTTTGGAATTACAAGGACACCATCTAAATCGTAATTATGTAGCTGACCGTTAGCGTCATAGTAAGAATCACTTCTTGCTACAGAGCTACCACCCACATCTAAGATAGAGTATGCAGATTGGCCACCATCAAGTTTAGTTGCATTCAAATCAAGATAAATGTTGGCTTCAGCACTAACAGGTTCCCATTGTAGTGAAATACCATAAGCTGTACGTTCACGTTCTTCTGTTTTTTGCTCTAACGTGCTTTGCGTTCTACGTAAGTATTTGCCATTAGGTCCACCTGAGTCATCAACAACGCCGTCACCGTTAATATCGATGTTATCGAGCAAATCAACTTTGTTGAAATATTCATCACGGCGTAGTTCACGGTCTAAATAAGCAAGGTTAGCTGAAGCACCAAATGTACCTGCATCACCTAAATCCCAGTTATTACCAATACCAGCTGAAAAATTTGGTGCAGTATTTTCTGTTTTATCTGAATATTCGCCATCAAGCGTAATTGCCACAAGCGGTTCTGACAGCTCTAATGGACGAATAGTTTGCATGTTTACCGTACCACCTAAAGCCCCCTCAATCATGTCAGGTGTAGGTGATTTAATGACTTCAACTGTTTTCAAAAAGCTTGAAGGAAAGTCATCCAATCCAATACCGCCACGACCAGCACCTGCAGTAGAGCGACCATTAAGTAGTATCAAGTTTTCAGATACGCCTCGAATTGTTACTGACTCACCCACCCCGAAGTCAGTTCCAATAGAAACACCTGTAATTCGTTGCAGGGCTTCTGCAATGTTATTATCAGGTAATTTACCAATGTCTTCTGCAACAATAGCATCGACAATACGATCATCGGCTCGCTTTAGTAAATTAGCTGCTTTTAAACTGCCAAATATCCCTTTAACTGCAATGACTTCAATTTCGTCTGTTTCTGCATTTTGAGTTTCAGCATCAGCAGCGAAGGTCGGCATAGACAGTAGAGCTGTTAGTGTCGCACCAAAAATCGTTATATTAGTTGATTTATTTTTAGTCGCACTAAACATTGCACTTATTTTGTTGAGCTTCATAATTCCCCCGAAAATTATTCCCTTTGGTCTTGCCTTTTTTGGTATGACCAATTGTTGTTATTTTAAACAACAGAAACATTTATATAACACGTTACCAATTAATGCAACATGTTATTACCAATCTGGTAATGATTGGCGGTGAGGTTTAATGACAGCTAAATAGGGATAAAAGTGTTGGCTGCTTGTTTATGTCAGATTTTAAGTTGATTGGTTAGGTGTTAGTCGCTAAAAGTAGCGATTAGTGCTGAATTAATCATCAGATTGTTGATTTGATTATATTAAAACAATGTAACTTTTTTGGTTTTTTCTACAGATGAGTCTTAATTGGTAAGTCTACTTGGTAATGTTTTTTGGTAATATTGGTTGGTGTGGTGTCTTGCAATATGCACATGTTAATCGTATTTGCTAATTGTATTCGAAAAATTTACAGGGTAACACTGATTGTGAAGTCATAACTCAAACATGGAGTTAGTATCAATCAGCTTAATGAGTCGCTTTTATGGTATGCGGCGCATGATTGCAGAGGCTAAGTAGCCAAACTAGAAATTGTTTCTAGGTCTGGCGACTTTATATATTTCTGGCTCTAATCAATTTAAAAGTCTAACGATAGTGGTTATAGCAGTTAAAATATGATTAATTGAAGCGAGTTGCTGCACAGATAAATAATTAGCCATTACTGAATGTATCAGCCGTAGCTTGCTCTAATGTGATGTTTTTAGCGATGGTTTTCAAAGCTTGGGTCAATGTGGTTAATTGCTCCGAGCTAATCGTGTATGGCGGAGTGATATACAGTACATGACCAAAAGGTCTTATCCATACGCCAAGCTTAATAAATGCTTGCTGTAGTGCCCCGGTGTTAATGGCACTGTTCATTTCTATTACGCCAACTGAGCCAAGTACTCGTACATCTATGACATGTTCAAATTCAATTGCTTCGGCTAGTTCTTGCTTCATTTGCTTTTCGATGGCATCCACTTGATGTTGCCATTGACCCGTTTGTAATATTTTTAAGCTGGCATCTGCAGCAGAGCAAGCGAGTGGATTACCCATAAAAGTTGGACCATGCATAAAAACACCGGCAGGGGAGTCACTAACGCCATTAGCGACTTCATCGCTGCAAATTGTCGCAGCTAAACTGATGTACCCCCCTGTCAACGCCTTGCCTAAGCATAAAATATCAGCTTCGATTTCGGCATATTCATATGCGAATAACTTTCCAATTCTGCCGAAACCTGTGGCTATTTCATCCAGGATTAAAAGTACATTGTATTGATCACAAAGTTGTCGAATTGCTTTTAAATACTCAGCAGAATAAAAGTGCATCCCACCCGCTGCCTGCATAATAGGCTCAATAATCAGTGCAGCAATATTGTGGTGATGTTGCTGTAATATGGCTTCGAGTGCAGCAGTATCATTATCTGCTAAAGTTTCTCCAAAAGAAGACGTCGGCGCTGGGGCAAACAATTGCTCGGTGACTGCGTCACCAAACATGGTGTGCATACCGTTATCTGGATCGCATACGCTCATCGCGGCAAACGTGTCGCCGTGATAGCCGCGTTTAACCGTTAATATTCGTTGTTTTTTGAATTGGTTTTTACCTTGCCAATATTGCATTGCCATTTTCATCGCAACTTCAACTGCAATTGATCCTGAATCAGCTAAAAATACTTTAGTCAGATTAGGGCTCGTCATATCCACAAGGCGCTTACACAAGTTAACGGCAGGTGCGTGGGTAATACCGCCAAACATCACATGGCTTAATGTGGTTAATTGATACTGCATGGCTTCAATAATTTCAGGACGATTATAGCCATGGATACAAGCCCACCAAGAACTGGTGCCATCAATAACAACTTGGCCATCGCTTAGGGTTAACTCACATCCCTCAGCACTAACCACACCGGTTACTTTTGCCGCGTTATGCATAGAAGTATAAGGGTGCCATATATGCTTTTTATCAAATTCGAAATCAATATTAGCTGAAGATTGTTGTAATGGGTTGTTCATATTTTAACCGTTAGTCAAGTTGTGTTGCTTGGTAGCATTGACAGTTTACATGCTCAAGGTATCCTAACCCAACAACAAGCGAATATAAAATGAATAAAAAGGATTAACCATGTCATCGTCAGCGATCCGTCACGATTGGAGCAAAGCAGAAATTGAAGCATTATTTGCTTTACCTATGAATGATTTACTGTTCAAAGCACACAGTATTCATCGTGAAACTTTTGATCCTAACGAAGTACAAATTAGTCGTTTATTATCGATAAAAACCGGCGCATGCCCAGAAGACTGTAAATATTGCCCTCAAAGTGCTCGTTATGATACAGGTCTTGAAAAAGAGCGTTTATTAGAGATTGAAAAGGTGTTGACTGAGGCTAAAAGTGCTAAAGCCGCTGGCGCTTCTCGTTTTTGTATGGGCGCAGCTTGGCGAAACCCACGAGAGCGTGACATGCCTTATTTAACGCAAATGGTTAAGGATGTAAAAGCATTAGGCATGGAAACCTGCATGACACTTGGTATGTTGTCAAAAGAGCAGTCAGATGAACTTGCTGATGCGGGTCTTGATTACTACAACCATAACCTAGATACATCGCCAGAATACTATGGTGATGTTATTACCACGCGTACTTACCAAAACCGTATTGATACTTTATCTAATGTACGTGCTTCAGGCATGAAAGTGTGTTCTGGCGGGATTGTTGGCATGGGCGAGAAAGCGACTGACCGTGCAGGGCTTTTACAACAGTTAGCAAATCTTGAGCAGCACCCTGATTCAGTGCCAATTAATATGTTAGTTAAGGTAGCTGGAACACCATTTGAAAAAATTGATGATCTCGATCCACTTGAGTTTGTACGCACCATCGCTGTGGCTAGGATCATTATGCCTAAATCACGAGTTCGCTTATCGGCAGGTCGTGAAAACATGACTGATGAACTGCAATCTATGTGCTTTTTTGCAGGCGCCAATTCGATATTCTATGGTTGCAAGTTATTAACCACACCGAATCCAGAAGAAAATGATGACATGACGTTATTTAAGCGTTTAGGTCTTCATCCTGAACAAGGCCCCTCTGCCAATATAGAATCTGATAGCGCTTTATTAGCTAAGGCCAATGCTAAAAAAGATAAGGCGACTAAGCAGTTCTTTGACGCTGGTGCGATTTAAGATTTTTCTAGAGAATTGTTCGTTATAAAAGCAGGCTGTATTTATGGCAAGTCATCCGTTACTCGATAAGATCAATCAGCGCATGCAACAGCTGGATCAAGATGGCTTGCTTAGAAAGCGTAATCAGACAGGCGTTTCTTCACATGTAATTGACTTTAGTCACAATGACTATTTAGGTTTAGCCACCAGTGCTGAAATGATTTCCGCTTTAAATCAAGGTGCAAATCGTTATGGTGTGGGCAGTAAGGCGTCACCTTTAGTTTCAGGTTACAGTCAAGCGCATCATGATTTAGAGAAACACTTGTGTGAGGTCACAGGACATGAAGCTGGGTTATTGTTTTGCTCTGGATTCAGTGCAAATCAAGCATTACTTAAAACACTTGTCGATGGCAATGATGTCGTCATAGCGGATAAGTTAATCCACGCTTCAATGATTGACGGCGTAAAGGATTCAGGTGCAAGCCTTAAACGCTTTAAGCATAATGATTTACAGCATGCTGAGCAGTTGTTAACTCGTCATCCCGAATCAATATTACTGACCGAAAGTGTGTTTAGTATGGACGGTGACAAAGCGCCGTTAGCTGAGTTAAAAGGCTTGTGCCAACAGTATAATACGTGGTTAGTTGTTGATGATGCGCATGGTTTTGGGGTATTGGCTGCCAGCTCCGTTAGCCAATATTGTGATATACAAGTTGTGACTTTCGGTAAAGCATTAGGTTGTCAAGGCGCTGCGATATTAGGCAGTCAAGCTGTGATTGATTACATGGTTGCTCAATCTCGTCACTATATATATTCAACAGCACTATCGCCTGCTAATGCACACTTAGCGCTCGCGGCAGTGAAACTCACCCAAAGTTCACCTCATCGGCTTAATTCGCTTCAAGACAATATTCACTATTTTAAACAGGCTTGCGCGCAAGAAAAAATCGATTTAACAGAGTCTGAAACCGCTATTCAACCCGTTATTATCGGCAGCAGTGAGCAGACTGTTATGGTTGCGGAGCAATTGAGGGCGGTAGGGTTACTTGTTGGCGCGATTAGACCGCCCACCGTGCCCAAAGGTCAAGCAAGGCTTCGAATTACACTTAATACACAGCACACAAAAACACAGATAAATCAGTTGGTCATGGCATTATCTAGATTAATCCATCCACACAATTAAAATTATATTTTATACACTGCCAATTTGCAGTTATCTCCTATTTGAGAGTATCGATGACTTTTAAAAATCCAGTAGCTGAAAAGTTTTCTCAAGCGGCCAAATGTTATAAACAGCATGATGTGTTGCAAAGAAGAACAGCAGAAAAATTACTGAAACACCAAATTTTATCTGGAGATATTGTTGATATCGGCTGTGGTCCTGGTACTGATTTTACTTTAGTTAATCCACAGCAAAATCAAATCAAGCAGGTAATGGCGGTTGACTTGTCATCGGAAATGCTAGCTATGGTGAAGCAAGATTTTCCTGATTACCATACGCTATGTGCCGATGCTGCAGCATTACCGCTTAGTGCCAATCAATTTAATGGTTTGTATTCAAACTTAGTATTGCAGTGGTGTGAAGACTTACCCGCAGTGCTAAGTGAGTTTTATCGTATATTAAAGCCAGGTGCTCATTGTTTAATTAGTATTGTGTCTGCGGGCAGTTTACCTGAATTAAGCAAATTGGGGCTGGGGCACAATGATTTTTCTCATTTTGATGACATCGTCGCTCAAGCAAATAAGCACCACTGGCAGATTGAAAACGCTGAGCATTGCAGTGAGAGTTTATATTTTACAGACTTACGCACTTTATTGTATTCCATCAAAGGAGTTGGGGCGTCAGTTAAGTCACATCAGCAAACTCAGTCTAAAGAAAAGCAAGGCTCAGTGAGTTTACGAGGCCGCCAAGACTGGCTTGCACTGACTGAGAAAGCGGAATCACTGAGAGTTGAGCAAGGTATTCCACTGACATACCAAATTACCTACTTACATTTGATTAAAAAATAAGGCGAATTGCGATGCTCTATTTTGTCACAGGTACAGATACTGATAGTGGTAAAACATTAGTTTCTTCAGCATTGCTGCATGCCGCTAATGGCTCAACCATAGGTGTAAAACCGATAGCTTCAGGTTGTGAACAAACGTCCCAAGGGCTAAGAAATAGCGACGCATTAGCGTTAATCGCTCAGTCCAGTATTAAACTTGAATATTCGCAGATTAATCCTGTTTCATTTGAACCTGCCATCGCGCCACACATTGCAGCAAACGCGCAAGGGGTCAAGTTAACCGCGCAAGGGGTTGTGGAGTCATTACCTTTGGCGGCGCTATTGAGTGCAGACTTTAGCTTGATTGAAGGTGCGGGTGGTTGGCGATTACCCCTTGGCAATGGTGAGTTCTTGTCAGACTCAGTTAAGCGATTACACTCTAACAACGAGTTAGGTGTTATTTTGGTGGTTGGGATGAAATTAGGCTGTTTGAACCATGCATTGTTAACTCAAGAAGCTGTGGTGGCTGATGGGTTAAAGATAGCGGGTTGGGTTGCGAATCAAGTCGATCCTAACATGGCTAATCAGCAAGAAAATTTAGCCAGTTTACAGCAAATAATGTCGGCTCCATTTCTGGGCTATATTCCTCATTTAAGTCAGCCAAGTGCAGCACAGGCAGCAAAATTTATTACACTCACTAATTTATTGTAAGTTTAAAAAAGTCAGGTTAATTCATTAGTTTATTGAATGAGTTTATTGAATCAGGTAGTAAAAACGCCACTTAATTTTTGTTTTACGTCAATGTGATTGAACCGTTTCTAGGGTGAGATATGAACAAAGTTATTATTTTCGGTAATTCAGGCTCAGGTAAATCGACGTTGGCTTGTGCCTTAGCAAAGCGTCACCAGCTTTCTCACTTAGATTTAGACACCATTGCGTGGCAAGCATCTCATCCACCCACTCGATTACCCCTCGAACAATCTCAGCTTCATATTCAATCATTTTTAGACAAGAATACAAATTGGGTGATTGAAGGCTGCTATGCTGACTTATTAGCATTAGTCGCTCCTTTTGCTGAAGAAGCTATTTTTCTAAACCTGCCAGTTAGTGAATGTGTTGATAATGCAAAGCGACGTCCATGGGAGCCGCACAAATATCCCGACAAACAAGCACAAGATGCTAATTTGCCAATGTTAATTGATTGGATTCGCCAATATACGACTCGAGAAGATACCTTTTCACTGTCAGCGCACGAGCGTTTATATCGTGACGTGAAAGCCACGAAAATGATGTTTAAATCCAATGTGAGCGCTCGCGTGTTACTCGACAATATGACTTGATAGTTTGGCCTGTCTAAAATTCAACGATATCTTTTCAATTGAGCAAGAGTTTGCGTGATTGTTTCTGTTAATAAAGAAGGTTGAACTTTGGCGATGATATATGACTTAAGCGTTAATTGGTTCTAACTAATATAAAGCGAAGTCATTAATGAGACTCGCTTCTATTTTATTTAACAGAGGTATTAGCGCAATAAGTAAAAACGATGACTATTTTTCTGCTATGTTTAATTCTAAATAAAACTCCGATTTTTCAAACATTTCCCAATCACATGTAGTAATATCTTACTAACAAAATTTAAACAATGAAGCGTCGGTTCACTACAAAAGGTTTAGGTTATAGATATGGCAAAATTTAACTCTGCAACTCGTGCGACATTTTCTTTATTCGCAGCAGTAACCTTATTAATGGGTTGTGAAACCCCAGAACCTGTTATCACACCCAAATTGGTTGTGGTTGAACAAGTGGATACGGCAACGGTGCCTTTATTCGGTAATTATGTCGGTGTAACCAAGGCATCACTCGATGTTGAGGTTAGGGCGCGTGTCGATGGTTTTGTGCAGGATAAAAGCTTTATTGAAGGGAGCGCCATTAAAGAAGGCGACTTACTTTACAGTATTGATAATCGACCTTATTTGGCTGTGGTAAACCGTTTAAAAGCGAATGTGGAGTCTCAGCAGTCTGTTTTAGATAAGTCACAACGAGATGTTGAACGTTTAAAGCCTTTGTATGAGCAAGATGCTGCTAGCCAATTAGATTTTGATAATGCGATTTCGATATTGTCTCAGGCTCGTTCAAGTCTTGCAGCAAGTAAAGCAGAGCTTGAAGAAGCTGAGCTTGAGTTAAGTTATACCCAAATCACCTCACCAATTTCAGGATTAGTGAGCCGCTCCGAAGTTGATATCGGGGCATTGGTTGGCAGTAATGGCCAGTCTTTATTGACCCGTGTTAAACAAGTTGATCCAATCTATGTGACTTTTAATATGTCAGCATTAGATTACCTCAATGCTCGCCGACGCATGACCAGTTATTCTGAGCAACAAGAAGCAGAAGCAGAAGGTAAAGCGGTTGAAGGTTTTGTCACTATCACCTTGCCTGATGACAGTGAATATCGATACTTAGGTAATGTTCGCTTTACTGACCCATCAGTAAACCCTGAAACGGGCACTTTTGAAGTGCGAGCAGAATTACCAAACCCCAATAGAGAGCTTCTACCTGGCCAATACACCAATGTGCGCATCAAGTTGAATGAAATGAAAGATGCCATCGTGATCCCTCAAAAAGCAACGCAAGTTGAGCAAGGAGGCGTGTATGTCATGGTGGTATTACCAAATAATAAAGTCGAACGCAGATTCATTGTGATTGAACACCAAAGCCAACTAGGTGTAGTGGTTAAGAGTGGCTTAAAAGCAGGTGAATTAGTCATTGTCGAAGGCATGCATCGTGTTCGACATGGCCAACTCGCAGAGCCGTTAACTGCAGAACAATATCTAAAAAAAGAAGATGCAATTGAAAAAGAGCAAGCGCTTCAGCAACAGATATTGGAACAAGAACAGGAGCAAAAATAATGGCTCAGTTTTTTGTTAATCGCCCCGTTTATGCATGCGTAATATCAATCGTTATTGTGTTGCTTGGCCTTATTTCCATGTTTCAATTGCCTATTGACCAATACCCTTATATTACGCCGCCTCAGGTGAAAGTATCGGCATCTTACCCCGGTGCAACGTCTACTACCGCTGCAGAATCTGTTGCCACGCCACTTGAGCAAGAGCTCAATGGCTTACCTAACATGATTTATATGAGTTCAAAAAGTACTAATTCAGGAAGTGCCAATGTCACAATAACTTTTGATGTTGGAACCAATCCTGACTTGGCAGCTGTTGATGTTCAAAATTCGACTCAACAAGCTACAGGTAGTTTGCCAATTGATGTGCAAACGGAAGGCGTTTCAGTGTCAAAAGAAGCCTCTGTTGAATTATTAAAGCTTGCGTTAACCTCAACTGATGAACGCTTTGACGAAATTTACCTCAGTAACTACGGCACAATTAACATTGAGTCTGCATTAAAACGTATTCCAGGTGTCGGTCGTGTTCGTAATACTGGTTCGCGCAGTTATTCAATGCGGGTGTGGTTACGACCTGACACTATGGCAGGCTATGGGTTAACGACTGCTGATGTTATTAGTGCAATAAAAGCGCAAAACAAAGAGTCGCCAGCTGGCACTATTGGCTCTCAGCCTAATAGTGATGCGCTGAGTATGACATTACCTATTACCGCTGCGGGCCGTATGAGTAGCGTTCCTCAGTTTAAAGAAATCATAGTAAGAGCTAATAATGATGGCTCTATCGTTCGATTGCGGGATATTGCCGATATTGAACTTGGCTCCTCTGCTTATACATTACAATCTCAATTAAATGGCGCTAACGCGACCATTTTACAAGTGTATTTATTACCAGGAGCCAATGCGCTAGAGGTCACTAAAAACGTTAAAAAAGAAATGGCGAAACTGGCCGAAAAATTCCCTCAAGGTATGAATTGGGAAGTCTTTTTTGATGCGTCTGTCTTTATTGAAAACTCAATTGATGAAGTGGTTAAAACCCTAGTAGAAGCGCTTATTTTGGTTATCTTAGTGGTGTTTTTATTCTTACAAAATGTGCGAGCCACTTTAATTCCTGCGATTGCTGTACCTGTGTCCTTGATTGGCACATTGGCAGCAATGTTAGCTTTTGGTTTTACGATAAATACGGTGAGTTTATTAGCGCTGGTACTGGCCATCGGTATTGTGGTGGATGATGCCATTGTGGTGGTTGAAAATGTTGAGCGGTTAATGAACGAGAAGGGCCTATCATCGGTTGAAGCGACTCGCGTTGCGATGAAGGAATTATCAGGGGCGCTGGTGGCGACCAGTCTTGTATTAGCTGCGGTATTTGTACCAGTTTCGTTTTTATCTGGCATAACCGGGATCATGTATCGCGAGTTTGCTGTTGCGATTACGGTCGCAGTGCTGATTTCTACAGTGGTTGCCTTAACACTGTCACCTGCATTATGTGCGTTATTGTTAAAACCTGGCGATAAGCCGAGCTCTGGTTTTTTCAAGTGGATGAACGATAAACTTGATATGAGTACCACCAAATACGTATCGCTGGTGGCGTTGACAACCAAGCATGCTAAACGCAGTTATTTACTGTTTGCATTGATGGTTGGTGGGGTTTATTTCATTATGACGTCTTTACCGTCAAGTTTTATGCCTGATGAAGATCAAGGCCGCTTTTTCATTGATATGTCCTTGCCTGACGGTGCAACGGTTAATCGCTCTCAAGCTGTACTTAAAAAAGCTGAATCTCATGTTTTAGCTCATCCCGCGGTGGCATATTCATTTACGCTAGCAGGGGAAAATAAACGTTCAGGCTCAAATCAGGCGAATGGACAATTTGAAGTTATTCTTAAACCTTGGGCTGAAAGAGCAGAGTCAGATGCTACAGTCCAAAAAGTGATGAAAGACATTCAAGGTTCACTTCAAGATATCTTAGAGGCGGACTTTAATATTTATCTTCCTTCTGCTGTTCCGGGCTTAGGTAACGGCTCAGGAGTTGAAATGGAGCTGCAAGATACATCTGGTACCAATTTTAAAGGGTTAACTGAAACAGCAGATGAACTGATAGAAGCATTAAAACTTCAACCAGAAATCGCTAAAGCTAGTTTGTCACTACAAAGTGCAATCCCACAACTGCATTTGACTGTTGATGAAGCAAAAGCGATGGCCATTGGCGTGAATGTGGCAGATATCTACAGCACGATTAAAACATTTACTGATTCATCTACCGTAAATGACTTTAATTTATTTGGCAGAGTCTACCGAGTGAAGGTTCAGGCAGAAGAGCAATATCGTCAGTTTCCAGAGCAAATTAAAGATTACTATGTACGCTCGGCATCTGGCGCTATGGTGCCCATTGGTGTGTTAGCCAAATATGAATACTCAGTTGGACCTGCGGCGGTGACCCATTATAACTTATTCAGTAGTGTCTCGATTAATGCTACGCCTGCACAAGGATATGCCTCGGGCGATGTGATTAAAGCGATTGAACGAGTAGCAAAACCAATGCTGCCAAATGAGTTTAGTTATGAATGGACTGGTATTACGTTCCAAGAAGTACAATCTGCAAATCAAACGAGTATTGCGGTCGCCTTGGCCATGTTATTTGTCTTTTTGTTTTTAGCAGCACTGTATGAAAGCTGGACAATCCCGATTGCTGTACTGCTAATTGCCCCCATTGCAATGTTGGGAGCGGCACTGGGCACCTTAGTGAGTGGTATGGAAAGTAACTTGTTTTTCCAAGTGGCCTTTATCGCCTTGATTGGTATGGCAGCTAAAAACTCAATCTTAATTGTGGAATTTGCGAATCAATTACATAAAGAGGGCAAAAGTCGAATTGATGCAGCGTTAGAGGCTGCCAATATGCGCTTTAGACCAATCTTAATGACCTCAATGGCATTTATTCTAGGGGTATTACCTTTGGTTCTGTCTGTTGGCCCAGGAGCTGTGAGTAGGCAAAGCATTTCTATTCCAATTTTATGTGGGATGGTGTTTGCGACAACCATAGGTATTGTCATGGTGCCGTTATTTTTCGTCACGACAGTGGGTTGGTTTAAATCTAAAGTCTCAAATGAAACCAAGTCAAATCCTGTGCAAAAAGTGCAAAATACGGACACGAATGAGGAGGGCAACCATGCTTAAATTTTCCAGCTTATCTGCCCCGACACAAGGTGATGTTGATGGGATTAGAGTCAAAGGAAAAAGTTATCTGTCTATCCTTTTTGGGGCGAGTGTAACGTTACTGTTATCCAGTTGCGCTATGGGGCCTGACTACCAGCGGCCTGAAATTGAAGTCCCAGCTCAGTATCATGATGATTTAGCACAAGAGTCTCAAGAAAATTTGGGGCTTGCTAATTGGAAAGCGTTTTATCTTGATGAAGATTTACAAGTGCTTATCAGTCATGCGCTTGCGCAGAATCTAGACTTAGAAACTGTACGCTCAAGATTAATTGCTGCACGAAGAGAAGTCACGGTAACAGACTCAGCTTTATATCCAGCTTTTGGCATTAATGCAGATGCAGAGCGCTCTATTGATAGTGCGATTACCAATACCGATCCTGAACATGGTAACGAGTTTACTTTAGATGGCACGGTATCGTGGGAGCTAGATGTTTGGGGAGCGAACCGTCGTCGCAGTGAAGCTGAATATGCAAACTTCCTATCTGCGCAAGAAGCGTTAAATTTAGCGGTTATTAGCCTGATTAGTGATGTCGCATCTCGATACTATGAATGGTTGGATATTGAACAGCGATATTTAATTTCTCTCAATACCGTTGAAATACGCTTAAAAGAGCGCGATCTAGCAAGACTTCGTAAACAAAATGGTGTGATTTCAGGTTTACAGGTTCGTCAGGCTGAAGTTGAGTATCAAAGTGCCAAAGTCACTTTACCTGACTTAGATTTCGAGCGTAAAGCAAAAGCTAACCAATTAAAAATACTCTTGGGTGAGTTTGACTATCCATTAGTGCTTAAAACTCAGCAGGAGATTACAGCTTATCGCCAGTTGTTCCCGACCAGCTTTACTGTGGGGGTGCCATCTCAAATGTTATCTCAGCGACCAGATGTCAAGGCGGCAGAGCAAGAACTTATTGCCGCTAATGCGAATGTCGGCGTGGCGAAAACTGCCTTTTTTCCACAATTTACTATAACAGGCAGTTATGGCACTGAAACCGATGATCTTAGCAGTATATTTGATAGCCAAGGTGTTACTTGGTCATTACTTGGTGGCATTACTGCGCCTATATTTAATGCCGGTCGTATCGCTGCGCAATATGACATCTCACAAGAAGCATTTAATCAAGCACACTTAAATTATCGAAGTACAGTGCTCAAAGCTTACTTTGAGGTCAATGACGCTATGAATAGTTTTCGCCGTTCAGAGTTAGCGATTGAAGCACAGCAAGAATTGGTTGAAGCGTCAAAAGAGTACACTCGCTTAGCCACTTTGCGTTATCGAAATGGAGTTTCAAGTTCTTTGGACTTGATGGATGCACAGCGCAGTTTATTTAGTGCTGAGTTAACCTTAAGCCAAGTTAAGCGTGATCGCTTATTATCGCTGATTACGCTTTACCGCTCGCTTGGCGGAGGAGTATTAACTCAAGAAGAGTTAGCCCAGATCACTGACCAAGAAAACGCTGATTAATGCTTGCTAAAGCAGGTTTAGGTAAGCATTGTCTAAACCTGTTTTATGCTAGTAAATACAGAGTCATACTTTCGCTATTATATTGGCGAGCCAACGTACTCATTCCATATTTTACTCCATATTTCACTCCATATTTTACTGAAAGTGACTTTAGTCCTCTTCAATCACCATTATTGAGTCAACATTCATGGCTATTAAAGGCATGTAAACCCAAAGCTTAACTTAGATGGTGTTGCTTTGACGACTGATGTTAGATGCAAAAAGTGACAAATGTTATTTTTTAAATTAGCTTTGACTCATATTGGTAAATATTATTCTGAAAAGTTTTTACATCAATGAAACATAAGCGAAAATTCTCAATGAGTTTATTCACGATAAATGGATATTGGGATCGAGATCGCTATGTGAAAAATACTTCATGGTAGACTCCTGCGCAATTCGAGATGAGATTAATTCCTATTAAGTTTTAATTAAGGATAGCGTTGATGAAACCACTTTCAGTTAAATTAATTAGTGCTGCAATTGCTGCTGCATTATCCCCTCAGGTTATGGCAGATACCGATGAAGTTGTATCTAAAGAAGACATTAAACAATCTATCTCTAACTTCCATGAAGTGATTGTTATCTCTGGCTCACGTGTTGAGCAAACATTAGATCAAGTTGCTGGTTCAGTTGTTGTAATTGATGAAGAAGCTATTGCTCGCAACATGAGTTCAGATTTCGCAACGCTGTTCAAAAATGAAGCCGCTGTTGATGTTAAAGGTGGCGCAGGCAAACCTAGCTCAGTGACTATTCGCGGTATCGGCGGAAACCGTGTGATGATGGTTAAAGATGGTGTTCGTGTAAATAATCAATACGCATCACCATTAGGCCCAGGTGCTGAAGGTACAGGTCGTGGCCTGACAGAAGTCGAAGGCTTAAAACAAGTTGAAGTATTAAAAGCAGCTGCATCAACGATGTATGGCTCAGATGCATTAGGTGGTGTTCTTGTGATGACCACTAAAGATGCTGATGACTATTTACGTGGTGAAGATTACTACTTCTCGGCGAATGCTGGTTACACAGGTATGAATGATGAGTACACTGCGGGTTTTACTAGTGCATTTTCTGCAGGAAATTTTGATAACTTAGTAACGTATCAACGCCGTGAAGGTGAAGAGCAGCAAAACTACGATGGTACTTTGCCTGATAGTGATCTTGTCACTGATAGCTTTATCGTAAAAAGCAAATATCACTTCAATGATGACACTAACTTACAGTTAACCGTGGATTACATGAACCAGAAATTAGATCGCTGGGAAAACAGCTTAGATAACTTAAGTTCAATTGACTACGACCGTCAAACACAGGCGTTAAATACCTCTTTGCGTCTTCGTTCGACTAAAGACCGTGGTATCCACGATAGTGTCGATTTTGTTTTGTATTACGGTAAAACTGATCAAACTGAAAAACGTGATTATTATGATGGCGCCCAAGGCGGTATTCGTGACATTACCGAGAAAAGAGATTACCAATTTGATGAGTACCGTGTTGGATTTGCAAGTACGTTTGCTAAATCATTATCGCTAACGGGTCACGATCACAATATTATTTATGGCCTCGATGTTGAACAATCAGAAATGAGCCGCCCTCGTGATTATCAAGTGATTGATGACAATGGTAGCTGGTCGCCATCTGATACGGATACCTTCTCTTTTGCAGATACTAAAAGCTTACGAGTTGGTGCTTTCATTCAAGATGATATTACTTTTTACGATGGTAAGTTAAATGCCATTTTAGGTTTGCGTTACGATTACTTCAGCAATACACCTGATCAACAACAAGCTGAAGATGCTGGTCGTGATCCTGCTGATTTTGAAGAGATGAGCGATGGCTTTTGGTCACCTAAGTTAGGTCTTGTGTACCATATGACCGATAACGTCAACGTATACGCTCAGTATGCGTACGGTTATAAAATGCCAACACCTGATCAAAAATGGGGTGAGCTTGAGGTTAAAGATGGCAAAATGCCATTCCCTGTATTGATTCAAGCAAACTACGATTTAGAGTCAGAATCAAGCCATACTGTTGAGATAGGGGTTCGTGGTCATCATGGTGATACACGTTACGAATTGACCACATTCTACACACAAGCCAAAGACTATATTGATTGGGAATTTGTTGGGTGTGGCGGTATTTTCGGCTGCGCACTACCTCAGTCACTTGAGTATCAATATATCAACTACGATGAAGTGACTTTATACGGTGCTGAAGCGTCATTTAGCCACTGGTTTACAAATGAAATTGAACTATGGGGTAACATTGCTTACACCCATGGTGAAGATCAAAACGGTGATTATTTAAATTCAGTTAGTCCGCTCAAAGGTAATGTTGGGATGAATTACTACACTTACCTTGCTAATAAGGAAGTGGATTTTGGGTTGACGGTTCGTTTTGCTGATAACATGGACAGAACAACTGACTTAGATATCTTCCCTCCAATTCCGGGCATGCCAGATATGGGCTTTAACGAAGTTTACAATACAGCTGGTTACGCAGTATTTGATATCACGGCTAATGTCATGCTAAGTGATAATTGGACATTACGTGGCGGGGTATTTAACGTATTTGACACTGAGTACATTGATTACGCTGATGTGGCTGGTCAATCTAAATTTTTAATGTCTAATTTAGGTGTGACAGAAGATAATTACACGCAACCGGGCCGTTATTTCAGTCTTAAAGTTAATTATACTTTCTAAATCGCTGAGTTAACTTAGCGGTTAAAAGCGTTAAAAGCGTTAAAAGCGTTAAAAGCGTTAAAAGCGTTAAAAGCGTTAAAAAGCCTTAGATTCAATATGAATTTAAGGCTTTTTTGGTTAGGTATGATTCAATCGCTAAGGTTTTATGCAGAACCTACCCAGTATTAATGAGAGATTAATCCAAGTAATGGCTTAAATCACTGCCAACAGGAATGACGACCTCTTGTTCTTTACCATGGAATAAATATGCGTCTTTTTCACCGACAAGTGAGAGAGTATCACCTTGACGCCAAAGGGCTGTACCTTCCTGAATACCAATAACTGGCGTAATAGGATCGACAATCGTAAATTCAAGTAATCGCTGCGCTCGAGTTTCACCGTTATGACCAGGTGCTTGATAGTTGGTGTAGTGCGGGTTTAGTTGAAATGGCAACAGTTTTAAGCCAGTAAATGAAGCAGGCTCTACAATTGGCATATCATTTGTGGTGCGAATACTCAGCCCTGTAATATTTGAGCCAGCACTCCAGCCGATATATGGCTTACCATTGCTCACTTGCTCATTTAATAAATGCACCAAATCGTAACGGTATAACTCGTTTAATAATTGGAAAGTATTACCGCCGCCAACTAAAATTCCATCTGCATCTTTTATCGCTTGTTTTGGGTCACTGTATTGATGAATGCTACTGACTTCAATATTCAGTGGGGCTAAACCTTCGGTGACCATTGCAAGATATTTATCATAATCGACACTCACGCCTGCGTAGGGAATAAACACCCATTTTTTTGCGTGAGTCGTAAGCGGTTTGATGAACTCAATGGCATGGGCTAAATAGGGAGTATTGCCTTCACGTGAACTGCTGAGCATTAATGCATTTACGGCCATTTCGATTTCCTTAACTGTTTAATTAATCGCTAGTTATTCTTATATTTATTGGATATTAACAAAGATTAATTACAAACCATAACCTAAGTGGATGGAAAATGATTAATGGAGGATAAATTTAAGCTTGGATTAATCTTATCTACCTAGACTTTGCGCTCTTCTTATCTCTGATAGCGATTAAGTCATAATTTAACGAAGACCATTCAGCTGAGATTAGGCTTGATGTGATATTTTCAAGAACTTGTCATTTTATGTCATTTTTTTCGATGACACCTTGAAAATAACCTAACAGGACATATTATGTCATTATGCATTGAGCTATCGCCATACACTCAATGTAAAAAGTAGAATTGGCAAAAGATTTAAACAATCATGCATGAAGACATGGTTGTACGTTATTAGAAAGTTTTAAGCGGCGTTAGTGCCAGATAGGAGTTGTAATGTTACGTATTATGTTATTGATTGGCACCAACTTAGCAATTTTGCTAGTTGCTTCGATTGTGATGTCGTTACTTGGGGTGAGTACCTCAAGCATGAGCGGGTTATTAATTTTTGCTGCCATGTTCGGTTTTGGTGGTGCATTCATCAGTTTAGCGATTTCTAAGTGGATGGCTAAAAAGACCATGGGGTGTGAAGTCATTACAACACCACGTGATAACACTGAACGTTGGTTAGTTGAAACCGTTGCCCGTCAAGCTGAGCAAGCGGGTATCAAAATGCCAGAAGTGGCGATTTACCAATCACCAGAAATGAATGCTTTTGCCACAGGTCCAAGTAAAGACAATGCATTGGTCGCGGTGAGTTCTGGTCTACTTTATGGTATGACTCAAGACGAAATTGAAGGCGTATTAGCGCACGAAGTTAGCCACGTTGCCAATGGCGACATGGTGACATTGACCTTAATTCAAGGTGTTGTTAATACCTTCGTTATTTTTGCCGCTCGTGTTGTTGCTGGCATTGTTAACAACGTCGTTGCTAATAACAGCGAAGATGGTGAAGGTTTAGGTATGTTTGCGTACATGGCCGTAGTTTTTGTCATGGACATGCTATTCGGTATTTTAGCGTCAATGATTGTGGCTTACTTCTCACGTATTCGTGAATTTAAAGCCGATGAAGGCGCAGCTAAACTTGCAGGTAAGCATAAAATGATTGCTGCATTAGAGCGTTTAAAAACAGGGCCAGAAACAGGTGCAATGCCAGCACAAATGGCTGCATTAGGTATTAATGGTAAGCGTTCAATGGCTGAATTCTTAATGAGTCACCCGCCGTTAGACAAACGCATTAGCGCACTTAAAAACAGCTAATACATTAATAAGATTGCGAAAAGGAGCCCAAGGGCTCCTTTTTTAATACTTTCTTTTTGAAATTGTGCGAGTAGAATGATGACCACTTTAATCTTGTGGTTACATCGCGTGACGCATGTTAAGGGAGAAGGTTCAATGTTAGGCTTGGGTAGTTGTATTTACTGTTGCTAAATTAAGCAGTGTTAGCTAAGTTTATTGTAGAGTCAAAGTATTGAGCCAAAATATTGAGTCAAAATGTCGTGCTGATAACCGATAACTAAGAAAGCTAATTGATGATCGTTTTCTTTATTATCACAAATGGAGGGTATTATAGTGAGCAATAAAATTCTTGTGGCTTTGTTTGCAGCAGCTTTAGCTGTACTGACATTGTCAACAAACGCGTTTGCGTCAGATGAAAACTTAGCTGATTTCCATGCCGAAATGGGTGGCTGTGAAAGCTGTCACGCTGATGGTGAACCATCTGCTGATGGTGAGTATGAGTTTGAACAGTGTCAAAGCTGTCATGGCACATTAGCTGAAATGGATGATAATCATGCACCGCATGACGGCATGTTAATGTGTGCCGATTGTCACGCGCCACATGATATGAATGTGGGTGACGTACCAACTTGTGATAGTTGTCATGATGATGGTCGTTCTGCTCAGTAATTGAGCTAGTTGAACTGTGTAACAACTGATGAATAAAGCACCGTTAATGACGGTGCTTTTTTTTGCTTTGATTCAAGCGCCTTAAATTGACTGATATTTGTATATCAAAAACCCACTGCATGTTCAGTGACTTATAATTAAACTACCCCTAAAGAGGTATTTAAATTGCTGTGTTTTCAATGGTTTGCGCTTAATTGGTGCAAAATAATGCACTTATCTAGAACAGTTTTTGATTGAAACCTTACCCTCAAATTTAAAACATCTTTAAAATCATCACTTTGGCTATTGGCACAACTTTTGCGATGTTATTGACATAGAATTTTGTCAGTAAAAGGAAGTTGCATGTCTCATATCCGGTCTAGTATCCAAACAAGTTGTGCTTATTGTGGAATAGGCTGTGGTGTTAGTGTTTCGCCTCTTGCAGAGGTAACGCCGCATGTTAACGATGAGCAGAAAAACTCAAAAGCAAGTGCACCCATGTATAACCTTGAGGGTGATCTGCAACATCCAGCTAATAAAGGACAGTTATGTGCTAAAGGCGAACGGTTACTAGAAAGCTTGGTTCAGCCTAATACACTGCGTTATCCCAAACGTAAGTCAGGTAAGCCAATTGACTGGGATGTGGCGTTAACAACAATTGCAGACACTTTTACAAAGACAATTGCTGAGTTCGGGCCAGACTCTGTGGCTTTTTATTTATCAGGTCAGTTGCTAACTGAAGACTATTACGTTGCAAACAAGCTTGCTAAAGGCTTTATTGGTACAGCCAATGTAGATACCAATTCACGTTTATGTATGTCATCTGCAGTGAGTGGGCATATGCGTGCCTTTGGTGAAGATGTTGTGCCGGGCTGTTATGACGATTTTGAGCAAGCGGATGTTATTGTGTTAGTTGGGGCGAATAGCGCTTGGACTCACCCTGTTTTATTTCAACGAATGATTAAAGCGCGCGAGCAATCTGGTACAAAAATCATTGTGGTTGACCCAGCTAAAACGGCCACTTCGGCTCAAGCAGATTTTCATTTACAAATTACGCCTGGCACTGACAGTCTGTTGTTTAATGGTTTATTGCAATTTATTTCTGAAAATGAGGCTCAAGATAAGACGTACATTGATGAGCACACAGAAGGTTTTGATGATGTACTTCACACCCTATCTTCACAAACTGATCTTGTTAAAACTGACCAGCTTGCATCGTCTTTAGGCTTAACGGTAAGCGAATTAACCCAATTTTATCAGTTATTTATTGCCCATGAGAAAGTCATTACTGCCAGTTGTCAGGGAGTGAATCAGTCTACTTCAGGTACCGATTCGACGAATGCAATCATCAATTGCCATCTCGCGCTTGGTCATATTGGTAAAGTTGGCTGTGGTTTCTTTTCTTTAACTGGTCAGCCTAATGCGATGGGCGGGCGAGAAGTCGGTGGACTTGCCACACAGCTTGCTTGCCATATGGGATTCTCTGCTCCTGAACGACAGTTATTAGCAGATGTATGGCAAACCGAATCCATTGCTAAAGATAAAGGGTTAACTGCAGTTGAATTATTTGATGCGATGGCTGATGGCAAAATTAAAGCCGTATGGATCATGGGAACAAACCCGTTAGTTTCATTACCGAACACTGCCAAAGTACAGCAGGCACTTGATGCTTGCCCATTTGTGGTGGTATCAGATATCACCCAAGATGCCGCAACAGCAAAACAGGCCGACATATTATTACCTGCTTTAGGTTGGTCAGAAAAGTGTGGCACTGTCACTAACAGCGAACGTGTTATCAGTCGTCAACGTGGCTTTATACCCGTTAAAGGCAATGCAAAACCTGATTGGTGGGCACTCGCTGAAGTCGCAAAACGAATGGGGTATAGCGCAGCATTTACATTCTCAAACAGTGCGGCTGTGTTTAAAGAGTTTGCTCAGCTTTCAAAAGCAGTAAAAGCACAATTTCCTGAAAAGCAATTTGATATCTCTGGCATGAGTGAATTAACTGATGCTGAGTACGACGGATTAGCGCCAACTCAATGGCCAGTAACAAGTGCCGCAATGCTTGGACAAACTGAGCGTCGATTATATCAAGATGGGCTTTTTTCAACGCCTTCTACTAAAGCGCAGTTTATTGCAACACAGCCGCTCAAGTCAGAGTCGAGTGTCGGTCAACATCAAGTATTGCTCAATAGTGGCCGCAGTCGAGATCAGTGGCATACCATGACTCGCACTGGCCACATTGCCAGCCTTAGGGCGAGTATTCCTGAGCCATTTGTCGCGTTACATCCAATCAAAATTCAACAGCTTGATTTAAATGAAGGCGATTTAGTGTGTTTTGCAACACCTGATGCTGAGCGTGATTTAGCAAGTTGCGATCAAAGCACATCGAGTGTTCAAGCTACGGCAAGGGTTGTTGCCGACGACAATCAATCTCCCGATATGGCTTTCATGTCAATGCATTGGTCTTCGCAGTTCTCCCTTGGTAAAGGAGTGAATCAAGCACTAAATAGTCAGTTAGACCCAATATCGAAGCAACCTGGCTTTAAATGCCAAGCAACAACCGTTACTAAAGTAGAGCTGGCATTACAAGGGGTTATCTTTGGCGAGCATGACCCGTTATTTACCGGCACATGTTGGAATGTTCAGCAAAGTTTGTCAGCGGGTGAGTGTTATCACATCGCTTTTGATGATGCGGAGAAAGGCTTTAATTTTCAGTCTACTAGTTACTCTTTAAAATGGACGGTGAGCTTACTGAATAAGCAAGTTATTCATGTGCAGTGCAATATGAATCTGGGCCAATTAGTGTCGCTTAAATTGCTAAGTAAGCAGCAAGTTGAAGTCGCCCTTGAGCCGATGCATCTTCTTATCGGTGAAACAGTAGATACAGGGCTAATGAACCGATTACATCAACTGATTAAAGCTGGTAACAGTCCGCTTATTTGTGCATGTACTGGTGTCACAGAGGCCAAAATTCAGGATTCGATGCTGCAAGCGTTAGATAATTTGGTGTTTGCTCATCGAACAAGTGGTAATGAAGCGATATTGAACCAAGGTGATTTTGAACAAGCGCTTGAACAGACACAGTCAGAATTGGGTTGTGGCAAGCAATGCGGCAGTTGCCATAGTGAAGTGGTGCAATGTGCAAGTGATATTTGGCTACTTGGTCTTGAAGATATGGCTATAGAGACTGTGGCAGTAAAAAATAAAAAACAATCTAAATCAACTCAAGAGGAGGTGGCGTGATGAGTCATTCAATCAGTCAATTAGTGAACCATAGTGTTGCTGGGAGTAATCCTTCTAAAGTTACTAGCAGCGAGTTAGTTGCTGGTGAGGTTGAGATTGTTGGCGCAGGTTGTGGCCAACTTGATTTGTTGACCATTAAAGCCGCTAGAATTATTTCTCAAGCTGACGCATTAGTTTACGACAGCCTAGTAAGCAGTGATATTTTATCGCTCGTTTCAGTTGATTGTGAACGACACTTTGTCGGAAAACGTTGTGGCCAACCTAGTTATAAGCAAGATGATATTAACTCCTTGTTGGCCAAATTAGCCTTTCAAGGAAAAAAAGTTGTTCGTCTAAAAGGAGGCGATCCGCATATCTTTGGTCGCGGTGCTGAAGAGTCGCTATTTTTAGCAAAAAATGGCCTGATAAGCCGATTTACACCGGGAGTAACAGCGGCATTAGGTTGCGCATCGAATACGGGTATTCCGCTTACTTTTCGAGGAACGGCACGTTCAGTGACTTTAGTGACGGGAACTAAGTTTGACCAAGCCCCCACACATTGGAAAGCATTACTCGCAGCTGAGTCGACACTGGTATTTTATATGGGTAAAGAGCAGGCCAAGGCTATTTCAGCTGGGCTACTCGCTGTGGATGCGCCAGCTGATTTACCCGTTGCTTTTATCACAAATGGCGGCAGACCCAATCAATTAGTGACTTATGCCAATGTCTCAACGATGGCAGAACAAGCTGAAACAATTAAAGACTCTGGCCCGACACTGATTATTATTGGTGAAGTGGTTGCTGTTGGGCAAGAGCTAGCTGCTTTACTTGCTGATGTCAGTACGACATCAATGGCCGAGGTCGTCAATGGTTGAACAACATTCAAAAACACAGCTTGATGCTGATGACTTTGATAACCGCAAGCTGGTTAAAGCATTAGGCAAAGGCGTGAAAGGTAGCCGAAGTTTAAATTTTGCCGAAGCATCTCATCTCATTAGGGCTTTCGCTAATGGGGAACTATCATCTGCTCAAATGGCAGCTGCAATGATGCTAATGCGAGTCAGAGGTGAGTCAGTTGAAGAGCTTGCAGGCGTTGCTTCTGGGCTAAAGCAGCTTGTTGGCAAAGAATGGCAAGATCTTAATACGGACATAGATTGGCCGGTATATGCTGGAAAGCGAGAGCAATTACCATGGTTATTATTAGCCGCTAAAACCATCGCGCGCAAAGGCCAAACGATTATTTTACATGGTGACAGCCAGTCTCTTCCTCACCGAAGACATGTAGAGTCTTTTATTTCGGCGTTAGACATTCCACGGTGTTTTACCGCAGAGCAAGCTAAAGTTAATTTAGCAAAAACAGGGATTATTTATGTCAATTCTGCCGATATCGTTCCTGTACTCAATGATTGTCGCCGCTTGCACCAGGAGTTAGGTCTACGTAGTTTAATTCAAATGTCAGTTCGCTGTATCAATCCTACCAATGCACCATTCAGTTTACGTAGTTATTTTCACCCAGGTTTAGATGAGCAGCACCAACAAGTCGCAATGTTACTAGCAGAGCAGCAAGCTGGCGATACTTTAGCAAAGCAACACGCCGACATTGCGATTTTTAAGGGGTTACAAGGTGAAACAGAAATCAATCCAAGAGTGAGTACAAGTGTAAGATTGCTTAGATTTGGTGCAAATGGCGATAAGCAAACACTTGAATTGAACCATGTTGATCTTCCTACTCAGCTTGAAGCATTTGTTGGCGCTAAAGTAGGGCAGTCGGACTTGCCAGCTTATTTGCTTGCACAACTTTGGCACGGGGAAGATATTGCTGAAAGCGAACTTACTGATGGGCAATTACAACAAGCTATGGCCAGTATTACTGCGACTGTCGCATTAGTGAAAATGCTATCAACACCGAATTTAGCAATTGACACAGCCTTAGCATACGCAAGTAAAAGTTGGTTATGTAGAAATAATGTCACTCAATTAAATAAGCTATCTATTCATAATGCTCACCAATTTGATACGTCTGAAAATAGCATTAATAATCAACAGTTAACGTGTAGTAATCAAGTTGACTGGGCTGACGAACAACAAAATGATATTCAACAAGAATTTATCTCTGGTAATTCAGATTTTAATCCTATTTGTGAAACTGCATACGATCACTCTTCATCAAGAGAGTATCAAAGTAAGCAGCGTGAAGTGAGGACTTAGTCGTGGTTAACTTAGTATATCGTGATCCTTCATTTACTAATGAAAACGTGTTTATCGATTGTATGTCGGAGTTGAGTAGTATCGACCCGTGTATGGAAGCAAGTTCTTTGAGTCAGTTAGAGCGCCAAATTATAAAAGGCAATGCTCTTTGTTTGGTGTTTTTTACTGAGTCTTTGACGCCACTGCAACAGGTATTCATTGAGCGTTTATTAATGGTAACGGCACTGCCAATTATTGTTAATGCGTACGCATGGGATGAAGAATTATTAAAGAGTTTATTACAGTGTGGGCGAGTGACATTTGTACCAGAAAAACTGACACCTAAACGATTAAAGTCATTAGTTGGCTTGGCTAAAATTCGCTTTAATAGTGCTTCAACTATGCTTGAGAAAGTCAAAGAGTTAGATGAAAAGTGCACTGACTTAAAACGTGTATCAAGGGCTAAATCATTATTACAACGTCAGGGAGTGACAGAGGCTCAAGCACATAAAATGATTCAGAAACAAGCTATGGACAAGTCGATCAGTTTTGCTGAAATGGCCAATGAAATCATTTTAGCGGCGCAACAACTTGAAGCAAAGCGTGTGCATCAAATTGGTGCGTGTGCCCATGGTGCGAACAGCAAAGCCTAGTGTTGGTAAGTCTTTTGTAAATATAATCCTTTGTTTTTATGTACTTATATTTACATTGTAATTGGCATAGTCAATGCAACACATAATCATAAATGAATAATACCGAAATTAACTCAAACGCATTCGTTAACGCTCGAATGACTTAAAACGTGATAAACGATATAGCAGGCAATGGCGTCTTTACTATCATCCGTTTTAGAGTCAATGAGAATAACAAAGTATATAAAGTTTTAATTTAAAAATTGGAATAAAGGCAATGGCGCCATCTCTGCTTGCGGAGATCGGCGCCTTTTTGTTTTTTGATTTCAAAAATAAAAAAGGAGCCAACGATGGCTAATTCTACAGGAACGTCGAATTCACCGACAACGGTCAACAAAAAACCTAAGTTGGTTGTGATCGGTAACGGTATGGTCGGGCACCATTTTATCGAGCAATTATGCAGTCAAGGCCTTCAAAAGCAGTTTGATGTTGAGGTTTTTGGTGAAGAACCACGCCCAGCTTATGACAGAGTGCAACTATCTAAATACTTTGAAACAGGCAGCGCTGATGAGCTGATGTTAACAAGTGCGCAAGATTATCTAGATTGGGGTATCAAGCTGCACCTTGATACCCGAATAACTGAATTAGATACACAATCTAAAAGCATTACCACCGAAGATGGTGTCACGAGTCATTATGACAGCTTAGTGTTAGCCACAGGCTCTTATCCTTTTGTTCCACCCATTAATGGTAATGACAGAGAACGTTGTGTTGTTTACCGTACCATTGAAGATTTGCAAGATATTGAAGCTGCGGCTAGTCAATCTAAAGTGGGTGTCGTCGTCGGTGGTGGCCTGCTAGGCCTTGAAGCTGCTAATGCTTTGATGGCACTTGGTGTGCAGACTCATGTTGTTGAATTTGCCCCACAATTAATGCCTGTTCAGTTAAATGATAAAGCGGGTGATTTATTAAAGAGTAAAATCAATGATCTAGGGGTTACCGTTCATACCTCAAAAGCCACTACCGCTATTATTGATGGCGAGTCAGCGATGCATCGTATGACTTTTAATGATGACAGTTTTCTTGAAACTGACATGATTGTTTTCTCTGCGGGTATCCGTCCTCAAGATGCGCTTGCTCGTTCAAGTGGATTGCAAATGGGAGAACGTGGCGGTATCACAATCGACGATAATTGTTTGACTTCAGCAGCAGATGTTTACGCTATTGGTGAATGTGCATTATGGCAAAACCGCATTTTTGGTTTAGTGGCACCTGGATATCAAATGGCACGTGTAGCAGTAGCAAGTCTCGTGGCTAGCTTAACTGATACGGCAACATCATCAACTGCCTTTACTGGTGCAGACATGAGTACCAAGCTCAAATTACTTGGTGTCGACGTTGCTGCAATCGGTGAAAGCCGTGGCTTTGAAAATGCCCAGTTTGTGGAATTATCGGACAACCAATCGGGCATTTATAAAAAGCTTTGGTTAGATGAAACGGGTAAATTCTTAAAAGGAGCTGTGTTAGTTGGTGACAATAGTGACTATAACCGTTTGCTTGATTGTTATTTATCTCAGGATGGAATTGAAGGTAATGCCGTTGATTTATTAATGACAGGTGAAGAGTCAGCTGCAGATTTGAAAGACACTTCAATTATCTGTTCATGTCACCAAGTCACAAAAGCGGACATTGTGAGTTCTGTAAAAGAAGGCAATCACACAATTGCAGAAATTAAGTCTTGTACCCGAGCTGCTTCAGGTTGTGGAGGTTGTTCTGCACTTGTGAAGCAAGTCATGGATGAAGCGCTTATTGCAGAAGGTGTTGAGTGTAATACTGGCATTTGCAACCATTTTGAGCATGATAGACAATCTCTATATCACTTGTGCCAGGTAGAAGGTATTGAAGATTTTGATACGTTAATTTCTAAGCACGGTAAACGCTCAGCAACAGGTGAAGCATCAACATTTGGTTGTGATCTTTGTAAACCCGCTGCAGCTTCCATTTTTGCTTCGCTACAAAACAAATATGTGCTTAACCAAGACAGCAGTCATGTGCAATTACAAGATACTAATGATGCTTATTTAGGTAACTTGCAAAAAGATGGCACCTATTCAGTGGTGCCTCGTATTGCAGGTGGTGAAATTACTCCAGATGGCTTAATTGCGATTGGTGCGGTGGCCAAAGAGCACGATTTATATACCAAAATTACCGGCGGACAACGTATCGATTTGTTCGGTGCTAAATTATCAGAGTTACCAGTCATTTGGCAGAAGTTGATTGAAGCAGGTTTTGAAACTGGTCATGCCTACGGTAAGTCACTTCGTACGGTTAAATCTTGTGTGGGTAGCACTTGGTGTCGATATGGCGTACAAGATTCTGTTGGAACAGCCATTGATTTAGAAAATCGCTACAAAGGGTTACGTAGTCCGCACAAAATTAAGTTTGCTGTGTCGGGGTGTACTCGCGAGTGTGCAGAGGCGCAAAGTAAAGATATAGGTGTGATAGCCACTGATAAAGGCTGGAACTTATATGTGGCTGGTAACGGCGGCATGCGACCTCGTCATGGTGACTTATTTGCCACTGATTTAGATACGCCTACACTAATACAATATATCGATAGAGTATTGATGTTCTATATTAAAACAGCAGACAAGTTACAGCGTACTTCAGTGTGGATGGAGTCACTAGAAGGTGGTCTTGAGTATCTACAATCAGTAGTAATTGAAGACAGTTTAGGGATTGCTAGTGAATTAGATGCTCAAATGAGTCGAGTTGTTGATGCCTATCAATGTGAATGGAAAACAAGTCTTGAAAAACCGGAGTTTTTGGCTCGCTTCAATGAGTTTGTTAACCCAGAAGCTAAACCTGAGGGAGAAACTCATCTATATCATCGTGTGCGCGAACAACGATTCCCAGTCGATACAGCATCATCTGGCGCTGGCAATATTGCGATTAAAGATATTACTGCTGAACAAAATGAGCAAGAAGCTGTGGAGGAACTAGTATGAGTTGGGTAACGGTATGTAATGAGTCAACTTTGCCTCAAGGAACAGGTGTAGCAGCTTGGGTTGCTGGCAAAGCAGTTGCCATTTTTGATTTAGGTAAGCATGGTTTATATGCTATTGATAATGTTGATCCTGCAACTGGGATAAGTCTACTTGCCCGTGGGTTAATTTGCGATATGGAAGGAGTGCTTTGTGTTGCATCGCCATTATATAAGCAACATTACAGCCTAGAGACAGGTGTGTGTTTAGAAGATGAAGCACTTGTTGCTTCACCTTACGAAATTAAAAAGGAAGCTGGCCAAGTATTGGTTTTGGCTAAGTCATAGGGACATGTCGTATGAGTTCTGAGAAATTTAATTTATTGTCGTTTTCGGGGAAGATGAAAACGCTGCATTTAAGCTGGATTGCATTTTTTATTACCTTTGTGGTTTGGTTTAATGCGGCACCCTTGTTAAGTGTTATTGCTGATAGTTTGGGATTAACTAAATCACAGATTAAAACCTTGTTGATTTTGAACGTTGCATTAACCATTCCTGCACGGATTATTATTGGAATGGTGACAGATAAGTATGGCCCAAGGTTAACTTATTCTGTGCTTTTAGGTGTTTGTTCTATACCTTGTTTTATGTTTGCAGTGGCTAATTCATTTGAACAGTTGGCATTAGCGCGCTTTTTAATTGGCTTTATTGGTGCTGGTTTTGTGATTGGTATTCGCATCGTCAGTGAGTGGTTTCCAGCGAAAGAGTTAGGTACAGCAGAAGGCATTTATGGCGGCTGGGGTAATTTTGGTTCAGCTGCAGCAGCATTTACTTTACCTGGATTAGCCATCTTTTTTGGGGGCGAAGACGGATGGCGATACGCGATTGGCTTAACAGGGTTAATAAGCTTAATTTTTGCATTTGTTTACTATTTTAATGTCACCGATACACCAAAGGGGTCGACTTATTTTAAACCCAAAAAAGCAGGTGGATTAGAAGTCACCAGTAAAGGGGATTTTGCTTTATTGATATTTATGAAGCTTCCTATGTACGCTACGTTAGCCTTGTTAGCATGGAAATTGTCGCCTGCTGGCGTGAGTATGTTAGCAGAGCAAACAACCCAGTTAATTTATGCTGGTTTAGTACTTATATTACTGGTGGACATTTATCAAACTTATCAAGTTAACAAAGATATTTTTGTTAACGAGGTGCCAGAGTTTGAGCGGTATCCTTTTAAACAAGTGGCCGTATTAAATGTGCTGTATTTCACCACTTTTGGCTCTGAGTTAGCCGTTGTATCAATGCTGCCGTTATTTTTTGCTGAAACATTCGGCTTAGGCATGGCGCAAGCTGGTATGGTTGCTTCAAGTTATGCCTTTATGAATCTAATGTCTCGACCTGGTGGTGGCTGGTTAAGTGATAAATTCGGACGTAAGAATACCTTACTCATTTTAACCGCTGGTTTGGCTGTTGGATACTTTGCGGTAGGCCAAATAGACGGTAGTTGGGCATTACCGCTTGCTGTTGTTGTGGTTATGGCATGTTCATTCTTTGTTCAAGGTGGTGAAGGGGCAGTATTTGCTGCCGTGCCATTAATTAAGCGTCGTTTAACTGGACAAATTGCTGGTATGACAGGAGCTTATGGTAATGTTGGGGCGGTGTTTTTCTTAACGGTTTACTCAATGGTTTCAACCTCTGTATTCTTTTACGTTATTGCTATTAGCGCTGTGATTGGTTTCATCACATTATTCTTTATGACAGAGCCCAAAGGTCATATGGCTGAGGTGAATGAAAAAGGTGAAGTCACACTAATTAGTGTTAATTAGATTTTTATTTATCTCAATCACTAACACCGTATCACTAGAGCGATACGGTGTTGGTGTTTAAAGGGTTTTATGCAATCACATCTAAAAAACCAAGCATTGAGTCATGTCACTAACAAAGGACATGATAAAGAAACCGACGTTGAACAAGACATTATATTGTCATCATCAGACACTGGTTTAACTTTGTCGAACAATAAGCAAGAACAATTACCAATATCGGGTGCTCTTGAAGTGCATGCGGGGCAATATTCAGATAAAGGCCGAAAATCAGAAAATGAAGACGCAATCGGTATAAAAATTCCAACCGGATTAATGTTAACCACTAAAGGTATTGTGAGTGTTATCAGCGATGGGGTGAGTGCGGCTGAAGGTGGTGCGAAAGCATCGGCTATTAGCGTATCTAACTTCATCGCTGATTACTACTCAACACCCGAGTCTTGGAGTGTTTTAACGTCAAGTACACGAGTATTAACTGCACTTAACCGTTGGTTGTATGGTCTTGGTCAAGACTATAGAGATGCTCGTAAAGGCTATGTTTGCACTTTTAGTGCTTTGGTATTTAAGTCTTGTTCTGCGCACATGTTGCATGCTGGAGACTCTAGAATATACCGATTCAGGCAAGGCGAATTAGTTAAAATAACCCGAGATCACAGCACATCAGTAAATGAATATACAAGCTATTTAACCCGAGCTTTAGGTATGGATGTAAACCTTGAGGTTGATTATAAGCAGCTGAATGTCGAGGTTGGTGACTTATATTTACTAACAACTGATGGTATTCATGATGTGTTGACTGATCATGAATTAAAAAAGATGTTAGCTGTATTTCAAGAAAATAATATCACGATCTCAGATCAAGCTTGCGAGCACTTCTGTCAGCAACTCACTGACAAAGCTTTCAAGTTTGATAGTAAAGACAACCTTAGTGCTCAATTAATTTCAGTTTCACAATTACCCACTCAAGCGATAGACGATGTTTATCACAAGCTTGCTAGCCGTCCTTTTCCGCCTCCAATGGAAGTAGGAATGCGTTTAGATGATTACGAAATTATAAAAGTGATTCACCAAAGTCAGCGCAGCCAGGTGTATGTTGTCAAAAATAGTCAAGGCGAAGTACGTTGTATGAAAACTCCATCAGTTAATTATATTGATGATGGTGCATATATAGAGAGATTTATGCTTGAGAGCTGGATTGGCCACCGAATCAATAGTCAACATGTAGTTAAAGTCGTTGATCACCACCTTAATAAGTCGGCGCTCTATTATTTAACAGAATATTTAGAAGGCTTAAGTTTGGCTGACTGGATGGCACAACATCAACGAGGTCCAGTTGAAGATGTATTACAATTACTCAAACAAATTGAAACAGGCATTCGCGCGTTTCATCGTAAAGAAACATTACATCAAGATTTAAAGCCAGATAATATTTTTATTACTCGTGAAGGGGTGGTGAAAATAATTGATTTCGGCGCTTGCCATATTAAAGGTATTGCCGAAATAACAACGCCGCTAAAACGCGATCAAATTCTTGGCACTGCAGATTACACATCACCTGAAGTGATTTTAGGGTATCAAGCTGACGGGCGTGCTGACTTGTTTTCATTTGCTGTGATAGCGTATGAAATGTTAGCAGGTGAGCAACCTTTTAAAGGTCAGTTGGCAAAATGCCATCAGCGCAGCGACTTCTTAAAGCTAAATTATGTACCTGTTTTCAAAACAAACCCTATGGTTCCGGAGTGGATGGATACCGCATTAGAAAAAGCCTTGTCTATAGAGCCTTCATTTCGTTTTGTTGATACGAATGAATTTATTCACGCTTTAACCACGCCAGCAAAGGCTAAGCCTAGAACAAGCATTCCTTTTATTGAGCGAAACCCTGTAAAGTTTTGGCAAACAGTCAGTGTAATTTTGCTTATCTGGACACTGTATTTATCACTTGTGTGATGAGTATAAATCAAGTTTATTCTGCTCAAATTCGTAATCCATTTTAGTCAATCTTGTTTGTCCAATACTTAATCTTGTTTTCCATTCCTGCTTTGCAGCTCAACCTTTCGTTATATGTCATTTTAATGGCGCTTTTTAATATTTTAATTACTTATCAATGTCTTAGTTCGTGTAGTTTGATAATTCCATATAGTACAAAAGTGGGGGTTAGGATACATTTTAGTCTATTGGTCTAAGTTCCTTTAATACTCGGGGTGGATTCAGAACACATTATATCGAGTAATACTAAATTCACTGGAAATGTAAAGGGAATAACTCTTTTACAAAGTGAAGGGCAGGAAGCATGGACTTATTCAAGCGTGAACAATTACATCGCGTTAAAACAATAGCAGGGATGTTATCTGTTGCTGTATGTCTAGCTTCTTTTCCTAGTTTCAGTCAGTCAGATTTAAGTGATTTTGATGAACTCGCAAGTGGGACCAATATTGCTCGAGCTGTTCAGGATGGTAGCGATAACTCATTAAATTTAAATCAATCTGGTGTAGATAATCAATCTAGAACATTTCAAAACGGTTTCACAAATACGATAAATATTGACCAGCAAGGTTCACAACATTATGTCTTGGCATCGCAATTTGGTGCCAATGTAGAAGCTGAAATATTGCAAGTCGGTGTTGGAAATGTCGTTTTATCTGCTCAGCAGGGTGAAAACCTACTTTTAGATGTGATGCAAACAGGAACAGGAAACGTAGCTTTAATACAACAAAGTGGTTACGAGAATTCAATCGAGATCCAGCAGTACGGATCTGGGAATGCAGTAGGTGTACTCCAGTGGGGTAATTCGCAACACGTTGAGGTAACTCAGCAATGTTGCAGTAATTAACCTTGATTAAATTAATTAATAATACACAGTAAAGGGAAATACGATAATGAAACATTCTAAATTAGCAATATTAGTGTCAGCTGCGATTTTAGCGTCAAGCAGTGCATATGCAAGTTCTGATAATGAAGCAACCGTTGATCAAACCGGTAATGGCAATGGTGCCACTGTTACTCAAGTTTTGAACAGCGAAAATAATGATGCATTTATTACTCAATCAGGTGATACGAATACCGCGTCAGTAACACAAGAAGATACTTCTGAAACAATGGGCTCTATTACTCAAACAGGTAATCTAAACCAAGGTAGTATTTTTCAGCATGATGATACACAGTCTGCGACAGGTATTATCAGCACAACTGGTAATGAAAACGTAGCTGCTATCGAACAGCGCTTCAATAATGGTGCAAATGCGGCCTCACTTGTAAATCAAAATGGCGATAACAATAACGCTAATATTTTACAGGATAATGGGGATGCAGCTAACTCTACAATTAATCAAAATGGTTCAGGTGATATTGCAGACATTTATAACCATTGGTCTGATTATGCAGATGCCACAATTACTCAAGCAGGTGGACCTTTGAATAATGCTTCAATTATCCAAGAATCTTCAGATGGTGCAGTTGCTTCGATTGATCAAAATGGTACTGGTAACCAATCAGTTGTTAGTCAAACGACATTGAACTTTGGTTATATAGCTAGTTCTGATGATACTGTTGCTGCTGTTAGTCAAGAAGGTGACAACAATATAGCAAATACGACTCAAACTGGTTTATCTAACGATGCAAATGTAATGCAAATGGGTAACGACAACCAAGCATATGTTACTCAATCTAATTTAAATAATATGGCAGATGTTGATCAAACGGGTGATAGTGGCTTAGCGACTGTAACTCAGGACGGTGAGAATGGCCAAGCAATGGTCGCTCAATCAGGATTTAGTCAAACTGCCACTGTAACGCAATCTGATTATGATCAAATGGCAAATGTAACTCAAAGTAACTCTGGTAACTCTGCAACAGTTACTCAAAGTGGTTCAGCAGCTGGTATGGGGAACTCTGCCACAGTTGATCAAGCGGGTACTGATGATACTG
This sequence comes from Shewanella sp. MMG014, assembly GCF_018100775.1. Lineage (NCBI taxonomy): Bacteria > Pseudomonadati > Pseudomonadota > Gammaproteobacteria > Alteromonadales > Shewanellaceae > Shewanella > Shewanella sp. MMG014. Next base: position 47,586 of record NZ_JAGJDZ010000008.1, read on the forward strand.
CAATCGTTATGCAAAGTGGTGACTCTAACACGGCTTTAGTTAGCCAAACTGGTTCTAGTGTTTCAAATGATATTAATGTTTACCAAACTGGCGCAGACAACTATGCTGGTGCAAAAACTGGTTATAACGCAGATAACACTATTACTATCACTCAAACTGGTAATGGGAATTCTGTAACGGATAACGCTAATTCTTCAAGTTTCTATGGCACAGGATATGGTGCTGGAACATGGGGTAGCAATAATACCGTTAATATTACTCAAACTGGTAACGATAACAGTGCATATGCTGACGGTTCAAGTAATGGTTCAATGGTCGATATCGTACAAACAGGTGATATGAACGAAGCGATTGGTGAGTCATGGCTTGGTTCTGGCAATGATATCGATATCTTGCAAACAGGTTCAGATCATTTTGCTGATGTTTATGCCAATGGAAGCATGAATACTACCTTAGTTACTCAAACTGACATGGGCAACAGTGCAGTTGTGACTCAAGTGGGTTCAAACAACATGGCAACTGTTACTCAAGGTATGTAGTACTAAAGTATACAAAAGGGATTTTAAACACCCTTTAGGCTAATTGTTAAAGCCAGATTAGCTTGCTAATCTGGCTTTAATGATACAGGTACAGTATCAGATGTAAGTTACTTTGTTTGTTTAATCACATGGAGTGTAAGTGATGTTTAAAGTTATCAATTGGATGATTGTTTCACGTTCGCGGTTACTTGTTGATTTACTTGATTGTCGTTGGCCACAAGAGTTCTTGGTCAAACTAGCGAAAGCAACCCCTGCGACGATGAGCTCGCAGCTGTCTGAACAGCAAATCTCTCTTGTGGTTTTTGATTTAGCCACCATCGATTTACAACAAGCTTATCAATTACAAAGGCTCATTGAGAGAGAGCACTATGTTGTCAAAACCGTCTTTATCAATTTTCCTAAACAGGTTGACGCTAAATTTTTAATTCATCCAGCAACTACTTCTGGCGCATTTTATACCGATGCAGATTTAGCTGAAATTAGTAGCGGCTTTAATGAGATCCTTAAAGGAAGAAGTGTTATTCCAAATGATTTACATAAATCATTAATGGGCTTTGAGAATGAAGATGAAAGCGAACACCTTACCATTCGAGAAAGAGAAGTATTACAAGCTTTATTGACCGGTAGCACTAATCTTGATATCGCAAACCAATTATTTGTGAGTGAATCAACGATTAAAACTCATTTATACCGCGCATTTCGCAAAATTGGGGTATCTAGCCGTGGCCAAGCCATTGCGTGGGCCCAAACTCATATGCATGAGGTGAGAGTGTGAAGATAACGCTTCCGATTCTATTGTGTTTAGCTTGTGCGTTTGTGTTTACTGCAAACCAGGTAAGTGCGGCTGAAGATAAGAAATTGGAAGCGATATCTGAAACCTCAGGGTTAACAAATCCTGAGATTAAACCCGCTTCTGATGAAGTTGTCCCAGAATCTAAAGCGTCTGTTGCGCAAGAAAACTCTTTAAAAAAATCAAACACCGAAACAGTCGTTGTCAGTGATGCCAAACCTAAACGTGAATCGGACTTGATTGAGGGCTTGATCCTTAATAGAGCAATGACACGAATAGGGCATCAGTTTTATCGTGAATTTGTGAGTGCTTATCGGGATATTGGCGGTGCGACTAAGCATTCGGGAATTACGGTTATTGAGCAAGCTACCGCGCGAAGTGGTAGTAAAATTTTAATCCAACAAAATCGAAAAACAATCTTTGTCACTTTTATTTCGCCTATTAGTCGAAATTTGGAACAACAAGTTAATTATGCCGCTAAAAGAGTGAATACCGCGGTAATAAAACAAAATGAACAAGCAGTGTTAGGGGCTCTTTTAGATCCTGACCTTGCTCCTGACGAATTCTAAGCAGGGAACGCCAAAATGAAAAAAATACTATTTAGCTCAATTTTATTATTATTTTCAGTTGAGTGTTTAGCAACTCAATTGATATATCAGCCTGTTAACCCCGCTTTTGGTGGTAGTTATTTAAACGGCTCATACTTATTAGCAAATGCTGCAGCGCAAAATGATCATCAAAGTAGCTCTGGTTCAGGATATACGCCGCCCACGGCATTAGAGCGTTTAGCCAGTTCTTTAGAGTCTCGGTTAATGTCACAGTTATTTAATGACGCCGCAAATGGTGGCGAAGGCTACTTGTTAACAGATGACTTTGAAATAAACGTTGTGAATGAAGATGGCGCATTGATTGTTCACATCACGGATATTTTAACAGGCGAAACAACCATCATTGAAGTCGGCGGTATCGTTGATACTGGTACCGGAGGCTAATATGAACAAGATTATTATATCGGCTCTTGTGGTTATGCTATCAGCTTGTTCATCAGTGGATGAAGAGTTCGAGAATATTGATGCAACAACCAGTTTAATGCCGAAAAGTGAAACTTATTACGATTTAATTAGCTTACCTTTTCCACAAGGTGCGATGGTTGCGGCAGTTTATGATTTTCGTGATCAAACTGGGCAATATAAGCCGATTCCATCCAGTAACTTTTCGACTGCTGTACCGCAATCGGGGACCGCTTTTCTAGCTCAATCTCTTAATGATTCTTCGTGGTTTATTCCAGTTGAACGTGAAGGGCTACAAAACCTGTTAACAGAGCGAAAAATTGTTAGAGCAGGACTCAAAGGCGATGCAAGCAAGTTACCTCAACTGAATAGTGCACAAGTTTTAATGGAAGGCGGTATTGTGGCTTATGATACCAATATTAAAACAGGTGGTGCAGGTGCGCGCTACTTGGGTATAGGAGCATCAGGCCAATATCGTGTTGATAGCATTACCGTTAACCTAAGAGCAGTTGATATTCGAACGGGTAGATTATTAAGTAGTGTGACTACAACTAAATCGGTTATTTCAAAAGAAATCACCGCAGGGGTTTTTAAATTTATCGATGCGCAAGAATTGCTGGAAGCAGAAGCGGGTTACACGTCTAACGAACCTGTCAGTTTATGTGTAGCATCAGCAATCGAAAGTGCAGTAGTACATTTAATTGCAGATGGTATCTGGAAAGGCGCATGGAGTTTAGGTGATTCTGCAACAGGTATGCAAAATGAAACCTTACAAAAATATTGGTTAGAAGCGCATAGTGAAGCCCGGGTAAGCGAAAGAATTAAACGTGGTTAACCGAACTTTTTAATCATTAAGCTAACACTAAAAAGGTGCCTTAGGGCACCTTTTTTATTGAACTAGCGAAGGTTTATAGCCATATTTTGAGTTTTTTCTCATCAGTGATAGATAAACTAATCGTATCTTTTATAGCAAGTTTAATTGGCATTGTGCCTTGCATTAACTCATCTCGTCTAAACCAATGTAGTGCTAACTCTGTGTCCAATTCTTTAGATTGTAATTGCTGTTCAAATTGGCTATCAACCTGTAAGTCATTGGCTGCAATGAGTAAGTCACCAGCACTTAAGCCTGCTTGATGCGCTGGGCTGTCGTTGGTAACGGTTAGTACTTTGAGACCGAATGCCTCTGCTTTGGTTTTAGCGCCAAATGCAATATTAAGCCCTTTAGTTTCACCGCCACCTAAATCAGTAGCACCGGCACTGGTACGCAAGGTCATGGTGATACCAACTTTATTCAATAAAGGTTCAAGTGGAATATCTTGGGTATTATTTAAATAAACAAATAAATCATCACAGTTACGGTTTAATAGCTTCTCAATAATACGCTGATGTGTATCACCCTGAGTGCCAATGCCTTTAGCTCCATAGTCATGCCATAGCGCCAACATGACATCGTTTAAACTGAGTTTTCCCTTGGTTTCAATGCGAATAGTTAAATCAAGGTATAAAGCGAATAAAGCCCCTTTTGTGTAGTAACTAACAATGGCATTGTTGGCATTTTCATCTTGCTTATAAAACTTGGTCCATGCATTAAAGCTTGAGGATGACAGTGTTTGTTTGAAGCGACCTTGTGAACGGTAAACCCGTGTCATAATTTCACTTAACATAGTTAGATATTGGTTCTGGCTGACACAACCACTGCGATAAGTTAATAGATCATCGAAATATGAGGTAATGCCCTCATAAGCCCATAATTGCTCAGTATAAGCCTCTTTAGATAAATCAAATGGGGTAAACTCAGCAGGCTTTATACGTTTTACGTTCCAGCTATGAAAATACTCATGACTGCATAACGATAGATAAACGCGATAATCTTTGTTGACCTCATGGGTCATGTTTGTTGGCAAATCTTTTCTTGAGCACATTAATGCGGTGCTTGCACGATGTTCTAATCCACCAAAGCCATTACCTAAAACAGTCGTTAAAAATACGTAGCGTTCAAAAGGAGCTTGACCGCCAAATAAGTTGATTTGATATTCGCATATGGCTTTTAAATCCTGGCATAAACGAGGCAATGAAGCATCATGTTTACCACTTAACACAACATCATGGGGCACACCGCAGGCTTCGAAACTGGCTATTGCAAGTGGGCCCATTTCTACGGGATGGTCGATAAAATCATCATAATTATCTGCGTAAAACTCACCGAAACCGTATTGTTCACCAGCGGTTCTTTTCATGCTGGTGGCAAGTTTCCAGTCTTTAAGTTCATCAAGGGCTGGTTTGGCTATCGTTAGTGTGTGCTTGGTATGCTCTAAGCCTTTGGCACTTAAAAACACGCTACTGCCATTAAAAAAACCATGGGTTGTGTCTAAATGAGCAGAGCGCACAGATAAATCCCAAGCATAAACCTGATATGAAATTTTAATAAATGACTGACAGTTTTTACATTGCCAAGTTTGCTTATCGAGTTGTTCGATTTCAATTGGCGTGTTTTGCTCATCCACTGCGGTTATTTCAATTAGATTTCTGGCAAAATCACGGATCATATAACTGCCTGGAAGCCAAGAAGGTAAAGACAATATCTGTTGTGGTTTTGCATCTTGAATAGTTTGAGTGACTTCAAACAAATGTGCTTTAGGATCGATAGCAATGATGTGATAATGCATGAGCAATTTCCAAGTAAGTAGGTGTTGCTGAAAAGAAATAAGAACGAGAAGAAACCCAATGCTGCCAAATTCATTACTAATGTGCAAATCCATCTGTACATGAATAGTAACAACTGTTTATGGTTTTGACTGGAGTGACAAACACTGCAGTTGATACTATAAGATAATCTAGCCAAGCATTGCGATTACCCACGTTAACTAACGCATAATAAAAGGATGATGACACATGGCCGAAGAAACCATTTTTAGTAAGATTATTCGTCGTGAAATCCCAGCGGATATTTTATTCCAAGACGAGTTGGTCACTGCATTTCGTGATATTTCCCCTCAAGCGCCAACGCATATTTTAATCATTCCAAATCACTTAATTCCGACAGCTAATGACATTAAAGCGTCAGATGAGCTTGCACTCGGACGTATGATGACTGTTGCAGCCAAACTAGCTGCAGAAGCTGGTATCGCCGAAGACGGGTATCGGTTAATTATGAATTGTAATAAGCATGGTGGCCAAGAGGTCTACCATATTCATATGCATTTGGTGGGCGGTAAGCCACTTGGCCCAATGTTAAGCCGTAAAGACTAAGTAGCCATTAATGAAAATAAACAGTGAGTTTTTCCCGTTAACTGAAGTGGCCACGCGTTTTGTTGGCCAGTTAGCACATTGTCGTCGTTTACAAATCTCGGTTCTTGAAGCCAGTGAGCACCATGTACTGTTAGAGTTGCCATATAGTCAGGACATTATTGGCGATCCTGATACTGGTGTTATTCATGGTGGTGTCGTCACTACGTTAATTGATACTGCGTCTGGTACGGCAGTGGTCAGTGCGATTTTAGAAAAATATCAATCATTAGAAATATCACCCACGTTAGATTTGCGGGTTGATTATATGAAACCTGCAGAGCCAGATAAGCCTATTTTCGCTTTTGCAGAGTGCTATCGTTTATCCTCTAATGTTGCTTTTACTCGTGCAATTGCTTATCAAGACAGTATTGATGATCCCATTGCTCATGCTGTTGGTTCCTTTATGCGTATTAGCCCTGAAATGGTGGGGGAAGAGTTTCGTCAGGCATTAATGGGGGAATCAGATATCAAGGTCAATGAGTTAGCGACTGAGAATGGGACTACACTTATTAAAGAAGCAACTACTCAGGCAAGTCTTACTGATATTGTGGCGGCAGAAATTAATGTCCATGATATTGTAAAACGAGCAATAGACTTAAACGACTACAGTTATTTACTGGCGAAAGTGCCTTATACACAATTCATCGGCATGAGTGTTAATCGCTTTGGTGATGAAATGGTGTTTAAATTACCCGCTAAAGACGACAATATCGGTAATCCTATTTTACCTGCCATTCATGGTGGCGTGATTGCTGGCTTTATGGAAATGTCTGCTATCGTGCAACTAATGGTGTTTATGCAAGCTAAAAAGGTGCCAAAAATAATCGATTTTTCAATTGATTATTTACGAGCAGGTTTGCATCAAGATACGTTTGCAGAGTGTAAAATTACTCGCCAAGGCCGCAGAGTTGCAAATGTGAGTATTAATTGTTGGCAAACAAACAGAAAACAGCTTATTGCGACAGCAAGAGCGCACTTCTTGTTAGATCAATAATAAGATGACTGAAGCGCTTTAATACCTATGGGATTCACATTCACAGTGTTAAAAGGATAAATGATGAAGATTTCAATCGTAATAGTAACCTTATTTTTGTTGATGACTGGTTGTGCAAATCACACCGCTGGATTATCAGCAGGATCTAATGGTGTTGTTCGAGTCGACAATAATTCATTTTCCCGAGAAGTTGGTATTGAGCAAGTCAGAGTCCGCACTCAAGCTGATTTACTGCAAGGCTCCGCACTGATTTTAAGTAAAGTGTCTACTGATTTAAGACTGCAGTATAAATTTACTTGGTACGATGCAAACGACTTTACTATTGAAGATGAAGGCGTGAGTTGGAAATCATTAAAACTACACGGTAAGCAGCAAATGCAGGTGAGTGCGTTAGCGCCTAATGCCAATGCTACCCGGTTTGAAGTGTATGTGAGAAAAGCGTTTTCAAATTAATCCTAACGTCACTTATTTAGAGCGTTACGTGCATCATACCGTGCATAATTGGTGATGATTTAGTGATTCATTAGCCGTTGGTTTTCTTCTCACTGAGTCCAATTTAGCCGCTAAATAAACTCATAATAAAACACCCAATAATAGGGTGTTTTTTTTATGGTTTAAATACCACAATTTATTACATGCCTTCGTGCTAGTATCACGCATTTTGTGCTCTTATTAATCATTCAATTGTTTCTGAAGCCAGCTTGTATTGATTTAGTTAATGAAAAGTGTTCACTAATAGTGTCGCACTTTAGTTGAATCGTTTATAATCCGCCTCGCCAAGGGGTGTTTGCGCTTTTCTCGTAAACTGAGATGTCTTATGACAAACCCTTAGAACCTGATCCGGCTAATACCGGCGTAGGAATGGGCTGCATGCTTTACTTGCTATTTTTGTCATGGATGCACAAACTAATTCACTATGCTTGCCGGATCTCAAAATGAACATTTGAGGTCCTATGTCTTTATTTAAATCAAAATCGCCTTTGGCGGTTGCCATTCTCGCCGCTTTATCTACTTCAGCTGTCGCTCAAACTGAAAATATTGAACGTGTTGCACCTAATGCCGAAAAAATGGAAGTGATTGTTGTTAACGCTGACTTTAGTGGTGTTGAACTTGAAAAAGTTCCATCGAGTGTCACTGTCATTGATAGCCAACAATTACAAGATGAAGGTGCTCAACATTTCGAAGACGTATTAAATTCAATCGCCAATTTTAACTGGTCTGGTGGCAGCTCGCGTCCTAAATATTTTCAAATTCGTGGTGTCGGTGAGCAAGAAGAATATCAAGGTGCCCCTAATTCATCGGTTGGTTTTATTGTTGATGATATTGACCTCTCGGGTATCGGCATGGTTTCTAGCATGTACGATATGCAACAAGTTGAAGTCCTTCGTGGACCTCAAGGTACTCAATACGGTGCTAATGCATTAGCGGGTTTAATTTATTTAAAAAGTAACGATCCGACGGATGTTTTTGAGCATGGCGCCCAAGTGTCACTTGGTGATGATGACTTACAAACATTTTCTGGTTTTAGCTCTGGCCCATTGAGCGATTCAGGCAAATTATTATATCGCGTATCGCTTGAGCAGCACTCACAAAATGGCTACCGCGATAATACATATCTTGAGCGCGAAGATACCAATGCCCGTGATGAGTTTACCGCTCGTGCAAAATTACGCTGGTATGCTGCTGAAAATGTCCAATTAGACTTAACTTTACTGCATGCAAATTTTGACAATGGCTATGATGCATGGACATTAGACAATAATGGTTTTGAAACCATTACTGACAAACCTGGTGTAGACAGCCAAAAAACCACAGGTGTAGGCTTTAAAGCGATTTTCTCTCAATTCGATACGTTTGAATTAACCTCATTGACCTCATATGCACAAACAGACCATCATCATAATTACGATGGTGACTGGGCTAACCCTGATTACTGGGCATCAAAAGAATGTCCAGCTTATGACGAGAATTGGGCTGTGATTGGTACTGAACCATGTGTTTATGATTACACTTGGGACAAACAAGGCGATCGTAAAACCATTTCTCAAGAATTCCGCATTAGCTCAAATGATGCAGGTCGAATCTTTAATGATTCTACAGACTGGTTAGTGGGTTTATATGGCATGAACCTTCAAGAAGATAATGACTTATATTCTGAATACAATGGCTGGCCAGATGAAGTCTTAGTGTCAGAGTATGAAGCAACTAACTATGCCATTTTTGGACAAACCGACACTCAGTTTGGTGACGGTTATGTATTTTCTGCAGGTCTTCGTTTAGAACGCAGAGAAAGCGAATACAGTGACAGTAACGGCGATGAGTTTAGCCCAAGTGAGAACATGTGGGGCGGACATTTAGCCATTTCTAAAGTGTTAACTGATGATCATAACGCTTACTTTAGAATTGCTCGAGGTTACAAAGCGGGTGGCTTTAACATGACATTGCCGCCTGAATTGTCCGACAAAAAAGAGTTCGATGCTGAAACCTTATATAACTATGAACTAGGTTTGAAATCGACATGGTTTGATGGCGATGTAGCAACCAATGTTGCAGTGTTCTATATGGATCGTCAAAACCAACAAGTTTCAGCATCTCAACAAGATCCTGATGATCAGCAGCGCTTTATTCTATACACAGAAAATGCTGGCAGTGCTAAAAACTATGGCGCCGAGGCTGACTTTAATTACTATGCTACTGAAAATATACAATTTTATGGTAGCGTCGGTTGGTTAGAAACTGAGTATGGTGATTATCAATATAATGATAAATATGGCAACGTTATTGATTTAACGGGCCGAGATCAAGCACATGCACCTAAATTTACTTACAGTGCAGGCATGAGCTATGTGAGCGATTCTGGCTGGTTTACTAACCTAAATGCGAGTGGTAAAAGTGACTTTTATTACTCAGATAGTAATGAATCTAAGTCAGATGCCTATACTATTTTCAATGCTCGAATTGGTTATGAATCTCAAATGTGGTCAGCATACTTATGGGGCAGAAACCTATTTGATGAGCAATATGGCGTCAGGGGTTTTTACTTCGGTAACGAACCTGATCTCGATTGGGCCGACAAGCAATACGTAAGATATGGTGACCCTCGTCAATTAGGCATTACATTAGATGTGAAGTTTATGTAGAAATGATAAGTCATTATTGAAGATAATTTCTTTAATAATTACAACAGTTTTACGCTATGTAACAGTAAAATACCGCCATAGTTTGCTAAACTATGGCGGTATTTAATTTAGTGTAATATCGAGGAATGTAGAATGAAATTAACTGCTGAAATCAGTATGTACCCATTTAACGAAAACTACTTGGATCCCATTAAATGGTTTATCGGCCGTGTAGATACTTATAGCAATATTGAAAGAAAAACCAATGCGATGGCCACCCAAGTATGTGGTGAATATGCAGATGTGATGTCTATGCTCGCTGTAGAAATGGAAGCTGCTCACCAAAAGTGGGGCAAAGCGGTATTTGTGTGTAAGTTCATCGGTGGTGAGCTGGATTTAAGTCACACTGAATAACTAAAAACTGCTGTATTAGCAAATAATAAGAAGTTAACACTATGCTTGATGAGATTTTACAACCAATACAAACGGCGATATCTGAAGCGTCAGCAATGACGGGATGGGAGGCTATTGCGGTTATATTGGCGATCGCCTATTTAGTCCTAGCCATGAGAACGAATATCTGGTGCTGGGCTGCGGCGTTTGTCAGCACGGCAATATACACAGTGTTGTTTTGGAAAGTCTCATTATTAATGGAGTCGGTGTTAAACGTTTATTATATGGCGATGGCGGTTTATGGTTTTTGGCTATGGCGATACGGTCAAAAAGAGACTAACAATACCGAGCTACCTATTGTCAGTTGGTCATTAAAAACTCACCTAATAATTATTGGTGTGACTACTGTTATAGCTTTGGTTGTCGGCTACCTTATGGCAAATAACACCTCAGCATCGTTTCCTTACCTTGATGCATTAACAACATGCTTTGCAGTAATGACGACTTACTTAGTGGCTAAAAAAGTGATTGAAAACTGGTATTACTGGATGGTGATTAACTCGCTGTCGATTTATTTATATTTGCAAAAAGGCTTAATGCTAACGTCTGGTTTATTGATTTTATATCTCTTTATGGCCATTAGCGGTTACTTCATGTGGCGTAAAAAAATGCAGCAAGATAATGGTGTCACATCCATATCACTTAATAAAAGTGCCTGTTAATCATTGTTATGAACAAGGATGAACCTTGGGAATATCTACCAAATGCACTAAAGCAGGCCTTACCGCCAGCATTAGCATTATTGATTAGCCAACAATGTACTCGGGTTGAAAAGTTATCTACTGGACTCAGTAACACGAATTATCATTTGCACATGGATGGCAAAGATTGGGTTGTTAGAGATAACCTATCTATAGCGCAGTGGTGTGATAGAAATAATGAAGTCGATTGCTGGAAAAATGTCGCGGCGATGTCCATTGCGCCCACATTATTATGGATCAGTGACGACAAACGTTTTTATATCAGTGAGTTTATTCAGCAGGTGCAATTTGACTGGTCAACCGTTTACGATGAGTTTGGTTTTAACCAGCCTGTAAGACCTACTCAGTCAATTTACCCCGTCGATCCCGTCCCATTACTATTGCAATTACTCAATCAGCTTATAACACTACCATTACCCGACAAAGTGGTGAGCTTGTCAGGGCAGTGGCAAATATATCTTGATGATTTACTTCGTCTAGCACAATCTCAGCAGGCAGGATTATTAACCCAATATCATGCTGATTGGCGCGCTAACTTTCAGCAATTATTAGCCATGCAACCACAAATGGATGTTTGGGTTAATGATGCCGAGTCTTGTTTAATTTCACCACAATTTTGTCATCGTGATTTAACGCCTTTTAATCTTTTACTTAAGCAAGACAAACTGGTTTGCATCGATTTTGAATATTGCGCAACCAGTCATCCGATGTTTGATCTCGCCTCGGTGATTGCTTCTCATCCTTTAACACCACAACAAACGGACGAACTAACATCACAATACTTGTCATTACACCCTAATTTATCGGTTGATGCGCCAAAATTCATGCTCCAAATGATGAACATATTTTGGATGTATTCTGCAGCTTGGGCGTTAATGATGGCAGGCAGGAGCTTGTTAGATGCCAAAGAGCACGATGAAGAAATTGCATCATATTTTATCTTGTTCAACAAATACCTATCTTTAATCTCATAAGCCTATTATTCTTAATTTAGTATCGCTAATTAGGGAGAATGCAAGTTGAAAAAGTCATTGATTCCATTGTTGCTGGTGATGTTTCTGGCGGGTTGTTCCACCAAATTTAGTTATTTTTTTCTTGATTGGGCTATCGAGTGGCGAGTTGAAGAATACGTTACCTTCGATGATGAGCAGCAAGAAAAGTTTGATGTATTACTGGATAAATTTCTGGTTTGGCATCAAAAAGATGAGTTAGTTCGATACAGTAGTCAATTAACATCCTTATCAGTCGCCATCGAAAATCAAACCTTAACGCCCGAAATGTGGCAGCAACAAGTTGTTGACGCTAAAGCACATTGGTTTCGTATTTTTAATTTTGTGTTACCTGATTTATTACCGATTTTATCCAGCTTTAGTGATGAACAAGCAGATGAGCTAATTGCTCAGCTCAAGAAAGATAACCAAGAACTTAACCAAAAGTATGCAGGTAAAACTCAACTACAATTAGTTAACGAATCAAATGAAAAGCTTCAAGACCGTATGGATGATTGGTTAGGTTCTGTATCTGATGAACAAGCAGCATTAGTTGCTGAATATAATCAACAACGTGTGGCGACCTTGGATATGTGGTTAGAGTACCGTTTAGATTGGTTAAGGCAATTTCAAGTTGCAATCGAGCAGCGGGATGAAACGGCATTACTTGAACAAAGAATGCGTCTATTAATGACCAATCCTGATGAATTAAAATCTGCAGCTTATCAACAACATGTGGAACAAAATACCCAATTATTTGGCCAACTTATTATTAAAATCAACCAAAGTTTAAGTGCTAAACAGCGTAAACATTTTACTCGTAAGATGTCTGAATTAATTGAAGATTTAAGTGACTTATCTAAAGAAATTAAATAAACCCCACTATGTGAAATGCATTTTTAGTCGTGGTAGTTGAAAGTTTTTTTCTACGTATTAGGTCTAGTGAGACAGAAGATACTATTTAAGGGAATGAACATGGTAAATTTATACCAACAATTTTTAGGGTTTTTGAAGCATATTGAAGGCTTGGCCCCATTAGCACTTAGAATTTATTTAGCGCCAGTGCTAATGCAAGCCGGTTATAACAAACTATCACACTTTAGCGATACAGCAGCTTGGTTCGGTAACCCAGACTGGGGCTTGGGTTTACCTTTTCCTGAAGTGATGACCGCGTTGGCAGCAGGGACAGAGTTTTTTGGTGGATTTTTATTGTTAATAGGTCTGGCGACGCGATTAGTTGCGATTCCAATGATGTTCACTATGTTTGTGGCGGCGTTTGCTGTACATATTGATAATGGCTGGCTTGCTATAGCGGATGCGAGTTCATGGTTAGCGAATGATAATGTTGCTGCGTCCGCAGAAAAACTGGCGGCAGCCAAGTCGATTCTTCAGCAGCATGGTAATTATGACTGGCTGACGAGCTCAGGTAACTTCGTCATACTTAATAACGGTATTGAGTTTGCCATTACGTATTTGTTCATGTTGCTTGCATTACTTATGCTTGGCGGTGGTCGCTACACCAGTGTTGATCACTTTATTGGCAAACGATTTTTATCTTAATCTGCCTTTTCTGAAAAACAATGCGATTAAAAAATCCCACGTTAATGTGGGATTTTTGTTAATATCTTCCTGAATTCAGTAAAAAGGACACTCCATTGGACGCATCAGAATTATTACTTACTCGTCAATCTACACCACGATTAACCCTACCAGCACCGAGTGAATCTCAGCTTGATTTTATCCTTAACGCAGCGGCTCGGGTTCCCGATCATGCAGCATTGACGCCTTGGGAGTTTATTATTGCTACCGGTGATGGTTTGGATAAACTGGCCGAAGCGTTTGTAGAAGATGCAATAGCTAAAAACAAAGATGAAGCTTATATAGCGAAGGCAAAAGTAATGCCGCATCGCGCACCAATGGTCATTACGGTTGCCACCAAACAGCATGAGCATCCTAAAGTTCCGGTATTAGAGCAGCATATAGCAGCAGGTTGCGCCACGATGGCTATGCAGCAAGCTGCATTTTCGTTGGGGTTAGGTGCTGTGTGGCGAACGGGGAGTTTTGCATTTAGTGACATTGTGAATAAAGCGCTTGGCTTAAATGCTGATGATCAAATCGTAGGTTTTTTATATATAGGTACACCAGCAGTTAAAGCACCGGTTAAGCCATTAAAACCAGGCCGTCAATTTACCCGTTATTTATAGGTGAAAGTAAATTGTGAATAATAAGTGGCTCAACAGATGGTTAGCCACTTATTAAGTTATTCTCTCGGATCTAACGAGTCTAGCGGCAGTAGGTTTTGAAACAGGTAATAACCTAGAGGCCCAAAAAATAGGCTTATGGTGCCCCATACATAACGTTTAACGTCGTCAATATGAGCCCCAGTAGTGATTGCGCGATAGCAAAACATAATGTGCAACATGATCAGTAATATGATCAGTAGCACAACCAAATCCATTTGTTCCATGTCTACATCCTTGAGCGCTGCAAAAAGACTAACTTAAGCTTAATCCTATTTTACTATTTAGCAGCTATTTCAATATAAAATCCATCTTATAGATGACATAAACTACTGCAGTCATTATTCATAATTCAAGGATGTTTGTGCATATATATACAAAAGGTTGATTTATCGTTGATTAAATAACCAATCTATCGAGCTTTTGGAATAATGGAGCTAACTATCTGATTTTAATCTTGTCTGTTTATTGGTGTCATCAAGCCATAATGGATACTTCACCATCACAGCTTTAAACAACTCACTTTCCATGTGGGCAGTCAGCCAGCGTCTAACGTGTTGATATGGACTTTGCTCAAACCAAGGTTTATTGACGTGAGCAAACTGTCTAATAAATGGAAAAATAGCGAAATCAGCAAATGTCGGTGTATCTGCCATTAATTGATTTTTATCAGTTAAATGTTCTTCTAGGCACTGAATAAATTCGCAAGCCCGATCGCGATAATATATTTCATCAAACTCTGGATGCCTGTCAGCATATTTATATTTATCTAACCAAGGTTTGAACTCAATGTCATTTTTGTTGATCAGTTTTTCAGTACTTTCATCATCTAATGATTCAAGTAGCGAGATATAAGCATTGTCGCATAAGTATTCAGAGCACTTATTAGGGTAGTTAGATAAAGAAAAACGGGCAATATCAAGACTTTCTTCCAATATATTTTCAGCGCGTTTAGCACTTTTGTCCTCACTTTCCCCAGCTGAAACATCGTGATGTGCATTAATTACCAACACAGGGACTGTTCCTTTAGGCGAAACAGCCAGCATGGCTTCGGGTTTATTACGCAGTTCAATTTCTCTTACATCTGGGTTGAGTGCTGATAAATGTAAGCCTAATCTGGCTCTCATTGCATAAGGACAACGTCTGAAACTGTATAAAATCATGAGGGTAGACTTCTTTATAGGGCATAGTATTGAGTCATTTGGCAGTATTTTAAGTCCTTATGGCGATAATTGTTAGTTAAAATCTGCGATGGTTATTTTTTATTTGTGATCTAAGTCTTATTTATTTGGCTTTGATGCTGTGAGCAAGGTACAATTCTGCGCTTTTATTTGATGACGATCACCATCTTGCGGTTGCCAGACGGTATTGGAAACAATAATTCGGTTAATTATTCACTAAACATGCACTGGAAATTAAGTTTCAGATAGCGGAGAAAAACATGTCACAAGTTGTCGTATGTGCCTTATATAAATTTGTAGCCTTACCCCATTACGAAGCGATTCGTGCTCCTTTATTAGATAAAATGGAATCCTCTGAAATCCGTGGTACTTTACTGCTGGCAAAAGAAGGTATCAACGGGACCGTAGCTGGTTCGCAACAAGCTATAGATGGGCTTCTTGAATGGTTGGCAACACAAGACGGGTTAGCTGATATTGTTTACAAGTTATCTTTTGATGACAACATGCCGTTTTATCGCACCAAAGTGAAATTAAAAAAAGAAATTGTCACCATGGGTGTAGAAGGTATTGATCCCCGTGAAGTGGTTGGCACTTACGTTAAACCAAAAGATTGGAATCAACTTATATCTGATCCTGAAGTGCTATTAGTCGATACCCGAAATGACTATGAAGTACAAATTGGCACCTTCAAAAATGCTGTTAATCCGGTTACCGAGACGTTTAGAGAGTTTCCTGAGTACGTAAAAGAAAACCTTGACCCAAATAAACACAAAAAAGTCGCCATGTTTTGTACCGGTGGTATCCGCTGCGAAAAATCGACAGCTTATCTAAAAGAGCAAGGCTTTGATGAAGTTTATCATCTTGAAGGTGGCATCCTAAAATATCTAGAAGAAGTCAAGCCTGAACAAAGTTTATGGGAAGGTGAGTGCTTTGTTTTTGATAACCGCGTTGCAGTTAACCATCAGCTTGAAAAAGGGGTTTATGACCAATGTAATGCGTGTCGTATGCCAATCACCCAAGAAGAAATGCAAACAGACGCGTATGTTCAAGGGGTAAGTTGCCCGCACTGTATTGATAAAATTTCAGATGAGCAACGTCAGCGCTTTATTGAACGTGAACGTCAAGTTCAACTAGCAAAACAACGTGGTGAGGCGCATATTGGTAGTGAAGTAAAACAAGTCATTGCACAGCGCCGGAAACAAAAAGAAACCCAAAAACAAGCGCAAAACGAAAGCTAGTTAAAGCGCTCTTATATCAGTTTGCTTTTACTAAGCATTAACAAATTACTGCTCTTTAATTAGGCCTAACAAGATTCAAGAACTATTTAAGTACACGTTATGAATAATAGCGTGTACTTTTTTTGGGCATTCTTATGAGTTAAAGTTTAACCTACTTAAAGCTCAAATTAATCCCTATAGTGGCTAACTTCTTTTGTTCGGCATATAAGTCTTGTCTTAATAACTCGCTGCGTTGAATTGCTTCTTTATCCTGCTCTTTGCGCTGCGAAAACTTAATCGTCAAATCTGCTTGTTGCGCTTTAACTTTTATTTGTTGGTTGCTGCTGGATGTTCGGCCTAAATTAAACAATACAGCGAGACGCAGAAGGGTTAATAAGCGCGTAAAAGCTTGGCGCTGAATCTCATCAGCTATCGTCATTGCAGGATAGTTTAGTTTTTTTCGATGATTGCCTACCAGCAAGGCTAACATTTGCTGTTGTTGCTGGTTAAAACCCGGTAAGTCACTATTTTCGAGAATGTAACTTCCGTGCTTGTGATGTGATTTTGAATTAATCGAAATGCCAATTTCGTGGAGCTGACAAGCGCCTTCCAGTAACCAACGATAATCTGCTAATTGCCATGAATTACTGACTTGCTCAAATAAGGTTAAAGCAGTTTTAGTCACCTTAGATGCTTGGTTAACATCAGCATGATATAGCTGAGCCAAACTCGATAATGTGCGTTGCCTAATATCATTTTGTTGTTCAATCTTGGCAAGCTCATAGAGGACACCTTCTCGAAGGGCACCTTTTGCAGCTTGCAAATGTTCAATTCCCAATTGCCGAAAAAAACTGATTAAGATAGCTAAACCTGCAGCAAGAAGAGGGATCCTTCTTTCATCTAGTAGCTCGAATTCAAGCTTGTCGATACTACCGACATTGATGAGGTGTTTCTTTAACGCTAAAAGGTTTTTACTGGTTATACCTTTGCCATTATCAGTTACTTCACTGATGGCGAGCGTGATGGCTTTTGCTGAGCCTGAACTCCCTAACACGAGTGACCAATCTTGATTAAAGTAAACTTGGCTTAAGCCTGAAAATTGCTTATCTGCAGCTTGAATTGCTTGTTTAAACGCTTCTTTTGTAAGGTGTCCATTCACAAAAAAGCGTTTGTTATAGCTAACGCAGCCACATTTTAAACTGGCTAAGTGTTTAGCGCGTTTTTCATTACCCACAATCACTTCTGTTGAGCCACCACCAATATCGATAACTATATTTTTTTGTTCAAGCACTTGGCTGTGGGCGATACCGGTATAAATTAATCGCGCTTCTTCATGACCAGAAACAACATTAATTGGGTAGGGCAGCACTTTGCGGGCTGCGGTTAAAAAAGATTGGCGATTTTTGGCTACCCGTAAGGTGTGTGTGGCGACAATTTTGACTTGGGCTTTCGCTAAGTTTGAAAAACGCTGACTAAAGTCTTTAAGGCATTGAACGCCATTTTCGATTGCAACTTCTGCTAACACATTGTGATTATCAAGGTATTTGGCTAGTTGCACTTGGCGTTTTTCTTTATGTAACACTTGCAAAAGCCCGTCTTGTTCACGTGCAATAACTAAGTGAAAACTATTTGACCCCATGTCGATAGCGACAAAATGTTGTGAGTCTTGTGCAATAACATCAGCCAATTTAAGCCTCTTGTGGTAATTCTGCTTGGTTCTTATTGTTATGTTTGACTGCTAATGCAGTTTTTACTTTCTTTTCGTAGCTATTAAGGTATTGATGAATAGCAACTTGACTACGAAGTTTGCGTTTGTTTCCTCTAGGGTTATAGCGATTATCATGCTGCTGATTAATTACCCTAGACTTAGTATTATCTTTAAATTGCAATGAAAGTATAGCAATAACCATTTGTTTTAACTGCTTATCATATACAGGTGTTGATACTTCAATGCGCTCATCAATATTACGGGTCATCCAGTCTGATGAGCCAATAAACAGTTTTTGTTCACCACCTGCATGAAACAACATCACCCGTGAGTGTTCTAAATAACGATCGATAATACTATAAACCTTAATGTTGTCGCTTTGCCCCGGTATTTGTGGAATTAAGCTACACATACCACGGATAAGCATGGTGATTTTCACACCAGCACTCGATGCTTCATAAAGCTTATTAATCATGATGTCATCCACCAGATTGTTCAGTTTTAGCTGAATACTGGCAGGCTTGTTTTGTTTAGCTTGTGCAATTTCATCATCGATTAAGCTTAACAAGCGTGTTCGCGAGTTATAAGGCGAGACGATGAGATGATTAAATTCGTCTTTACGGTAAGGTCTTTCAATTAAATCAAAAACTTGTTTGACTTCATCAGCAATATCTTGATTGGCGGTAAACAACGAAAAGTCAGTATAAAAACGGGCTGTTCCTTCGTTAAAGTTACCTGAACCTATGTGGCAATAATACTGGGTTTGTCCATGCTCTTTACGGCCTATGAGGCATAATTTTGAATGGACTTTTAAACTCGGAATACCATGATGCACAGTCACTCCAGCTTCAGCTAAGCGCCGAGTCCAGTTAATGTTTGATTCCTCATCAAAACGGGCTCTAAGCTCAATGATTGCGGTCACTTGTTTACCATTTTTAACCGCATCAATCAGTGACTGCATAATGTGGCTTTTCTTCGCCACTCGATAAAGGTTAATTTTAATGAATTTAACAGCTGGATCGTAAGCGGCTTGTCTGACTAATTCAGTAAAATGAGAAAACTTATGATACGGGTAATTAAGCATAATATCTTTATGCCTAATTGCATCAAAACTGTTGTCAAACGCTAAAAATTGACTGCTATCAATAGGATGAAGCTTCTCGTTTACCAGTTTTTTTCGACTTGGATTGGGGAAGTCCATAAAGTCTTTGAAGCTATGATATCGGCCGCCCGGCACAAGACACTCTGTAGAGCTGATATGCAAGTGTGACTTTAGCATTTCTAGCATATCTACAGGCATATTGCGGTCATATACTAGCCTCACGGGTTGAGCAT
Source organism: Shewanella sp. MMG014 (assembly GCF_018100775.1). Classification (NCBI taxonomy): domain Bacteria; kingdom Pseudomonadati; phylum Pseudomonadota; class Gammaproteobacteria; order Alteromonadales; family Shewanellaceae; genus Shewanella; species Shewanella sp. MMG014. Next base: position 67,150 of record NZ_JAGJDZ010000008.1, read on the forward strand.
TTAAACGTTTTTTAATCCCTTTTGTCATTCGTTCAAGTGTTGTCTGTTCAAGCTCATTACTGATATCGTAATCCGCATCTCGGGTCATTTTCATTGAGAAAACTTGAATGGTATCGAACTCAAAAAAAGGTCTAAATAAATCATCAATACAGTGACGTATAATATTATCTAGCAATATTAAGTGTTTAATTTTTGATGTTTTTTCAGTTGGTAGTTCTAAAAATCGCGGTACATTCTTATTGGGCACTTCCACCAAAGCGTACTCTTTATTATCGCCCGATTGCAGGCTAGCGACTAAGTAGGTAGTCCCATCAACTAAGTGCTGCACTAAATCACTTTCATCGGTGACGATATGGGGTGCTATATGACGCTTTAATTGATTTTTAAAGTACTTCTTAAGCCAGGCACTGTGAAACTCACTCAGTTGAGTCTCGTTAATTAAAAAGATATTACAGCGGGCTAACTCTTTCATTAATACAGGATAAATTTGATCAAACTTCTCTTGTAAGTCGAATACTTTTTCCTGAATTTTGTTCATTAATTGCTGGTACTTAATTTGTTTAGAACTGATACCAGAAACGAGTATCGCTCGTCTCACTGCAGCGACTCTGACCTGAAAAAACTCATCCATGTTACTTGAAAAAATCCCTAAGAACCTCACTCGCTCAATGAGAGGTACAGAAACATCATAAGCTTCCTGTAATACACGTTCATTAAATGACAACCAAGATAGTTCTTTATCAACGAATTTTAGATGACGGGATTCAGTCACATTTTGCTCCTGTAAAGCATTGCGGTAATACTTTCATAAAAGCCATAATCGAATGGTGCGAAAATAATACGGTAGGGTGGAATAGCTAATTCACTGTTTAATATGAATAAAGTTCAAAAGGTATTTTAAGGCAGTAATATGACAATTTTGTGATGTTATTGAGGCGAACACTGTTTTCAGTAAATTCAATAGTGCAACAAATTGATTAAGCAAATTAAACCAATTGATGAAATTGTCAGCTAAATAACAGTGAACACAAAACTTTATAAGATCCGATATAAAGCTTGTGTTATTTTTAGCATTGATTTGAAATTTTGAGTGGTAAGAAATGTTTATTGGGTTTGATTATGGCAGTGCAAACTGTTCTGTTGGTGTAGAAAAAAATGGTGAAGTGAGTTTAATTCCAATAAATGGTGATAGTCATTTTTTATCCTCTACCTTATATGCAATGGATAGAGAGTTAATCGCAGAAGCGGTATATCAACGCATTGCACCAGAACTTCAGCCAGAATTTGCCCAGTTACGTTCATCACAATTAAGCCGTGCACGCCAAGTTCGCCATGAATTAGATATTTACCCTGACGAACAAGTGGTTTTTGTTGGGCCTGAAGCGATTGACGCATACCTGGAATTACCTGATGAAGGTTTTTATGTCCGGTCGCCAAAATCATTTCTTGGCGCCAGTGGTTTACGTCCAGAACAAGTTGCTTTGTTTGAAGATATCGTGACATTGATGATGCTAGAGGTTATGTCCCGTGCAAACAAATTAATTAATGAACCGATTACGCAAGCCGTTATTGGACGACCTGTTAACTTTCAAGGTATTGGTGGTGAGCAAAGTAATCAGCAAGCACAAACGATATTAGAAACGGCCGCAAAACGAGCTGGATTCACCGAAGTACGTTTTTTGTTTGAGCCAATGGCTGCAGCGATGGATTATGAAGCCTCTATGGATAGCAATCAAACCGTGTTAGTTGTGGATGTGGGGGGCGGTACGACTGATTGCTCTATGGTGAAAATGGGACCAGAGCGTCAGCATAAAACCGATCGCTCAGATGATGTTCTTGGTCACAGTGGTCAGCGTGTTGGCGGTAATGATTTAGATATTGCCGTTGCTATGAACTGTTTTATGCCGCATCTTGGTTTAGGCTCGAAACTAAAAAATAACTTAACAGTGCCTCGCCAACCATTTTGGAATGGGGTTGCTGTGAATGACATTAGTGCGCAGCGTGAATTTAGCGCATTGTCTACTGCTAAGTTGATTGATGAACTAATCAAGGATGCACAACAGCCACAATTACTGACTCGACTAAAATCCTTAAGGTTGCACCAAATGAGTTATCAGTTTGTGCGTCAAGCTGAGCAATCAAAAATTGGGTTATCCTCAGCATCAACGTATGCTGCAGACTTAACGTTTATAGAGCCAGAATTTGACGTCACTGTTGATCAAAATGAGTTTGAAATCGCTGTTGAGCAACCCGTTGCTAAGTTAGTCACTATTATGAAGCAAGCGGTAGGTGAAGCTGGTGTGTTACCTGATGTTGTTTATGTAACAGGCGGGACGGCAAAAAGTCCGGTGATACATCAATGCATTGCTGATCAGTTTACTGGTGCAGATATTGTTGTTGGCGATCACTTTGGCAGTGTAACCAGTGGATTAGTGCGCTGGGCAAGCAAAGAATTTAACTCTTAAGGAAAAGTCGCTTTATGTTTTCTCAATCAAGCTTATTTTTAAACAAAAAACTATCGTCAGCCTTACTGATTGTTGCAACAAGTTTCCTCACAATGAGCTGTAGTGATGATGTGGGTAAAGTCAGTTTAGGGGTGTTTACCACTAAAGATATTAAGCTCAATATGATGGTTGATCCCATTGTGACTGGGGTGACTTGTCATGTGGCAAGTATTGAAGCTGATTTAAGCTTTTCAGACCCATCAGATTCAGCTATTTCATGCCGCCAAACGGGTGAAATTACACCGGAAATGATTGCCGGTATTGATATGTCAGCATCGGGTGAAATTGTTTTTAAAAAGTCGAAAAGTATCTTTTTTAAGACGATGAAAATACGTCGCATCTTTGATAAAGAAAACCAAACGTTAATGTATGTGTCGTACTCAACCAAAGAGACATCAGGTAGTTATAAGCACAGTCTATCTACAGTACCTTTATGGGGAACCAAAGCGTACAGGCAAGCACAACCTGCTATTTAGTCTAGCTTTGTATAGCATTAACTGCTTGTATTGACTCGATTTAGTGTCGGAATTTGAAAATAACATTCAGATAAATAGCGTCGATGATGTCTATTAGACACTCATTGTTAGATATAAACATTAACGACTAGCAATGAGCTATTAAGCATTATCTGATAGTCGCTAATGAGTAAATATCAAATAACATGCTTAAGGCGAAGCTTCTATACTCAAACCTAAGGCATGAATCTGTTTTCTGTTAAATACATGAGTGAGGGTATATGGACTGTCCCTATTGCAAAACGAGCATTGCTAGCGGCGCAGTAAAATGCGCTGCCTGTTTATCTTTTTTATCAGGGCATACGTGTCCAGACTGCAGCCATACCTTGCCTGAAGGGGCAAAAGTATGCGGGTATTGTCATTATCGTTTTAGCCAAATAAGTGTTGATGTGACACAAATATCCATGCATTTTACTGCAGAAGTGCTTGCTTCATTATTGTTTCGTTTCCGTTTGTTGCCGCAAGAAATCATTACCGATGAAGATAAAATTACCATTAACTCACCGGGGATATTTCGTCTTTGGAATAATACTGACGAAGTGCCTTGGAATAAGATTGCTGGATTCAATTATCGAAGTGGGATCATCTGGGATAAAATTGAAATAGAAACACGTGGCCAAAAACCGAGTATCATTCTTGGGTTATCGAAACAAAATAGTGATGAGTTACGTAAAGTCTTGCAATCAATTGTGAATGCAAATTAGCCAAATTGATCTTTGTCTATCAGGTTTAGTACGGGCAGTTACTTACCCAAAACGATGTCAAAGTTAAACGATGTCAAAGTTAGAATAATAAATATATTTTACAAGTCACTATACATGTGTGTTATTGTAAGCTGTATCTATCGTAGAGTATCACAATGCAACTTATCCCGTTATTAAATCAACCTCGAATCCATTGACGAGCTCAATGTTAAGTAAATCATTTTATTATTTAATATTAGCTTGAGGTTATATATGCATGAAAGACACTGGTCTAGATTTCAGTTGTTACATGATGTCGTGACTAACTCCAATATCACAATAAAGGGAACACATAGCTATTATAGTGATAGTTGGGATAATGGTTTTGAAGAATCGGTTGTCAGGTATTTACACGGTGATGAAATCAGTCGTCATTGGGAGCCTAGATGGGAAATTGATAAGCTCCATATTGGTGATTACGTTTGTATTGGCGCTGAGGCCGTCATTTTGATGGGAGGAAATCACACTCATCGAACTGATTGGTTTTGCTTGTACCCATTTATGGATTACATCGATGAAGCTTACATTGGTAAAGGCGATACTTATATTCATGATGGTGTATGGATCGGTATGCGAGCCATGATAATGCCAGGTGTCACCATTGGTGAAGGTGCTGTCGTTGCTGCGAATAGCGTAGTAACTAAAGATGTTGCTCCTTATAGTATTGTTGGTGGTTCTCCTGCCAGATTAGTTAAATATCGTTTTGAGCCTGCTATCATCGAAGAGCTGACACTGCTCAACATTTATGATTGGCCTGCTGAAAAGTTTGAAACGTTAAAAAGGTATTTATGCGCATCAGATATACAGCAATTAAAGGCGAAAGCACTAGATTATGATGCTAATAAAAGTATTTCCTAAGATAGTTGCTGGTTGAAGTGCTGCCATATTGCTGGTGGAATAATGCTTGAAACCGGTAAAGCTTCACTCATTTAATAAAAAGGCCAAACAAGTATGTTTGGCCTTTTTGTATTTTCGCTAACGTTTTTAAACTAAATTGACGAGTTAACGTTTGGCTTCCACTTCTGCATAACGCTCAAAAGCGGCGGTTAAGTCTGCAATTAAATCTTCAGGATCTTCTAAACCAATATGCAACCTGATAAGTGGTTTGCTGCTATCCCATTGAGTGGCGGTTCTCAGTTTATTAATACCAAAAACACCAAGGATGAGGCTTTCATAACCCCCCCATGAAAAGCCCATTTTAAAGTGGCGCATATTTTCTACAAATGCAGTGACCGAAGCTAAGTTACCTTGTTTTAATACGAACGAGAACAAACCGTTACCACCACTAAAATCACGTTCAAAAAATTCATGGCCAGGACAAGTATCAAAGGCAGGATGACGGAGGTGATCCACTTCTGGACGGCTTGCTAACCAATTAGCGACTATGCGTGCATTTTTATCATGTTGCGCCATACGTACGCCCAAAGTACGTAATCCTCGTGCAGCCATATAAACATCATCTGGCGAGGTGGTTTGTCCCATCAAATAGCTATTTTCACGCAATTGTTCCCAATGTGCTTCATTAGCTGTCGCTGTTCCCATCATGACATCAGAGTGGCCAACAATGTACTTGGTTGCAGCTTGGATTGAAATATCGACGCCCATCTCAAATGGACGTGAGTTGATTGGTGACGCCCAAGTATTATCAAGCATTACCACAATATCATGTTCATGGGCTATACGACTTAATGTCGGTACATCTTGAATCTCCATAGTGATTGATCCAGGAGATTCTAAGAACAAAACCTTGGTATTAGGCTGAATAAGTTCTTTGATGCCTTCGCCAATTAATGGATCGTAGTAGGTGGTCTCAATTCCAAAGCCTGCCAGTAACTTATTACACAGGTCTCGTGTTGGCTCATAAGCACTGTCGACCATAAGTAAGTGATCGCCACTTTTTAGAAATGATAGTAAAGCACCACTAATAGCGCCTGAACCAGAAGGGTATAATGCAGTGCCGACACCGCCTTCAAGCTCACTTATTGCTTGCTGGAATGAGAAGTGAGTCGGTGTTCCACGTCTACCATAAAACATTTCACCATTAGTTTTGTTTTTTATCGCAAAACGCATGTCATCCATCGTGTCAAAAACAACAGTAGATGCACGAAATACGGGCGGATTAATAATGCCCTTAGTGTACTTTTTGTCTCGGCCAACACTGACAATTTGAGTGGCTAATTTATCTTGCTGGTGACTCATAAATGCATTCCCAATCTTTACAAGGTGATAGGCGTATTTGATATTTTAGCCATCCTAACATCTATACGGCTAAAATAAAGTTATTTTACTTCAGTTACAGGGAAGGTGAGCGTGAAAGTAACTCCCGTTCCATCTGCAAGGTTATCAGCTTTTATTGTCCCTTTATGGAACTCAGTAATTAGTCTGCCAATGTATAGGCCTAATCCTAAGTGTGGCTTACTTTGCACGCCTTGAGGACGGATCGATACCATTGATTCGAAAATTTGCTCACTCATGTTGACTGGCAGTAACGGTCCTCTATTGGTGACTTTTAAGGTAGCGATTTTGCCAGATAAAGTTAACGATACTTGTATGGGATCTTGAGTACTAAACTCAATAGCATTATTAATTAATTTATCCATCAATTGCGCTATGTACTCGGGCACGCCATTCATCATCATTTGGTTAGTCGCAATGTCGATTGCAAATTCGTTGTCTGGATAAGTGTATTGATAGCCTTGCATACAACCACTGACAACCTGTTGCAGCGGAAATTCACTGCGCTCGGCGTGGGACAAACTTGCTTCTAGCCGCGTGGCTTCGCTTAAGTTATTTAAGATTAAATGTAGGCGGCTAACGCCTTCTTGTGCACGATTAACGTATTTTTCACTTGCTGGTTCAAGTGGCTGCAAGCTTAAATGCTCAAGTGAAGATCGAACAACAGCAACAGGTGTTCTAAGCTCATGAGATAAGCGAGATGACATGTTTTCAAGGTAGTGAGTATATTGGCCTAATCGTCCGACAATATTGGCAAAACTTCGTGATAAATCCCCAATCTCATCACGGGTTTTAGAAGGCACAATTTGCTGTCTAACTCTGCCTTGGCTATCGATGGCTTGCTCTGACTGATCTCGTAACTTACGTATGCGGCTAGAAATACTTGAGGCGAAAATAAATAAGGCAAGCGTACCCATGCTCATAATCGTTAAGATGACATTAAATAGCTTCTCTAATGCACGGTTACGCAATGTACGAATGCCATGCGTGGTTTCTTCAGCAATGACAGCACCCATCACTTTATCATCAATCCAAATAGGGCTCGCAGCAGCCAATACCACCGCTTTATTGTCAGGAGTTAAACGCCAAGTTGAGCCTCGTTTGCCATTTAATGCCTGTTGAATATGACTACCGCTTAGTTCGGTAGAGTCTTGCAACGAGTCGACAAAGTCCTGTGGCGGCTTAGTAAGGATTTTATAATAAAGTGGTAATAAGTAATCTTTTTTAAACTGACTCCAAGCACTACTGGTTTGAGTTTCAGCCAAACTGGATGACCAAACATTGTTATTGGCACGGATATCTCCAGATTTTGCTAACACTCTGCCATGGTTATCGACGACCCAAATCCGAGAGCTGTTATGGCTCATCCCCTTAATGATGTTTTCAATTTCTGGTGATGGCACCAGTACCGTACCAAGATGGGCAACTGAGTCGATGGCTGAGGTACCAATTATTGTATTAACTGTGCGAGTTCTAATATCATCGACATTGTATATTGCAAAACCAAGCTTGCTTCCCACCATTGATAACGGCAAGCGAAACTCAATATTGTAACCCTCAGCAGTACTTAACCATTGACCTTGGATACGGATCTCTGGAGTAACCGGCATGGATAAAGTGGGATCTTGCGGTAGCTCAAACGCACTTAACCAACCATCTTCTGTGTTGGCAATAATATAACGACGAAATTGTCCATCTGGCGCTTGTGTGGCGATGACTAAATGATCGTTCTTGTCGACCCGTAAACTATTTTTATTACGAAATACCACGTGCTTGTCATTGACTTGAAAAAAGCCATATAAATACCCGGCATATTTACCCACCATGTGCGTAAAGTGAATATCGACTGGTTGGTTTTCATTTCGATTAAAGATCACGTGCTCTTTAGAGTAGTTAATCATTCGATGTTGGTATTGCTGCCAATCGTGTAGCTTACCATCTAATTGGATTGGGCCAGAAAGCGGGTAGGCGTATAAGTCACGACCTTTTTCAACCTGACTTAAAAAGCTGGCTTGATGATTAAACAGTTTTGGCCGTTCATGTAAGGCGGTGGCTAAAGCTTGAGTTGTACCTTCAAGGGTTTTTTCCTGGCCGTGACGTAAGTACTTTTCCATTTCCCATACATACTCGTACCCAAGCCAAGGTAAGCACAGCAAAAATAGCGATAAAATGACAACTTTGGCCCTTAGTCCAATGGGAATATTAAACATTAATTGACACTGTCCCAGCGATAGCCCATGCCGTAAACCGTATCAATACAATCAAAGTTTTTGTCGGCACTAATAAATTTTTTACGGATCCGTTTAACGTGAGAAGTAATTGTACTGTCATCTACAAATATCTTAGCTTCTTGCATTAAATCTTGGCGACTTCTGACATGACCAGGGTGTTTCGCCATGGCGTGTACCATCCAAAATTCAGTCACCGTGAGCTCAATCGGTTGTTGATTCCAATACACTTGAATACGATTACCATCAATGGTTAACGCGCCGTGTTCAATTAAATTATCTTCAACGTTGGCTGCGCCGATAAGTTCTGAACGTCTAAATAATGCAGCAATACGTGCGATTAAATGCGGGAAGCTGACATCTTTTGATAAATAATCATCAGCGCCTAAACGTAAACCACAGACAGTATCAAAATCGCTGTCTCTAGCGGTTAAAAAAATGATTGGTAAACTGCTAGACATTGAACGTAGTGACTGACATAAAGTAAAGCCACCGTCGATTTCACTCTCTAGGCCAATATCAATGATGGCAAGATCTGGTAATCGAGCATTAAATGCCAGCATCGCAGCAGGTCGGTTGGCATATCCCTGTACGCTATAGCCCTGTTGCTGCAATAACTCTTTGTAGTTTTCTCTAATAGCGACTTCATCTTCAACGATGGCGATTCTTTTCATCTATTTAATCTTTGTTTTGGCTTATATGGCTGACTATACATGATTTTAACTTCAAAAAAATCGCCTCAGACACATTGCCATATTGTTGCCACATTTCATCTGCACATTGCCACTTTTATGCCCTGAGGTTGCCATTTCTGAGGTGTTTAATAGTGACATCAACTTAACGACACGCAGTAAACAAGTTGTTGAGTTCATTAATCACATTAAAACACTGAAAGGAAAATATCATGAAAAAACAACTAATCGCCATCGCTATCATCAGCAGTCTTTCTTTTTCAAATGTGTCACTAGCAGATGATGTTAATCATTTCGATGCAAGCGCCTATGACAATGATAACGATAATACTGAGTTGGTAGTGCAGGATGAGGAAAGAGAGCACACAGAAGAATTGGTTGGTCTCACATCAGGTGCTGTACTTGGTGCTGTAGTTGGTGGACCCGTTGGCGCCATCATTGGAGCATTCGCAGGTACGTTAATTGGTAAAACTGTCGGTGACGATACCGAAATTCAGTCGCAAAAAGAGTTATTAGCTCAACAGAAATTATCTATCGAAATGCAAACCTCAGAGCTTACTGCATTACATGAAAAGCAGCAGTCGCTTGCTGAGGTGACAGATGAATACCTTCATGTTCAAGCTCAGCTCTCTGACTTAAAAGCGGCGCAACAGCAGCAGTTACAAGAGTTAGCGATTGGCTTAAATGTTCAGTTTAAAACGGGCTCTTCGACCATTGAACCTCATTTTGAGCAACAACTTGATGATGTGGCGTATTTGATGGCGTTATCACCGGAATTAAAACTGGATTTAACCGGGTATGCCGATAGACGTGGAGACAGTAAATTTAATCAAGCTCTGTCAGAGCAGCGATTAATAGAAGTGACAAGTTACTTAGTGAGTCAAGGTGTGTCAGCAGAGCGATTACATTCTCAAGCATATGGTGCTTCAGCGCCATTACATGAGCAACAAAGCTTTGAAAATGACTTTTTTGACCGAAGAGTGACATTAAAAGTTATGCCTGTAGGTGAAGCATTAGCTGCCAACTAATTTACCTACTTCATTATCGCCTTGAGCAAGTTGCCATTAGGTATTGGTTTAGGGCGATATTGAATTCATGGAGAGAGCAAATGAAAGGTATCAACTCAAAAGCACACTGCTACGCCATTGCCGATAAGGCATGCTTGTCAGGGTATGAATCTAATAAGCCAACTCCTAGTGATAGAAGTTGTAACAACTGTGGTCAATCAATACTCGGCTACAGTTTATCTGCATCTGTGTTACTTGGACTAATCGTATTAAGTGTATTGTTTCCTGTTTATGCCATGGCTACATCGGTTACAACTGAGCTCGAAACGGTGATTCCGATTGAAAGTCGGTATCAAGAAGTCACCCAAGGAGTACTACGTTATCAGCAAGGTGGTCAACAGTACGAAAGTTTGCCGTTAAGCACGGATGTAACAATGAATGTTTCTGGCTGGACAAATCGGGTGAGTGTTAAGCAAACCTTTATGAATAATTCGTCTGAGTGGATAAATGGCAGTTATGTGTTTCCTTTATCTCATAACAGTGCCGTAGACAGTATGCGCTTAATTATTGGTGATCGTAGTATTGAAGGTGTTATTCAGCCTAAAAAGCAAGCAAAAGCTAACTTTGAAAAGGCAAAATCTCAAGGTAAAAGAGCAAGTTTAGTGAGCCAGCAACGGCCCAATATTTTTACCACTGAGATCGCTAATTTGGGCCCTAGTGAAACTGCAATTGTAGAGATCACTTATCAAGAGAAGCTGAATTATAAAGAAGGCATGTTTAGCTTACGCTTTCCTATGACGATTACCCCCCGTTATACACCGGCGCATTTACAACGACGAGATAGCCAACAGGGCTTGGCGTCATCAGCCGAAAAAAGTAACGCGGATATTAAACAGCATTCTTATTTGTCTTATCAATCTCTTTCGAGCAAGTTACCCGATAGCGTCACTCGTTACTTACCTGAATATTTCATTGACGAAACTCAGTCTGAAATCTTGTCCGACCCATACTTGCAGCAAGACTTGAATGTGGGGCTGGAAGAGTCAAATCATAACGCATTAATGGTGAGTATGACGGTAAATTTAGATGCGGGTTTTGATGTGAAAGCAGAGGCGATTACAAGTCCCTACCACAAGATCGCTAAGGTGCGACAAGCAGCTCAAGTTCAGTCGTTTTCGAATCATCAGCAATGGCTTATTTCGTTTGCTAAGCCAGAAAAAGCGAATAAAGATTTTGTGCTTCAATGGCGGGCAGAGCATCAAGAGTCTTATCAACCAATCGCTGCAGTATTTTCTCAGCAGGGCCAAACCCATCAGAAGAAGAGAGATTCGGCTAACTCAAAAAATGATAATTCACCTCATGTATCTGGACTGAAAGATGTTCAATATGATCTTGTGATGCTATCTCCGCCACTGATAAGTGAAAAGCATACTGAAGATATCTCACATACACCCAGAGAATTAATTCTAGTGATTGATACCTCAGGTTCGATGCAGGGTGCTGCGCTTTCACAAGCAAAGCAATCTATCCTCTATGCATTAGCTGGGTTAAGGGCTCAAGATAAGTTTAATATTTATGAGTTTAATCATAATGTTAATCGGCTATCTCAGCAGTCTCTCGCTGGCACAAGTAGTAATATTGGCCGTGCGCATCAGTTTGTAAAAGGGTTGCAAGCCAATGGCGGAACTGAAATTGGCAAAGCCTTATCAGCGGCGTTACAGGTTGAGCAAGCACAAGCAGTATCTGATAAAAGTCACTTTTTAAGACAAGTTATTTTTATTACCGATGGCGCAGTGAGTAATGAACATGGCATTTTTCAGCAGATTGAAGCTGAGTTAGGACAAAGCCGTTTATTTACAGTCGGTATTGGCGCTGCTCCTAATTCTTACTTTATGGAGCGCGCGGCTTTATTTGGTCGAGGTACGTTTACTTATATTGGTAATACATCAGAAGTGAACCAAAAAATAACTAAGTTAATGGCAAAAATTGAAAAACCAGTTGCCACCAATGTCTCTTTGACGTATGCCGATGGGACAATACCGGATTATTGGCCAGCACAAATTCCTGATTTGTACACAAATGAGCCCATATTGGTCAGTGTTAAGTCGCCAGCTTACAATCAACAAGACTTTATTTTATCGGGTTATACCCAAGGTCAGTACTGGAAAAAACAGATTAAACGTCAGGACAATACCTCTGCAAGTCACAATGCTAGTGGGCTAGATTTGCTGTGGGCTAATGCACAAATTCAGGCTATTGAAGCAACTCGCACACAAGCGAATCAGCAGCGGATTAAAAAACAAGTTGAAGCGCTTGGTATGAAGTATCACTTAGTGACTTCACAAACGAGTTTGGTTGCCATTGATACTACACCGGTTAAACCTATGGCAGAGATGGCCGTGCAAAAACAAGTGAAGAGACATCTGCCTGCAGGAAGAAATCAATCAGTAGGAGTGCTTCCACAAACCGCAACCTCAAGTCGTTTGAATGTGCTAATTGGGCTTAGTTTGTTACTGATAGCCTTATTAAATGCTTGTTGGTTAAAAGGGTATTTACCAGGTCAGAAATTGATTTTACCGAAGAAACCTAATGAGGAGGCTTGCTTATGATTTCTATGAAATGGATTATTCCTTGCAGTGTTGCCTTGATTGGAATGAGTTTTTTATCACATGGAGCGTATATGCAAATTAAAGCAAACTTTGCGCAATTTCTTATTGAACAAGCGTGGACTAAAACCTTAGCCGATCAACGTCCTCATAAACCTTGGCGCTGGGCTGACACACATCCAGTTGGGAAGCTTAAACTGTTTGCTGATAAAGAACATGATTTTTACCCAATTGGTCAGCCTATGTTTGTACTAGCTGGTGCTTCTGGCAGAAACCTCGCTTTTGGCCCTAGTTTATTGCTTAATGGAGCAGGGATTGGCGAGCAGGGTAATACCATCATTGCGGGGCATAGAGACACCCACTTTCTGCCTTTACAAAATGTCAAAAGAGGCGACATTGTTGAGCTACAAACATCCCAAGGCGTGTTACAGCAATACCTTATTGTAAGTACCGATATTGTTCACGAAACACAAACCGAGGTGTTAGATATGACAACGGATAATCAATTAACCTTGATTACATGCTTTCCATTTGAAGATTTATCAGCCAACAGTGATTATCGTTATGTGGTGACGGCTAAAAAAGTCAACGGCAGTCATCGTCTAATTTGAGATTGGCATGACCCTGTTTCTACCTAGCCTTTTAGCTTCATATAGTAGAGTGTCTGCACTTTCAATCAGTTGACTACTGGTTTGCTGGTGCTTCCACTCGCCAACCCCAAAAGACGCAGTAATGTTATCAATGCGAGTTTCACTACGGCGGTCTTTTACACTGAGTTTTTCTATTGATCGGCGCATTGCTTCCGCAAGTTGTCTTGCTACGCGTTGTTGGCTATTAGGAATAATCACTGCAAATTCTTCACCGCCAAATCGATAGAGTTTTACACCATCTCGACAAGATTCTTGTAAGCGTTTAGCGACCACTTTAAGTACTAAATCCCCTAGCTGGTGGCCGTAAGTGTCATTAAACTGCTTGAAGTGATCAATATCAATTAGGATTAAACAAGCTCCATTAGGCGACTGATTGACCAACGCAGAAATGTCATCATCAAATGCACGCCGATTTAATGCTTCTGTTAATGCGTCATAAAGCACATCTTTTTCGGTTTCCGCTAGACGTTGTTTTAAGGCATTGATTTCTGATTGTGCTTTATCAAGCTGCTGGGTAAAACTGGTTGTACTTGAATGAATGTTTGCAGATTCGCTGACGATATTTTTGACAACTTTTATCACTTGTTCCAACGAAAAGCCTTGATTTTCCAGTTCTGCTAATTTGCTGAATTCTTTTTGGATTTTGGTTTGAAAAGTGGTTGTATCGTGGTTGGTGTCTTTAAGAGATTGAGACAGTTCGCAAACCATTGCATCTAGGTTCTGGCGCATGCTTCTTACGTCTAATTCAACAGGATCGGCAATATGTTGTCGATATAGTAACTCGCTCGAAGTCGGAGAGTACTGTTGGTTTTGTGCAATCGTAGCATCAAGCGCAATGTTTAATTTTGGATTAGACTCTGAAACGTAAGCATACCAGAGAGCATAATTGGTTGGCGTGGTAGGGATGCTATGTTTTAGCATCAATGGGACAGCTTTTTTTAAATTTAATGCCGCTGTTTTCAGTAGCTCGTTAGACATTTAATCCCTCATCTCTGATACATCACTTAGCGAATTAAGGCAGGAGTTTTAAACGTTGTACTAATTTTAGGCCAAGCTGAATTAAATACAATTTGACCAATGAGGGCTTAGTTTTCTTGAACGCGTTAAACTTGCTAAATGATTTAAAAATAACGTCAAACTCAGCACCCTAAGATAGGATGCTCAATTTATATTAAAAAGAATAAGATACCGCAAACATTGGGCCAGTGAAACTGTAATTAATATTATAATCAAAGGTTCTAAATTCAGTGTCTAAGATACTACGAGATTGCTCAATATCAACATCAACATCATAATAATTATAGGCTAATGATAAATGCCAGTTCTCACAAATAATAGCTTGAACCCCAGCTCGAATATCAACTAAAGAACCTTTTACATTGTCATATTTTATCGCAAAGTATTGTGCATGAGCATTAAATACCCAGCCAGGGTAAAACTCATAACTTCCGTAAACACCTACATCAGGTAACGGAGCGGTAAGGGCATTATCAACAATACGAGGGGTAAAAGTCGCTGTGTCACACAAGGCATTTGGATCGCTTCGGCTTTCACATAAGCCTATATTGCCTTCAAATACGGTTTCAACAAACATTGTATGTAAGCCGATTGAAGCACCCACTGTATAATTATCACCTTCCCAAATGTCGTAGCCATAGCCTAAACGAAGAATATCAATATTTAAGGTTGTCGAAATTTTGGCTTCACCATCAATTAAAAAATTATCATCGTTATCACCAAACTCAGGGATTTCGATATCAAACCCTAATTGAGGTGTATCAGCGTTACGGTGCAGTGACTTCCAGTCAAGATAGATATTGTGGCGGTCGTTAAAACTATATGTGAATTCAAAAAAAGGCAGGAATTGATCTTCAGTAAGTAGCAGATCATCTTCGAAATCTAATAGATAATAACTATTAGTATCTTTGGCGCTTTTAACAAGCATTGTGGAGTCGGAACTGGCATAAAAAGCACCTATGGTGAATTTATACTCATCTGCATTAACATGGCCAGAAAAACTGGCTGCAGCTAAAAGTCCTACGAAGGCTTGCTTTAACATTTATTCTCCGCACTTTAAAATTACTTAAATCAGTAAACTGTGCTTTTATTGTTATTGTTAATCAGGGTTATATCTTATTATGTAGTCATACTAACATTATGTAACTAAATGTGAAGCTTTTGTTGCTGCAAAATTGTAAAAATGAGAACTAAGATCACGATTTATTCGTATTAAACTTTTGGCGGTAAAACTATAGAACCATAAGTCTATTTTAAATCGTTTTATTTCAATAGCTTATTGTTACTACTTGTCGGCTTTTTTTCATTACTATTTATTTAGCTAGCACGTTTTAATCATCTTTAAATTAGCATTATTTAATGTGTCAGAAGAACTTTAAATGTCATCTTTTTGACTGTATGTTAACAAATATGTAACGAGTAATGTGTGGAGAAATATTCCCCAAATGGTTAAAGAAAAGCTGCTTCAGCTAAGTCCTATACTTAATTCGTATGCGTAAATTAAACTTGATTACACGCTGCCATAATTTTGCTATAAATCGCGATTAGACTGTTTATGTTTTGTTAGACATTGAGTAAAAATCCATTATGGATACTGATTTATTAAAAACGTTTCTTGAAGTTTATCGTACTCGTCACTTTGGCAAGGCTGCTGATAACTTATATATCACCCGCAGTGCAGTCAGTTTTAGGCTTAAACAGCTTGAATCATTGCTAGGTGTTATTTTATTTGATCGTGAACGCAATAATATCAAACCAACTCCTGCGGGTGAGCGAATGTTAGCCCATGCTAATGCCGTATTAACTGCTCTTGAACGCGCCAAGCAAGATGTTTCCTTAATAGAGCAGCACAGTGTTCAGTTGTCGATAGGCATGGGCAATAATATTTGGGAAAGCTATTTAAAAACGGCAATACAACCTTTATATAAAACTGAACATGGCCTGTCGCTTCGTACTGATGTGATTACTTCAGCTGTGATGGCAAAAAAGATGGCAGAAACGACACTGGACATCGCATTAAGCTTTGATCCTTTCCATATAGATGGCATTGATACAATTACCTTAAGCCAAGTAAATTTATTACTTGTTTCCACTCAAGCTAATTTGCATATCTCTGATTTGGCTCTTTCGCACTATGTCAAAGTGGATTGGGGCACTGCTTTTAATATTACTCATGCACAAGAGTTAACAGCACTTCCATTACCCGTTTTGCATACGAGTTCAGCGCAAATTGCCCATGACTTTATTATCCAAAATAAAGGGTGTGCATTTTTACCTGAAGTTATGGTGACAGAGGATATTGCCTGCGGCAAATTGCATCGAGTTTGTGATGTGAAAGAAATCCGGCGCCACGTTTATGCATCCTATGCGCTAACAAGTGAGCGAATGAATGAAATTGAAAAAGTTATTAGTTCATTAAACCGTATTGCATGAAAGCCTGAACATATTCAGGCTTAACCGCTAAATTGTGAATAGGTTAAAGCAGGTAAGCATGAGTTAAAATCCCTATCCAAGTCAGTCCACATAATAATAAACTGAGAAATACTGCTGCAGAGGCAACATCTTTTGCTTGGCCGCTTAGTGGGTGAATTTCATCGCCAATGCGATCGACAACGGCTTCTATCGCTGAGTTAAGTAGTTCAGTTATCAGTACAATAAATAGTGTCATGATCATGAGGATTTTTTCAATCACACTGACATCGACTATTAAAGCGATGGGAACAAGGCAAAGACATAATATTAGTTCTTGCCTAAAAGCAGCTTCATTTCTCCAAGCACTGGTTAATCCTTTAAATGAAAAACCTGTTGCTCGTATGATGCGTTTAATACCGTGATTATTAGTGGGTTTCATAGGTGACCTAATTATTGATGATATGTCCTAAACCTCTAGCATTGTAAGCTAAATAAGCAAATCAGCCATATTTGACTAAACTGTATTTGAATCATTAATCATTTTAAATATTGGTTTTTAAAATGGTTAGTATAATCAATGAGTTCAATAAATAAAGAACCGTAAAATAAGTGCGGTAGGATATTGCCATCACTCAAATTAGCAAGGATGCTACTATGTTTCGATTTATATTGTCAGTCTTAATTGTGTTTATGGCTTTGCTGATTTCAGATGCCGTAGATGCTAATAATAAGCCCGCGCTCCAACTCGCTATGCGTTACCAAACCGACACCGATGTTACTCAATACTTGATCAGTGAAAAGCTTGATGGAGTAAGAGGCTATTGGGATGGAAATCAAATGCTGTCGCGTTCGGGAAGAGTCATGATTTTACCCGATTGGTTTACTGCAGATTTCCCCAAAACAGCATTAGATGGAGAACTTTGGATTAAGCAAGGTGAGTTTGATGCGGTATCAGCGTTAGCTCGCAGTTCACATTCACATCATGCTGAGTGGAAGTTGGTAAAATATATGATTTTTGACTTGCCAGAGCATGGGGGGATGTTTGTTGATCGCGTAAAAGCAATGCAACAAATAGCCTTAGAAAGTAGATATATTGAGGCGATAGAGCAACAGGAGCTTGTCTCTACAGCGCAATTAATGGCTCAACTTGATCATGTTATTGCAAACAATGGTGAAGGGTTAATGCTTCATCTTAAATCTGGGTATTATCAAATTGGCCGCAGTCAGAATATTGTAAAGTTAAAACCTAAATATGATGCTGAAGCGCGAGTTATTGGTTTTAATGAAGGCAAAGGAAAGTTCGAAGGCTTGATGGGGTCACTTAAGGTTGAAATGCCAAATGGAAAACAGTTCAATCTTGGTTCTGGTTTTTCTAATGAGCTACGACGTAATCCGCCTCCTTTGGGCGCTATTATTACTTATCAATATTTAGGACTCACTAAAAATGGCATTCCACGGTTCGCTCATTTTCTGCGTGTTAGAGAGTCGCAATAACAATAACAATAACAATAAGAATAACAAGAGTAATGAATAAGTATGAGCAATAGAGTTTATGTCTAGGTTTATATAGAATTGAGCCGTTAACACGGTGAGGAGTAATTTAGTGAGCTTGACTAATACACGTAACGTTACCAGTAAAGTGGATTTCAGTAAGATAAAATCGGTATTGTTTGTCTGCTTAGGTAATATTTGCCGCTCACCCAGCGCTGAAGCGGTGTTTCGTTCGCAGGCCAAATCATTTTCATTAGCGGTAGAAATTGATTCGGCGGGGACAGCTGCATATCATCAAGGCAACCCACCAGATCCTCGCTCTATAGCAGCAGGTGAGAGGAGAGGATTAGATTTTACCAACATGCAGGCGCGGCAAGTACTCGATAGCGACTTTGAACATTTTGATTTAATACTTGCGGCAGACAAGAGTAATCTTAATGACTTATTGAGGCGTTGTCCTGCTCAATATCAACATAAACTGCAGTTGATATTATCTTTTATAGATACGGAAGGGGAAGCAAGGGAAGTGCCTGATCCTTACTATGGTGGCGAGCAAGGTTTTGAATTAGTTCTTGATTTGCTTGAAGCGAGTTTAAGTCAGTTGGCAAAGAAAATGTCGTAAACAAGATTTCTCAAAATAAAGGCTTACCGCGTGGTAAGCCTTTTTTGTTCTTTAGCCTTGCTGGTGTCGCTTGCCTGAGCGTTTCAGCTTTTCTTGTTCAAGTTTTTGTTGCTTTAACGCCTCTTTCTCAGCTAATAGTCTAGCGACTTCGGCTTTTTCAATTTCTGCCATTTCAGGCGTTTCTAGTGTTAGTAAGCCTGTTTTTCCTGAGCGGAATTCATGCAGTAATAATTCAGACGCCTTATGTAAATCGATACGGCCACCTGGTCTAAGTGCACCACGTTTACGGCCAATCGCTTCGAGTAATTCTATATCGGTTTCCGGAAGCTCGGCGAGTTTGTATCGCTCGCAAATCGCTTTAGGATAAGCTTGTAAGAAATATTCTGCCGCAAACATTGCAACATCTTCGTATTCCATTGCGGTATCTTTAATGGCACCGGTTACTGCCAAGCGGTAACTACTTGATTCATTGTCAACTTTTGGCCATAAGATGCCTGGCGTGTCTGATAGTACAATGCCATTTTTGAGATTAATACGCTGCTGACGTTTAGTCACAGCGGGCTCATTACCGGTTTTAGCGATAGTTCTGCCTGCCAGTGTGTTGATAATGGTTGATTTTCCGACGTTTGGGATCCCCATAATCATCGTACGTATATCTTTTTCTACTTTGTCTCGAGTTGGTACTAATTTACGACAAATATCAGGAATGCTCTTAACTTGCCCAGGTTGAAGCGTGGTAATGGCTGTTGCTTTAACGCCTTGCTCTTGTTCAAGGTATTCAATCCAGCGTGCAGTGACTTCAGGATCGGCTAAGTCAGATTTATTGAGTAATTTGATACATGGCTTATCGCCCCTTAACGTTGACACCATAGGGTTTTCGCTACTATATGGAATACGTGCATCTAAAACCTCGATGACAAGATCGACTTGAGGCATTGCCTCTTCAATCTCTTTGCGAGCTTTGTGCATGTGTCCTGGGTACCATTGAATTGCCATGAGTTTGCCTTTTTTAAACCACTACTTACAAGGGGGGCATATTCTACCTTGTTATGCCTCTAAAAGATAAAAAAAAGCGCCAAAAGACGCTTTAAACTACTTGGAAACGTTAACAAACTTAAATTACACCAAGTTCTCTTAATCTTTCCATTAAATAACTGTCTGCAGTATAGCGTTCAGAAAGCACAACTTCAGGATTAGGATGTAAAAAAAGTGGCAAAGAGATCCTTGATTTAGTTTTATCAGTGCCTTCTGGATTGATCACACGATGCGATGTCGAAGGGTAATAACCACCAGAGGCTTCTTGTAGCATGTCGCCGATATTAATAATGATATTTCCAAAGTCACTTGGGACATCAATCCAAGTATCGTCCTTGGTTTGAACCTGCAATCCTGGTTCATTCGCTGCTGGTAAGACAGTGATAAGGTTAATATCTTCATGAGCTGCTGCTCGGATTGCACCCAGTTCTTCATCACCTAACATTGGTGGATAGTGCAACACTCTTAATAATGTCTTTTGACTATCTTCAATCATTTTAGGTAAAGGAATAGAGAAGTGCTTGGCGACGTCCTCGGGCGCATACTGTTCAATCCAGCCGAGTAGTTCAGCGGCGAGTTGATTTGCATGTTTATAATAAGCAAGAATATTCTGTTTTAATGATTCAGGAATACGACCCCAAGGGTATACGTGAAAATATTCTTTGATATCTTTTACTGTATGTCCTTTTGCCGTTTCAGATATTGATGCTGGGAAAAAGCCATCTTGGGTTTCAGGTTTAAACAGAAAATCCTGTTTTTGTTCTGATTGAAAAAACTCATACCATTCTTTATAGATGGTTTCTACGAGCTCTTTGCTAATAGGATGATTTGATAAAACACCAAATCCGGTCTCACGTAATGACTCAACAAATTGCTTTGCGCAATCTTCTGAACGGTAATCAATGGTTTCTAATTTCATATTTTCTACTTATTGTTTTATTTGACCCATGCTGATTTTAACCTTGGTCACACTTTGTCGCAATTTTTTGAAGTAAAAACAGGTCTAATAAGTCGAATTAGTGATCTTTATTCGGCATACTGCCATATCTGAAAAATTGCTTTAAAGTATGAAGGTCTAGATTGAAGTTAGGACGATGCAAATGAACGAATTAACTGAGTTTGAAAAGTATGTCATTGAGCAAAAAGGAACTGAACGTCCATTTAGTGGAGAGTACGTCAATCATGATGCAGAAGGCTTGTACTTATGTAAAAAATGCTTAAACCCATTATATAAAAGCGAATTTAAATTTAATGCTTACTGTGGATGGCCAGCATTTGATGACGAAATTCACGGTGCTATAGATAGAACGCTGGATGCTGATGGTCAACGCACAGAAATTACCTGCCACGAATGCGGTGGCCATCTTGGCCATGTTTTTAAAGGCGAAATGTTAACGGGTAAAAATACACGTCATTGTGTCAATTCAACTTCGATGGTGTTTAAAAGCAAAGAAGAAATTGAAAATGAACGTTCAGCAAAAGCAAAGTCGATGGAGTTAGCAACTTTCGGTGCTGGCTGTTTTTGGTGTATCGAAGCGATATTTCAACGTCTAGACGGTGTTGAATCTGTAATTTCTGGCTATAGCGGCGGTGGAACTGAAGATGCGCATTACGAAGCAGTCACCAGTGGAACTACTGGCCACGCAGAAGTTGTTCAAGTGACTTATGATCCTAGCGTGATAAGTTATCAAACATTACTTGCGGTATTTTTTGCGATTCATGATCCGACGACATTAAATCGTCAAGGCAATGATAAAGGCCCTCAATATCGTTCGGTTATTTTTACTCATGATGCCAAACAAGTTGATGCTGCGACTATTGCTATCAGTAAACTGATTCAGCAAGGTATTTGGCCTAAACCTATTGTGACAGAAGTAACAATGTTTGAAGCGTTTTATCAAGCAGAAAGTTTTCATGAAAATTATTTTGCCAATAATGCAGAGCAGCCGTATTGCCAAATTTTAATTAAGCCTAAGTTCGAACAAGCGATGAAACAGTTTGAGGCTATATTAAAAAAGTAAGTGAAGATGCCGGTTTTTAATATATCAATAACGTATTAACATAAAAAAGGCGAACTGAATAGTTCGCCTTTTTTATGTATAAATTAGCTTTAAAAGGCTAATGTATTTTATGAGTCAAGTGCATCATCTGCGACTTTGTAATGTGGATCTTCGATAACATTAATCTCAACTAAGTCACGCGCTTTATGTAGTAACTCTTTACAGTCAGGGCTTAAATGTCTTAAATGCAGTCGTTTACCAGCAGCAACATAGCGCTCAGCCAAGGTATCAATAGCATCTAATGCTGAATGGTCAGCAACACGTGAGTTTTGGAAATCCACAATCACATCTTCAGGATCGTCAGCAGCATCAAATAACTCTAGGAAGTTTGAAACTGAGCCGAAAAACAGCGGGCCATTCAGTTTATAGACTTTCCAATCGTTAGCATCGGTACTGGTTTCAACGTTGATGTGTTTAGCGTGCTCCCATGCAAATACAAGTGCAGACACAATAACACCAACAAACACAGCAAAGGCTAAGTCAGTAAATACGGTTACCGTTGTCACTAACACAATAACAAAAGCATCATGCTTAGGTACTTTACGCATGACTTTAAAACTTGCCCACTCGAACGTGCCTAATACCACGATGAACATTACACCGACCAATGCGGCAAGTGGAATGATTTCGATGAACGCAGCACCAAACAGAATAAACGCAAGTAAAGCTAGTGCAGCTGTGATACCAGATAAACGGCCACGACCACCAGAGTTGATGTTAATCATTGATTGACCAATCATCGCACAACCGCCCATTGCGCCAAAGAAGCCACTGGTAATGTTACCCACACCTTGACCAACACATTCTTTGTTACCACGACCACGGCTGTTTGTCATTTCATCGATTACCGTTAAGGTTAGTAACGATTCGATTAAGCCAACTGCCGCTAAAATACAGGCATAAGGTAAAATGATATAAAGGGTTTCTAAGGTAAACGGCACACTCGGAATTGAGAAGCTTGGTAAGCTGCCAGCAATAGTGGCTTGCTCATCACCACTCATTGTTTTCAAAAAGTCGAGTACATTGCGTGTATCTAAGTCTAGTCCAACAACTAATGCGGTTACGGTTAAAATTGCCACCAATGAAGAGGGGATAGCTGTGGTTATTTTTGGTAAAAAATGAATAATTGCCATGGTCAAAGCAACTAAGCCAAGCATTATCATTAACGGCTCTTGACCTAGCCATACCATGTTGCCTGCAGCATCTTTTACTTGGAATTGACCAAGTTGTGCTAAGAAAATCACAATCGCGAGACCATTAACAAATCCGATCATCACTGGGTACGGTACAATACGGATAAATTTACCGAGTTTAAATATACCTGCAGATATTTGAATTATCCCCGCCAGCACGACCGCCGCAAATAGGTATTGAACGCCATGTTCAACAACTAGTGATACCATGACAACAGCCATTGCACCGGTTGCACCAGAAATCATTCCTGGACGACCACCAATTACAGCAGTGATTAACCCCATAATAAAGGCTGCGTATAAACCTACCATAGGTTCAACTTGTGCGACGAATGCAAAAGCAACAGCTTCTGGAATAAGCGCAAGAGCAACAGTTAAACCAGATAGAATATCTGCTTTGCTACTGCTGGTTTTATGACGTAGTAGATCGAACATTTAGCCTCTGAAAACAATTGAAGTGTTTGAAAATTAAAGTGTGCGTATGTTAACAAAATTTAATGCTTCACTAAACCTGAATTTAAGCTTAATTCAGTTTAATTACTATATTTGACCAACGTAGACTCAAAAAAAAACCACGCTATTTAGCGTGGTTTTTTAGGAGCCTATATTAGGCTCAGTATTTGAGTTTATGCTTTAGTGGTATCAGAAGATGCGCTGTTAGCTACTTTTGATTTTACCGTTTCAGCATCAGGTTGTGATTTTTGGTATTCACGACCTTTTGGTACAGCTTGCTGCTGACGCACTTCAGATACAGGTTTAGTTGTTTCTGACATGACCATTGAACCAAAGCGACTAGCAGCAGGCTTTTTAGCCGGTGCATCAGTTTTCGCTTCTGTTTTAGTTTCGGCAGCAACTGGTGCAGTAACCACTTTACGTTCGATTGCAGCTGGCTTAGCCATTGGTGCTGATGCAATTGAATTATCTTTAGTTACTGTTTCAGCTTTTACTGGTTCAGTTTTTACAGCCTCAGCTTTTGCAGGCTCAGCCTTAACTTCAACCGTAGCTTCAACCGTAGCTTCAACCTTAGCTTCAACTTCAACCTTAGCTTCAACTTCGGCAGGTTTAACTACATTGTTTGATGTCTCTGCTTGCGGTGCTGTTTCGATAACGTCTGCAGTTTCAGCTACAGGTGCTTCGACTGGCGCTTCAACTTCAGGAGCTGACTCAACAGGCGTCTCAACCTTCTCTGAAGCCTCGACAACTTTTTGAGTGTCAGTTGACGTTACTTCTTGCGTAACTTCAACTTTATCGTCAGTCACAGCTGGTGTTTCAGTTTCTACAGTTTGAGAAGTAGGAGCTTCAACAGCAGGAGCTGGCTCTGTAGTGACTTCTACTGCAGCTTGTTCAGCATCAAGTTGCTTTTCTAGTTCATCTACAGGCGTAAATACGGCTGCAGAAGGTGCTGTTTCATCTTCATCACGGCGGCGACGTTGTCCAGCTGCACGAAGATGGCGTGGGCTACGACGGCTACGACGTTGACCTTGTTTCTCTTCGTTGTCTTCTGAGGTTGCTTCATCTGAAGCGTCCGATGATTCAACTTTAGCAGGAGCAGTTGCTTCAGAGGCTGCATTATTTGTTGCAGCTACAGCGTCAGTTGTTTCAACAACAGTTTCAGCTTTTGGCTCAACCTTAGTTTCAATAGTGGTTTCAGTTGGAACTTCTGCGCTGGCTTCAACTTTAGATACCGTGGCATCTAATGAGGGTTTAACAGCTACAGATTCAGCATTCGCTTCAGTTTCAACTTTCGCCTTGTTGTCTTTTCTTGGGCGACGAGTGCGTGTTGGTTTAGCTGATTGCTCCGCATTTGGCTTTGCAGTTACATCAGCAGATTTAGCATTTTCAGCTACTTCAACTTCATTTAGTTTTGCTTCACTTTGTTCGTTTTCGATACGAACTTTACGACGCATGTTACGACGTTGACGACGCTCTCTTGCAGCTTCTTGCTTAGGAGACTTCTCTCCTTCTGGGCGAGACTTATCTGCAGACTTGTTAGCCTTGTTACGTTGGTCGTTTTTAGACTGACGTTTTTCTTGTTGTTCTTTATTTGCAACATCTCTGTCAGCCTTCTTATTACGGCCTTTGTTGTCTCTGCCTTTGTTGTCAGCATCATTACGATTATCACTGCGGTTATCGTTACGGTTGCGACGGTTGTCATTTCGGCGAGAGTCATTACGACGGTTACGGCGATTATTTTGACCTTCTTTGCGATTCTTATCAGACTGCTTCGATTCTTTCTTAGCAGGTTCATCTGATGAGAATAGCTTGCTGATAGCAGAAACCATTTTAGCGAAGAAACCAGGCTCTGACGGCGCTGATTCCGTTGCTTTTGGTTTTGCTTCTACAGCAGGTTTTGCTGCAGCTTTCGGCGTACCGAAACCTTTAATCGCAGGTTGAGGCGCTTCAGCACGTTCAAGTTTGCGAGGCTCGTATAATTTAGCTTCAGGCTTTTCTACACGCTTGTAGCTTGATTCAACGACTTCATCGTCGCTTCTTAAACGAGATACACGGTAGTCAGGTGTTGTCATGTGAGAATCAGGAATGACATACACTTCAACATTGTGACGTTCTTCTGTAATGCGAATTGCTTTACGTTTTTCATTTAATAAGAACGCAGCAACATCAACAGGAACAACAGCTTCAATTTGAGACGTGTTCTCTTTAATGGCTTCTTCTTCCATTAAACGAAGAATAGAAAGCGCTAATGACTCAGTACTACGAATTGTACCTTGGCCATGACAGCGGGGACATAAATGCGCTGCTGATTCGCCAAGAGAAGGGCGTAGACGTTGACGAGACATTTCCATTAAGCCAAAACGTGAAATACGGCCAAGCTGAACACGAGCGCGGTCTAAATGAACCGCATCACGCATTCTATTCTCAACTTCACGTTGGTGTCTAACTGGCGTCATATCAATGAAATCGATGACGACTAAACCGCCTAAATCACGTAAACGTAATTGACGCGCAATTTCGTCTGCCGCTTCTAAGTTGGTGTTTAACGCTGTTTCTTCGATATCGCCGCCTTTTGTTGCACGGGCTGAGTTGATATCGATTGAAGTTAGTGCTTCCGTTGGGTCAATTACGATTGAACCACCAGACGGCAAGCGCACTTCACGTTGGAATGCTGACTCAATTTGAGATTCGATTTGGAAGTGTGTGAACAATGGTACTTCAGACTCGTAACGCTTAACACGTTCAACGAAATCAGGGCGTACTAAACCAATATGCTGTTTTGCTTCTTCATAGATACGTGGATGGTCAATGAGTATTTCGCCCACGTCACGACGTAAGTAATCACGGATTGCACGAACAATCACGTTACTTTCTTGGTGAATCAAAAATGGCGCAGGTTTACTCTGAGCTGCTTCTTGAATTGCTTCCCAGTGGTGTTGTAAAACTTTTAAGTCCCACTTTAATTCAGCAGCATCTTTACCAACACCAGCAGTACGTACAATCAGACCCATACCATTTGGTACAGTTAACTCTGACATAGCCGCTTTAAGCTCAGTACGCTCATCACCTTCGATACGACGCGAAATGCCGCCAGCACGAGGATTATTTGGCATCAGAACTAAATAAGAGCCAGCAAGAGAGATAAACGTTGTTAAGGCAGCGCCTTTATTACCACGTTCTTCTTTATCGATTTGGACGATAACTTCTTGGCCTTCAGATACCACTTCTTTGATATTTGGGCGGCCTTGGAAAGAGTATCCTTTAGGGAAGTATTCGCGAGCGATTTCTTTTAATGGAAGGAAACCGTGACGGTCAGCGCCGTAATCAACAAACGCAGCTTCTAATGAAGGTTCTACGCGAGTAATGGTGCCTTTATAGATATTTGATTTTTTTTGTTCATGGCCTGGGCTTTCGATATCCAGATCATACAATTGTTGCCCATCTACTAGGGCAACACGCAACTCTTCCGATTGAGTTGCATTAATTAACATACGTTTCATGATGACTTAATTCTTCTAATAAGGTCATCAAACGTCGAGACTTCGTTGCATTACGGGCCTAAAATTGTTGTTCACTAAGCCTCACGGCTGGTTTTTAGGCAAGTTAGGTGCGCATTGCTGTAAGACGCATTCGCTGCGTGTCGCGACCTATTTATGGCTTATTTTTTAATAATTACAAAAACAAGGAATTCGTTGTTAATCGCCAACAAACCCCATAAATTTAAATTTCTTTTCCGGTAATGCCCAAGACGAATCTGTCTGTTTGATAACAAGCTAAAATTTGTTCGAATAGGGGGGCGTAGGTTTTCAGGAAAACTTAGTAAATAATGATTAAGCAGACGGTTTAACTGTAAAAACGATACTAATCGAATTGTGATGTTTACAATTTGCAAATCAATGACTTGCTACCTGTCGTGCTCATGAATTCTACTGAAAAAACACCGTAATGATTTGAGCTTGTGAACAATTTATTCACTGTTTATCCTCAATCACAGCGCAAATATAGCAATAAACAATTTATACAGCAATAAAAACCACACATTCTTATTGTCCCATCCAAGCAAAACTTAGGGTACAATGTGCCTCGTAATTACTATAGGCGCATCATGAATACAGAAACTCCCACGAAAGTTCAGTTGGTCACCATTGATGAAGATCATTTTGAGCAACGCATTGATAATTTTTTACTCACCAAACTTAAAGGTGTCCCTAAAAGCATGATTTATCGTATTGTGCGAAAGGGCGAGGTTAGAGTTAACAAAAAACGCATTAAACCTGAGTACAAATTACAAATTGATGATGTGGTTCGTATTCCACCAGTCAGAATGGCTGAGAAAGATTATCGAACAGCGCCGTCACCTAAATTATCTAAAGTGACTCAGCTAGAACAACGCATTATTCATGAAGATAATCACTTAATCGTATTAAATAAGCCGGCTGGAATTGCAGTTCACGGTGGCAGTGGTGTGGATTTTGGTGTGATTGAGGGCTTACGCTCTTTGCGTCCACAACAAAAGTTTTTAGAACTAGTACATCGTCTGGATAAAGATACCTCAGGGGTTCTCCTCATCGCTAAAAAGCGAAGTGCATTAAAGCATTTGCATGATCAATTACGTAAAAAAACCATGCAAAAAGATTATTTGGCGTTGGTGCGTGGTGATTGGCAAGCGAAAGATAAAGTCGTTAAAGCGCCGCTGTTGAAAATTACTCTAAAGTCTGGTGAACGTATTGTTCGTGTGAATCAAGAGGGGAAGCCTTCTGAAACTCGTTATAAAATCATGCAGCGTTATCAAGGTTGTACCCTTGTAAAGGCAAGCCCTGTCACTGGCCGCACTCATCAAATCCGTGTTCATTGTCAATTTGCGGGTCATGCTATCGCTTGTGATGATAAATATAGTGAGCAAAAATTTGATGATGCAATGCGCGAAAAAGGGTTAAATCGCCTATTTTTGCATGCGGCAGAACTTAAATTCATTCATCCAGAAAATGATGAAGTCAAAATAGTGAAAGCGCCATTAGATGACGTATTACAATCAACATTGGAAAAGCTGAAACGCGCATGAATCAAGACACAATTAAGCAGTATGAGTTAGTGATTTTTGATTGGGATGGCACATTAATGGATTCAATTGGTAAGATTGTTGATTGCATGCAATGTGTTGCCAAAGAATTGAATTTACTTGTGCCGTCAGAGCAACAAGTTCGAGACATCATTGGATTGTCTATATTACCTGCGATGGAAAAATTATTTCCTGACAATCCTGAACAATATGATGCATTGCTTGAAGCTTATAAAAACTATTATATGAATATTAACGCGACGCCTTCGCCTTTATTTGATGGTATTGAGTCAGTGCTTTCACAGATTCAAGCCAATGGGCAGACGCTTGCTATAGCGACAGGTAAACGCCGAGCAGGCCTTGACCGTATGCTTACTGAGACAGGCTTAGGTCATTATTTTATTGCAACACGTTCGGCTGATGAGGCGGAATCTAAACCGCATCCATCTATGATTACTTCATTGCTTGAAGAATTGGACATTTGTCCAAGTAAAACGGTAATGATAGGTGATTCAAAATTAGATATTGCGATGGCTAATAATGCTGGCGTGAATAGTATTGGAGTGACTTATGGCGCCCATAGCCTAGAAGATTTACTAACCCAGTCACCGACAAATACAGTTAATTCGCCGCAAGATATTCTGTTGCATATATAAGTCGACTCTTTCACAAATATTCGTTGACGGTTGCAAAACATGCTTCTATCAGCCGCAGCTCAATCTGCGGCTTTTTATTATCTATTTCTTGGTTAATTAAGCTTTTAAACGGGCCTTGTAAACTTCTGGAAGGGGTTGGGTTTTCTAGTAAAAAATAATTTGTGTATTTTATTGAGATGTCAGAACGTCTAATCCATGGCGTTTTAATAAAGCGATAAGCTTAATCAGTGGTAAACCAATTAATGTATTTGGGTCATCACCAGCTAATTTGTCAAACAGTGCAATTCCTAAGCCTTCAGACTTAAAACTTCCTGCACAATATAACGGTTGCTCAAGCTCTACGTAACGAGTTATTTCTTCAAGGGTTAACTGCCTAAAGTGAACAGTAAAGGGTTCTACGATGGAATGGGCTTGTAAACTATCGCTATTAATGACACTAAGGCCAGTATAAAAGGTGATAGCTTGACCTGAAACTTGTTGTAATTGTTTGATTGCATTGTCTTGTGTCAGTGGTTTACCGATAATATTGCCATTAATAACGGCTACTTGATCTGAACCAATGACCAGTGCCTCATCGTTTGTTTGATTTGTTTGCTGATATAGTTTAGCCCCTGCGAGTGCCTTGGCTTTTGCTAGTCTTAATACCAACTCTTCAGCGGTTTCATTCTCTAGTGCTGTCTCGTCTGTTTCAGGTGCAATACTGTCAAAGGGAAGCTGCAATTTACTGAGGATTTCTTTGCGATAAATGGATGTTGAAGCTAAGATGATTTTTGTATTCATGGGGTGCGATTCGTCTATTTGTCCAATTGCGACTATATTAAGTCAAAATTGCGTTCAAATGCAGTAAATTTAGTCGGATCACGCTTGTGATCGCTCGCGGTCACAGGTAATATTTCGCTTCGATCAATTTTAATGTTGGCGTTTTAGTTAATCGTTCATTTTGTTTGGTTATGTATTTAACCGCAATTTGGATAAATTTCCTTTGACTCTAGCGTTTTCAAACTATAATATGCGCGCCTTATGCAAACAGTAAAGATACCAGTATCAATTGATCCTATTCGAACTGCTGCCAGTGGTCTTCGTTATGAAGGCATTGTGCCAGGCAGACAGAATAAGCGATTAAACGAGTTATGTGCTGGCGATTGTTCCGATGTGACAGTGTCGTTAGAATGTGGCGTCGATATTCAGGGGATAGTCTACCTTAGCGGGAAGGCTGTGACGGAGCTCACTCTGCTATGTCAACGTTGCATGACACCATATACCACAGAGGTTACGGTCGACTTCTCCTTTAGTCCTTGTAAGACTCAAGAAGAAATCGATGAGCTCCCGGATGCGTATGAGCCGATTGAGTGCAATGAAATTGGTGAAGTTCGTCTGCATCAGTTGATTGAAGATGAATTGATAATCGCTATGCCAATTATTCCTATGCATCAGAATGCTGATTGCAATCTAGGAACAAGTGACATAGCTGTAGGCGAAATCGAGCCCTCTCAAGAGGAGCGTCCAAATCCGTTTGCAGTGTTAGAAAAACTGAAGAGCAAGTAATCTAGGAGACAAGTCAAATGGCTGTACAACAGAATAAAAAATCACGTTCAAAGCGCGGCATGCGCCGTTCACACGATGCATTGAGCACAGCTCAATTATCTGTAGACGCTACTAGCGGTGAATTACATCTACGTCACAACGTGACTGCTGATGGTTTCTACCGCGGTAAAAAGGTTATCAACAAGTAATTTGTTGCTAATCTTATGACGGATCTGACGCTCGCGTTGGATGTGATGGGGGGCGATAATGGCCCTTCCGTCACAGTGCCTGCAGCCTTGCAGGCACTTAAATTCAATTCCCAACTATCATTAATTCTTGTAGGCAATCAAGCCGAGATTGATCCCTTTTTAGTTGAGATTGACAGTGCCATTCGTGCACGCATTCAAATTGTTCATACCACTGAAGTTATCACCATGGGTGATAGGCCTATTCATGCCATTCGTTCTCGTAAGCAAAGTTCTATGCGTCTTGCATTAGAGCTTGTTAAAGACGGCAAGGCACAAGCGTGTGTGAGTGCGGGTAATACAGGTGCTTTAATGGCACTCGCTAAAATATTACTCAAAACCTTACCGGGTGTTGATAGACCTGCTTTAGTGAGTTGTTTGCCTGCTGTTACAGGTAAGCCTGTATATCTATTAGATCTTGGCGCTAATGTGTCCTGTGATTCTGAAACCCTTTTTCAGTTTGCTGTCATGGGCTCTGTTTTATGTGAAGCTGTCCATAAACGTGCCAAACCCAAAATTGCATTACTTAATGTCGGAATAGAAGACGTTAAGGGAAATGATCAAGTTCAACAAGCCGCTCAATACTTAATTGATACCGAGCAAGTCAATTACACAGGATTTATTGAAGGTGATGAAATATTCACTGGAAATGTTGATGTCATTGTTTGTGATGGATTTGTCGGCAATATCACTTTAAAAACTTCTGAAGGAATAGCGAAGTTACTCGTACATCAGTTAAAACGAGGCTTAACGCAAGGTTTATTCGTTCGGATGTTGTCTAAACTCCTCGCTCCACGTATACAATCTGTGCTTAGTAAGATGAACCCCGACCACTATAATGGTGCAAGTCTGATAGGATTGCGCGGAATAGTAGTAAAGAGTCACGGAAATGCAGATGAAGCAGCATATTTACAAGCAATTAATTTAGCTGCTACAGAAGCGAAACGTCGTCTTCCAGAAATGATTAAAGATCGTTTGGAGACGATTCTTTTAGACATCAATAACTGATCTCATTATATGCATACAAAAATTCTCGGAACTGGTAGTTATCTACCGGTGCAAGTTCGTAGTAATCACGATCTAGAAAAAATGGTTGAAACTTCAGATCAATGGATTGTGGAGCGTACAGGAATATCTGAACGCCGCATTGCCGCTGAAGATGAAACTGTGACCACGATGGGGTATCAAGCAGCATTACAGGCGTTAGAAATGGCCGGTGTTGAGGCCAGTGAACTTGATATGATTGTTTGTGGTACTACGAGCGCAAGTAATGCTTTTCCTGCTGCCGCATGTGAAATACAAAAATTATTAGGCATTCACACCATTCCTGCTTTTGATATTGCCGCTGCGTGTTCAGGCTTTGTTTATGCATTATCTGTAGCTGATCAGTTTGTTAAAACCGGTGCAGCAAAGAAAGTATTGGTCATAGGTGCTGATGTGTTATCACGTCTGTGTGATCCTGAAGATAGGACCACAGTGATTTTATTTGGTGACGGCGCTGGTGCAGCCGTGATTGGTGCAAGTGAACAACCCGGTATTATTTCAACGCACATATATGCAGATGGCCGTCAGGGCGATTTATTAAAGTGTTCATTCCCACCAAGAGCAGCAGAGTCGTCAGAAGCCGTTAGCTTCATGACAATGAAAGGGAATGATGTATTCAAATTTGCTGTCACTCAGCTATCACATGTTGTAACTGAAACCTTGCGAATTAACAATATCGATAAATCTGAGATTGATTGGTTAGTACCTCATCAAGCTAACTTCAGAATTATCAAAGCAACAGCTAAAAAGTTGGATATGAGTTTAGACAAAGTCGTATTGACCTTAGCAAAGCATGGCAATACTTCTGCTGCATCAGTGCCTATTGCATTGGATGAAGCAGTAAGAGATGGTCGAATTCAACGTGGTCAGCTTATATTACTTGAAGCATTCGGTGGCGGATTTGCTTGGGGTAGTGCATTAGTAAGATTCTAGATTTTTTGTAATATCACCAGTAAGCTACTAGACACTTAAAGACATAGATTTCTGTGTCTTTTTATTTATAGTATTGGTGAAGTTCTATTTCATTTTTCATGAACGAAAAAAGGTAATAATTATAATGGAAAATATGGCTTTCGTTTTTCCTGGACAAGGTTCACAAGCTGTTGGCATGTTAGCTGATCTTGCGGTTGAATTTCCCATTGTCACAGAAACTTTTTCTCAAGCAAGTGCGGTTTTAGGTTACGACTTATGGGCGTTAACACAAGATGGTCCTGCTGAAAAACTTAATGAAACAGATAAAACTCAACCTGCTTTATTAACAGCAAGTGTTGCTATTTGGCGTGCGTATGAAGCAAGTGGTGCAGCTAAGCCTGCATTACTAGCAGGTCACAGTTTGGGTGAGTACTCAGCGCTAGTTTGCGGTGGCGTAATAGCATTTGAAGACGCAGTGAAATTAGTTGAGCTGCGTGGCCAATTAATGCAACAAGCGGTTCCTGCGGGAACAGGGGCAATGTTTGCTGTAATTGGTCTAGATAACGATTCAATTGCAAAAGCCTGTGAAGAGTCTGCCAATGGTGCAGTCGTCAGTCCAGTAAACTATAACAGCCCAGGCCAAGTGGTTATTGCTGGTGAAAAAGAAGCAACTGAAAGAGCTGCAGCAGCATGTAAAGCTGCTGGTGCTAAAATGGCTGTTGCACTACCTGTGAGTGTGCCTTCACATTGTGCGCTTATGAAACCTGCGGCAGAAAAGCTTGCTGCTGCACTTGAAGCTATTACGTTTAATGAGCCAACGATCAATGTTATCAATAACGTTGATGTTGCTGCTCCTACATCAGAGTCAGATATAAAAGATGCGTTAGTACGCCAATTATATTGCCCAGTGCGCTGGAGCGAAACTATTGAGTTTATTGCTTCTCAAGGTGTTACTGAACTTGTTGAAATGGGACCTGGAAAGGTACTAACAGGGTTAACAAAAAGAATAAATAAATCGTTAAAGGGGCAAGCTGTGAATAATGCTGCGTCTTTATCTGCTTTAATCCAATAAGGAAAAGACATGAGCATTAGCATGAATTTAACAGGCAAAGTAGCTTTAGTTACAGGTGCAAGCCGTGGTATTGGCCGCGCTATATCAGAAACTCTGGTTGAAGCTGGCGCTGTAGTTATTGGTACAGCAACAAGTGAGAAAGGTGCTGCAGCAATTCAAGATTACCTTGGTGATAAAGGTCATGGTTTAGTTTTAAACGTCACCGATAGTGAGTCAGTTGCGCAATTATTCACCCAGATCAAAGAAAAAGCCGGTGATGTTGATATTCTGATTAACAATGCGGGTATTACTCGTGATAATTTATTGATGAGAATGAAAGATGATGAGTGGCAAGATATCGTTGACACCAATTTGACTTCACTGTTTAGATTATCTAAACCTGTTATGCGTTCTATGATGAAAAAACGTAATGGCCGCATTATTAATATTGGCTCAGTTGTAGGTACAATGGGCAATGCAGGGCAAGTAAATTACTCTGCGGCAAAAGCTGGATTGATCGGATTTACAAAATCTCTTGCTAGAGAGGTTGCATCTCGTCAAATAACAGTTAATGCTATTGCACCAGGTTTCATTCAAACTGATATGACTGATGAGCTAAATGAAGAGCAACAACAAGCCATTATGTCTCAAGTTCCAATGGAACGTTTAGGACAAGCACAAGAAATTGCTAATGCTGTTTTATTCTTGGCATCTGACTCAGCTGCTTACATAACAGGTGAAACCCTGCATGTAAATGGCGGAATGTACATGGTTTAATCGCCTTTTATGGCAACGACTTTATTGAATCTCGTTTGATATCAAAGTATGATAATTTTCGTGGTTAGACCACGAAAACTAAGCTTGCATTGTCAGCTGGATCGAATAAACTACTCGCAATCTTACGCAAGTGTGTAATTTGAATAGGAAAGAAAACTAATGAGCAACATCGAAGAACGTGTAAAGAAAATCATCATTGAGCAACTTGGCGTTAAAGAAGAAGACGTTAAATCAGCTGCATCATTCGTAGACGATTTAGGTGCAGATTCTCTGGACACTGTTGAATTGGTTATGGCTCTAGAAGAAGAGTTTGACACCGAGATCCCTGATGAAGAAGCTGAAAAGATCACTACTGTTCAAGCAGCGATCGATTACGTTTCAAAGAATCAGTAATCCCAGATTTACAAAAACAGGTGGCATTTATGCCGCCTGTTTTTGTTTCTGAAGTCGATTTTTTTCGACTAGACTTATTTTCAACGCGTTAATCCTTCTGCTCGATTCTTATCTGCCCAATTAACCTTGTTTGTTGGTGATGGATTAACCAATTATCTTTATTTGGCTTATGCCTATTTATTTCAAAGGTGAATACTGTGTCTAAACGTCGTGTCGTGATTACAGGCCTAGGACTAGTTACTCCAGTGGGTAACGATGTTGATACTTCTTGGCAGTCTTTATTAGCGGGTAAAAGTGGTATTGCACCCATAACTAAATTTGATGCATCTGAATACGGAACTCGTTTCAGCGGTTCAGTAAAAGACTTTGACGTCGAACAGTACTTATCACGCAAAGATGCGCGCAAAATGGATTTATTTATCCAATACGGTATGGCTGCTGGTATTCAAGCCATGAACGATGCCGGTTTGGATATGTCACAAGAAAACCCTGCAAGAGTGGGTACCGCGATTGGCGCGGGAATGGGCGGAATGCCATTAATCGAACAAAACCATGCCGCATTATTAAAGTCTGGTCCTCGTAAAGTGTCTCCATTTTTTGTGCCGAGTACCATTATCAATATGATTTCAGGTCACTTATCAATAAAATATGGTATGACAGGCCCGAACTTTGCTGTAACAACAGCTTGTACGACAGGTGTCCACAATATCGGTTTTGCAGCGCGTACAATCGCCTACGGTGATGCAGATGTCATGGTTGCTGGCGGCGCAGAGGATGTGACTTGTCCATTAGCTGTTGCCGGGTTTGGTTCAGCAAAAGCATTATCAACACGCAATGATGACCCAACGGCAGCAAGTCGCCCATGGGATAAAGACCGTGACGGTTTTGTTATTGGTGACGGCGCTGGTGTAATGGTTATGGAAGAATACGAACATGCCAAAGCACGTGGTGCAAAAATCTATGCTGAGTTAGTTGGTTTTGGTATGAGTGGTGATGCATTCCACATGACATCACCTCCAGCTGATGGTGCAGGCGCTGCAGCAGCAATGGAAAATGCCATCAATGATGCGCAAATTGACAATGAAAAAGTGGGCTACATCAATGCCCATGGCACTTCAACTCCTGCTGGAGATAAAGCAGAAGCTGCAGCGGTTAAGTCAGTATTTGGTGAACATGCTTATAATTTATTAGTCAGCTCCACTAAATCTATGACAGGACACTTGCTCGGTGCTGCGGGTTCTGTAGAAGCCATTGTGACCATTCTTGCTTTACGAGATCAAATCGTACCGCCAACCATTAATCTTGATAATCCGGATGAAGGTTGTGATTTAGATTTTGTGCCTCACACTGCTAAAGCGCATCGTTTTGACTATGCATTATGTAATTCATTTGGCTTTGGCGGCACCAACGGTTCGCTTTTATTTAAAAAAGGCGATGCGTAAAGCGTGCAAAGTGAGTGTGTTACTTTAATTAAAAGTGTGAATAAGCAGTAACTCAGGTTACTGCTTTTTTTTGGCCTGCTTTTTACTATAACGACCGTTTTTAAGTTTATTTTACTGATAGGCCTCACTTTCAGAATTAAAATGAAGAATGTTTGATTTATTGCGGTTTAAATTATAATTATTCATTCAATCGAGATATTTATTTAAACTTAGGCGTTTTTAACCACTTCTGATTAGAAATATCGTAAACTGGCGACAGTGCATAAAATTAGGAGGCATAATGGCCGGAGTAGACAGAGAAATTACATTACGATTTTTAGCAGAGCCAGCAGATGTCAATTTTGGCGGCAAAGTTCATGGTGGCGCCGTGATGAAATGGATTGATTTGGCAGCCTATGCAGGCGCAGCAGGTTGGAGCGGTAAATACTGTATTACTGTTTATGCAGGCGGTATCAGGTTCGTAAAACCGATTCATGTGGGTAATATTGTTGAAGTCAGCGCCAAAGTTATTTATACCGGCACATCTTCTATGCATTTAGGTATTGATGTAAAAGCTGGCGATCCTAAAGAACCTGAACGTCACTTAACGACTCATTGTATTGTGATTATGGTTGCAGTAGACGATGACGGTAAACCGACTTCCGTACCTGAATGGATCCCGGAAACTGAGGATGACATTCGGTTACGAGATTCTGCACTAAGATTGATGGACATGCGTAAACGCATTGGTGCAGAAATGGAAGCCCATGTAAAACCAGCGCTTTAAAGGTTACAATCAATACGTTTTCATCTCATAAATAACAATGATAAGGGAAAGGTATGGCAAAGGTCGCTTTTATTGGTTTAGGTGTAATGGGTTATCCAATGGCGGGGCATCTGGTAAAACAGGGGCATCAAGTGACGGTTTATAATCGTACTACGGCCAAAGCAGAGCAATGGACTAAAGATTACAATGGCCAATTAGCGTTGACACCCAAGTTAGCCGCAGAAGATCAAGACATCGTATTTACTTGTGTAGGCAATGACGATGACTTAAAACAAGTTATTCTTGGCGAAAATGGTGTTATTCATGGTATTGCTGATGGCGCTATTTTAGTTGATCACACGACAGCTTCAGCTGATGTTGCTCGAGAGATTTCGGCCATATTAGCAAGTAAAAATATCGAGTTTATGGATGCACCTGTATCTGGCGGTCAAGCTGGCGCTGAGAATGGCGTGTTGACTGTGATGATGGGTGGAAAACAAAACGTATTCGAACAAGTCAAACCTGTTATTGATGCCTACAGTCGTTGTGCTGAGCTTTTAGGTGAAGTCGGGGCCGGTCAATTAACAAAAATGGTTAATCAAATTTGTATTGCGGGTGTGGTTCAGGGCTTAGCTGAAGGATTACATTTTGCTAAAAGTGCAGGGCTTGATGGATTAAAAGTTGTAGAGGTGATCAGCAAAGGCGCTGCGCAAAGCTGGCAAATGGAAAATCGTTACCAAACCATGTGGCAGGGTGAATATGATTTTGGCTTTGCTATTGATTGGATGCGTAAAGATTTAGGCATTGCACTTGCTGAAGGGCGTAAAAATGGCAGCCATTTACCAGTGACTGCATTAGTTGATCAATTCTACTCAGAAGTACAAGCAATGAAAGGTAACCGTTGGGATACCTCAAGTTTGTTAGCAAGACTTGAAAAAAACCGTTAACGGTCATTATTTACGTTTGACATAAAAGCGCGTTAACTGAATTGTTAACGCGCTTGTTCGTTTATGGTGCTTTTTATAAAGCTCTTTTTAATTAAAGGCTTTGTTAAAGGCGCTTTATCAAATTATGAGGTGTTAAACCTTCAAACCTATCATCAACTTATCTAACGCTTCCGCGGTGCGATTAAGTTCATCACAACCAGAAACGGACATATTGGCCGCTTCTT
This sequence comes from Shewanella sp. MMG014, assembly GCF_018100775.1. Lineage (NCBI taxonomy): Bacteria > Pseudomonadati > Pseudomonadota > Gammaproteobacteria > Alteromonadales > Shewanellaceae > Shewanella > Shewanella sp. MMG014. The sequence continues at coordinate 105,632 of NZ_JAGJDZ010000008.1, forward strand.
CAACGTTATGAGACTGGTTCCTGATTTCCATCAAGTTTGATGCAATTTCGTTTGCTACTGCTGATTGTTCCTCTGCAGAAGTGGCAATTAACACACTCATTTCAAATACCTTACCACTGTGATGAGCAATACTTGCTAAATCCTCACCTGTTTGAAGTACATGTTTCTTGCCTTCTTCAGCCTGCTCAACGGTGCGAGACATCACTTGAGTCAGGTTTTGTGAGCCAGACTGTAATGCTTCAATCATGGTTTTGATTTCAACTGTTGCAGATTGCGTGCGACCAGCAAGTGTTCTGACTTCATCAGCAACGACAGCAAAGCCTCTTCCTTGCTCTCCGGCTCTTGCTGCTTCAATTGCGGCATTCAGAGCGAGTAGGTTGGTTTGCTCAGAAATAGCATTAATTGTTGTAACAACAGCATCAATCTTACTGGCGTTATCATTTAATACATTAACAGCATCAGATGCGTCAGCAATTTCTGTTGACAATAAATCAATGGCTTGCACCGTTGTGGCAATGTCTTCAGAGCCTGCGGTAACTTGATTATTTGCTTCTTGTGTCTCTGATGACGATTGCTCTGCGTTACGGGCAACTTCTTTTACTGCTGCTGTCATTTCTTCCATCGCAGTCGCTAATGAATCTAAATGTTGACGCTGATTCACTGCAACTGTTTGACCGTCCTCAGCAGTTGCTCTAAACGATTGTACAACTTGCCTTATTTGCTCTGTTGCCTGCGACATTTGTAGGACAAGTTTATGTTGTCTGTCTACTAACGTATCGACACTAATTGCTAATAAACTAAACTCATCAGGTACTTCAAAAAAGTTTAATCGACTACTCAAGTCACCGTCTGCTGCGCGTCTCAATGCCATTACTGTGGTATACAATGCACCACCAATGAAGGTTGAAATATAGTAAGAAAAAAGCAAAATTATGATGATGATTACAGCGGTTAAAGCATAGGCTAAGCTATTATTTTTACCTGCTTTTTCTTCTATATTGCTATGAGGGATTAATGTGGTGATGACAATATCGTGATTATTAATGTTACTCAGCACTTCAAATCCAGCTGCTGTTTCAATAGAGCCACCACCTTGACGCGCCATTTGTTGAGCTTGGTGGCCTAATGATGAAACATTGACAGCGCTACTATTGCCGTTGATATTTGATAAAAAGGTTTGTTTTTGTTCTTCATTAAGCAAGTCTAGTGCGACTTCTACAGCGTGGTTATAATTGTTATTGAGCGCGATAGCTTCATCTATTTCTGCTTCTGCTAACGTCGTTTTAAAACTAGTGGTTAACGCTATCGTAAGTAACAAAATCAGTAAAATTGGCACCATAGCCAAAATGGTGAATTTTGCCTTTATTGTTAGTTTTATTAAAAATTGGTCAATCCATCTAAATTTTACTTCTTTCATGTACGCCTCTACATAATATGACTCGCTACTAATGTATATCGGATCTTGTTCGGTAAACTTTAGTTGGATTATAAATTGCTGACTTTTTGCTCATATTTTATGGTGGAGTCAAGATAGAAGCTGTTGTGAATTGCTTAAGTTTGATGTGAGATTTATGTGTCATTACAATCCATTAAACATATACATGACTTGATGAGCTAAAAGCGTATAAATACTCAATTTTACTGGCTTAAATTGTAATAAATGCTAGTAAAATTAACCTAGCTCACGTAAAATTCCATCTTTTGTTTTAACCCCATGCTCTAAGTGTAAAGCGTGCTTTAACACTAAGACTAATAATGTCGCCTGAACCTTAGGCGCCCTAACGCATTTGATATGCAAGAATGCAGTGGAAGATATAATGCAGCAGTTAACTGAGATCGTAGAACAAGCCTTAGAAGTGATAGGTAAGGCCAGTGATCTAAAGGCATTGGATGATATCCGTGTCGATTACCTTGGTAAGAAAGGTAAAATCACTGACATGATGAAATTAATGGGCAGCTTAAGCCCAGCAGAAAAGCCTGCTTTTGGACAAGCAGTCAACCAAGCTAAACAAGCTGTACAGAAAGAACTTTCTGCACGCATTGAAGGCTTAAAATCTGCGGAATTAGAAGCACAACTTATCGCTGAAAAAATCGATGTGACGTTACCCGGTCGTACAATTGAGATGGGTGGACTTCATCCTGTCACACGTACTATAGAACGTATCGAAACTTTCTTTGGTGAACTTGGTTTCTCAGTTAAGAATGGTCCTGAAATTGAAGATGACTTCCATAACTTCGATGCACTAAATATTTCAGAACATCATCCTGCACGTGCCGATCACGATACCTTTTATTTTAACCCTAAAGTCATGCTACGCACGCAGACTTCAGGTGTTCAAATTCGCACGATGGAACATGAAAAACCACCATTACGTATTATTTCTCCAGGTCGTGTTTATCGTAATGACTACGATCAGACTCATACGCCAATGTTCCACCAAGTTGAAGGCTTGTTAGTGGATGAAAAAGTTAATTTTGCGGAACTTAAAGGCATTTTACATGACTTTTTACGCAACTTTTTCGAGGAAGATTTGCAAGTTCGTTTCCGCCCATCTTACTTCCCGTTCACTGAGCCATCAGCTGAAGTTGATGTAATGGGTAAAAACGGTAAATGGCTAGAAGTATTAGGTTGTGGCATGGTACATCCTAATGTGCTTCGCAGTGTCGGTATCGACCCTGAAAAATACTCTGGTTTTGCTTTTGGTATGGGTGTTGAGCGTTTAACGATGCTGCGTTACGGCGTTAACGACCTACGTGCCTTCTTCGAAAACGATTTACGTTTTCTTAAGCAATTCAAATAACGGAGCAATAAACAGATGAAATTCAGTGAATCTTGGCTTCGTGAATGGGTTAACCCATCAGTAAGCCGTGAAGACTTATCTCACCAAATCACTATGGCAGGTCTTGAAGTAGATGGCGTAGATGCAGTAGCGGGTGAGTTTAGTGGTGTCGTTGTGGGTGAAGTGGTTGAATGTGGCCAACACCCAGATGCAGACAAATTACGTGTAACAAAAATTAACGTAGGTGATGAAGAACTTATCGACATCGTCTGTGGCGCACCTAATTGCCGCTTAGGATTAAAAGTTGCGGTTGCTATGGTAGGCGCAGTGCTTCCTGGCGATTTCAAAATTAAAAAAGCTAAATTACGTGGCCAACCATCATTTGGTATGTTGTGTTCGTACGGTGAATTAGGTATCGACATCGAAAGTGATGGCATTATCGAATTACCAACAGATGCACCTATTGGCAAAGATGTACGTGAATACCTAGATCTTAACGATGCGGTTATTGATGTAGATTTAACGGCTAACCGTGCTGACTGTCTTGGTATGGCAGGTCTTGCTCGTGAAGTTGGTGTATTAAATCGTGAGACTGTGACAGAGCCTACATGGGAAGCTGTGACAGCTACAATCGACGATAAAGTGGCAATTAATGTTATTGCTGATGAAGCATGTCCTCGATACTTAGGTCGTGTGGTTAAGAATGTTAACCTTGCTGCCGCAACCCCATTATGGATGCAAGAAAAATTACGCCGTAGTGGTATTCGCTCAATTGATCCAATCGTTGATATCACCAACTACGTCTTGATTGAGTACGGTCAGCCAATGCATGCGTTTGATTTAGCAACGCTAACTGGTGCGATTCAAGTACGTTTAAGTGATGGTGTAGAAAAGCTGACATTGCTTGATGGCAATGAAGTGACTGTACCTGATGACACTTTAGTTATCGCAGATGACACTGGCTCAATTGCCTTAGCTGGTGTGTTTGGCGGCGAAAAAACAGGTGTGACTGAGAAGACTCAAGATATCTTGTTAGAGTGTGCATTCTTTGCTCCGCTTGCGATCATGGGTAAATCACGCCGCTTAGGGCTACATACCGATGCTTCACATCGTTTTGAGCGTGGTGTTGACCCAGAACTACAACACAAAGTAATGGATCGTGCTACTCGCCTTGTATTAGATATTTGTGGCGGCGAAGCAGGCCCTGTGGAAGAAGCTGTTACAGAAGCAAATTTACCTAAGCCGGTTAACTTAACGCTTCGTCGTAGCAAACTAGATAAGATTTTAGGTCATCATATCCCTGATACTGATGTGACTGAAATCCTTGAACGTTTAGGCTTCACCGTGACTGCCAAAGCAGATACATGGGACGTTGTTACTGCAACTTACCGTTTCGATATGGCGATTGAAGAAGATTTGATTGAAGAAGTTGCGCGGATTTATGGATATAACAATATCCCGAATATTGCGCCTGTTGCTTCGTTAACCATGTCTGATCACAAAGAAGCTGATATTTCATTACGTAAAGTACGTAATGTGCTAGTCGCTCGAGGTTTCCAAGAGGCAGTGACGTATAGCTTTGTTGATCCTAAACAGCAAAACCTTGTTCATCCTGACGCGCCAGCGATGATTCTACCGAACCCTATTTCAGTAGAAATGTCAGCAATGCGTTTATCTATGTTCACTGGACTATTAACGTCAGTAGGCTATAACCAAAGTCGTCAACAAGGTCGAGTGCGTTTATTCGAGACGGGTTTACGCTTTGTACCTGATGCCAAAGCAGATTCTGGTGTTAGACAAGAACCAATGATTGGTGCGGTAATTTCTGGTGTTCAAAATGACGAACATTGGTCTATGGACTCAAAAACTGTCGACTTCTTTGATTTAAAAGGTGATTTAGAATCAATTATCGGCTTGACAGTTTCAACTTCTGAATTTACTTTTAGAAGTGCAACACATTCTGCTCTTCATCCAGGGCAATGTGCTGAAATACTACGAAATAATCAAGTTATTGGTATCATTGGTGCTGTCCATCCTAGTTTGGAAAAGCCTTTTGGACTCAATGGCAAAACAATTATTTTTGAGTTAGAACTGGACGCTTTACTGCATGCCAGTTTGCCGCTAGCCCAGACTGTATCTAAGTTTCCTGCAAATCGACGTGATATTGCTGTTGTTGTTGATGAAGAAGTTTCTGCAACTAATGTTATGAATTTGATAAGAAAAGTTGGCGAAAATCAGTTGGTTGGCTTAAACTTGTTCGACGTATACCGAGGTAAAGGTGTAGAGGCTGGCAAAAAGAGCTTAGCAATCGCACTTACATTACAAGACATTACTCGTACACTTGAAGAAAAAGACATTACTGAAACAGTTGATTCAGTTGTCTCTGCACTTAAGACCGAGTTCAACGCATCGTTGAGGGATTAAAAGTATGGCACTTACCAAAGCCGAAATGGCAGAACATCTTTTTGAAACGCTGGGCATTAACAAACGTGTTGCCAAAGAGATGGTTGAGTCTTTCTTTGAAGAAATTAGAGAAGCTCTTGAAAGTGGTGAGCAGGTCAAGTTATCTGGCTTTGGAAACTTTGATCTGCGCGATAAGAATCAAAGACCGGGAAGGAACCCAAAAACTGGTGAAGATATTCCGATTTCAGCCCGTCGTGTTGTGACTTTCCGTCCAGGACAAAAGCTGAAAACTCGAGTAGAAGAATCTAACTCGGCTAAGAAATAATTTCGCTTTCGTTGTAAAAGCCACTCTGAAGAGTGGCTTTTTTGTTTGTATATTTAGCAAAACATCAACGATTGTCGTGAATGGCGTTAAAATGTGTGCCGTTGGAATCATATAATTGGTATTATATGACGTTGAAACATTCCTTTTGTTTATATCGTTTTTTGTTCGTGTTGTTGTAATCTCTGAGGTTTCTTTTGGCTAGACAAGCAAAACATTTCGATCGTCGGTTCACTCTTTCCTTACTTCACCCAAGATATTGGGGCTCATGGTTAGCAATTGCTGTTTTATTTATTTTTGGCATCTTACCTGCCAGAGTACGTGATCCCATTTCTCGTTTACTGGCAAAGTTAGTGATGCGAATTGCTAAAAAACCTATTCAAGTTGCACGGATTAATATTCAAACGTGTTTTCCTGAAAAGTCTGCTGATGAAGTTGAGTCGCTAATTAAAGCAAACGTGGATATGTTTGTTTTAGCCTTGTTGTCACAAGCTGAGCTTTTGATTAGGTCGAATGAGCATATTAAACGTCGAGTGACGATAGCGGGTTATGAACATGTGCAAGCTGCGAGGGACGCGGGCCAACCCATTATCTTTATTATGCCTCATGTTTGGCCGATTGATTATGCTGGGATCAGGTTAAATTTAGCATTACCAATGGTAACCATGGCGAAAGCCCACCGAAACGGTTTGTTTAACTGGTTTAGTAATCGCCTACGTAGTAGTCAAAAAGGGCGGGTTTACATGCGAGAAGCGGGTATACGCGCGTTAATCAGTGAATTACGTCAAGATAACAGTTTCTTTTACTTACCAGATGAAGATTTAGGACCCGAACAAAGTGTTTTTGCGCCTTTACTTGGAACGGAGAAAGCTACTTTGCCAGTGGTTGGCCGTCTTGCACAGGCGGGTAAGGCGAGGGTTATTCCTGTAAAGATTGGCTATGACACCGAGAAATATCAATTCAACTTAACATTAATGCCTGCAGTTGATGAGCAAGATATGGTGGGCAAGGATAATGAGGCCATCGCGCTTAATAAGATGGTGGAGCAAGTCATTATTGCTTACCCTGAGCAATACATGTGGTTTTTGAAGTTTTTAAAAACAAGGCCAAATGGTCAGTCTGAATTGTATTAGCAGTAACAATCGCTATTATACAATAGGCGCTTAACCCAATGGGTAAGCGCCTTTTTTGTATTAATACTTCAAGACCTTTACACGCTATTCAGCGAAGTATAACCAACCTTGATTTACACATAATGTGAGTATTGTGATGACTGCGGGTAAATCTTTCCAGTTCAGTAAAACTGACTGACAGATGAGATGCTCGTTACTGACGATATCGATAATCTCACTCTCTATATTGTCAACGTTTACAGCTTCACCATTGATATAGATTTGTGCTTGTTTATCGTTTTCTAGTGACAGAATTTTGAGTCCGCCGACGCGTTGTAAGCTTGCACCGTCTTCAATGGCTTCAATCACATCTGCTGAACTAATCGCTTGTTCAAATGGGTTAATGTCTAGCTCAAAACGGCTTTGGCTTAACATTTTCCCAAGCATTGTTTGATATTGGTTTGGATCGTTTGCCAGTTGGGCTAATAAATCCATAATCCCTTGTTGTTGTACTTGGCTTACTTGGCCTTTATTTGCGACTTCTTCATTCGAAGTAAAACGGTGTTGGCCACAATTATTGTCAATCAATGCATCAGCTAATTCTGTTAACAGTTCTTGTTGGCTTGGTGCTCTAAAACCGATTGAGTAACTCAATGCCAGTGACAATGTTTCGCCGCAGTGGGGAAAACCAGGTGGAATGTAAAGGATGTCACCTTTAGTTAAAACCACATCGATAATTGGCTCAAAGTCATCAACTAATGGGCTATTTATATCGCCGCCACGTTGTTTATGGTCGCCTCTATCACCGACTTTCCAGCGACGTTCGCCTTCGCCTTGAATAATGAATACATCATAATTATCGATATGAGGTCCTACACCGCCTTTAGGTGTTGCAAAAGACACCATCAAATCATCAAAGCGCCAATCTGGTAAAAACCGGAATGCTTCAACAAAAGCTTGTGACTCAGGATACCAATGGTTAACTGCTTGTACTAATAATTGCCATCCGTCTTCGCCGTATTCGTCATAATCCTCAAAGGGACCTTGTATGACATTCCAACCATCCGATTTCGTTTGGACAATACGAGAAGAAATATCTTCTTCCATTGCCAAGCCTGCTAATTCATCGGCAGAAATCGGATCTTCAAAGGCATTAAAAGCATTTTTAATGACAATAGGCTTTTTTTGCCAAGTGTCTTTGACAAACGCCGCAGTATCAAAATTTAATGTATACATAGTCAATAAAAAGGCGACAGCTCTGCTGAGATGTCGCCATTCCTTAATTTAAACAGATAGCTGTTTATAAATTACTTTAACTCATCAACAAACGCTTCAGCGCGGCCGATGTAGTTAGCTGGTGTCATTGTTTTAAGTTCAGCTTTAACACTGTCAGGCAGCGCTAAACCATCAATGAATGTAGCAAGTTGTTCGCCATCAATACGCTTACCACGTGTTAACTCTTTTAATTTTTCATATGGCTTTTCGATACCGTAACGACGCATCACAGTTTGTACCGGTTCAGCCAGTACTTCCCAGTTCTTGTCTAATTCGGCACGTAAGTTTTCTTCATTCACTTCAAGCTTACTGATCCCTTTCATTGTTGCTTGATAAGCAATTAATGAATGAGCCATACCGACACCAAGGTTACGCAATACGGTTGAGTCTGTTAAGTCACGCTGCCATCTTGAAACAGGTAACTTAGCAGCAAGATGTTGCATAAGTGCGTTAGCAATACCAAGGTTACCCTCTGAGTTTTCAAAATCGATAGGGTTAACTTTATGTGGCATCGTAGAAGAACCAATTTCGCCAGCAATAGTACGTTGCTTAAAGTGACCTAATGCAATGTAGCCCCAGATATCACGATCGAAATCGATAAGAATAGTATTGAAACGAGCAACAGCATCAAATAGTTCAGCAATGTAATCATGCGGTTCGATTTGAGTGGTGTATGGGTTCCAGTTAATACCAAGGCTTGTTACAAAGCGTTGTGACAATTCATGCCAGTTAACTTCAGGGTAAGCAGAGATGTGTGCGTTGTAGTTACCAACTGCACCATTGATTTTCCCCATGATTTCAACAGCGTTGATTTGGTTAAGTTGGCGTTCTAAACGAACTGCCACGTTTGCCATTTCTTTACCTAATGTAGAAGGTGATGCTGGTTGACCGTGTGTACGTGACATTAACGGTACAGATTTGTTTTCTGCCGCTAATTTTTTGATTGCATCAACAATTTCAAGACACTGAGGTGCTAATACTAAATCACGTGCTTCTTTAAGCATTAACGCATGAGATAGATTGTTAATGTCTTCAGAAGTACAAGCGAAGTGAACAAATTCGTCAATTGCAACTAACTCAGCGTTGTCTGCAATTTTTTCTTTAATGAAATATTCAACCGCTTTAACGTCGTGGTTGGTGGTTCTTTCAATTGTTTTAACGCGTAACGCGTCTTCTTCGCTGAAGTTATCCTTGATGCTATCCAGTAAAGTTAATGCTTCTTCGCTGAATGGCGGAACTTCTTCAATCTCTGGGCAACTAGAAAGTAGTTTTAACCAGTTAATTTCAACTTGAACACGGTATTTAGTTAAACCGAATTCGCTGAAAATGCCTCTTAAAGAGGTGGTTTTGCTACCATAACGACCGTCTATCGGAGAGATAGCAGTCAGTGCAGAAAGATCCATTTGAAGCTCCTTGATGAACTTTTGTTGTAGGGTGATACGATTAATTATTTTTACGGCTACTAATAGCAGTATCCACAATGGCTTTACGAGCAAAAACGAGGTGGCGACGTTTGCCTCCGAGTTGGCGCCATAAAACTGCACTACGCATAGCTGATAAAAGTAAAGCACGGATTTTTTGTTGTACTTGCGGTTGTTGCAAGCAAGCTGGATTACCAGAAATTTGTAATTTGGGGCCAAGCTCACTGATCACATCGCTGTATATGCTCGCTAAACTCGCAATGATTTGTTCATCGGTAATGGCGAAGTGATGTAATTGACGATGCACTTGGTTGATACGTTCGGCTAACATACCTAACCCATTTGCTGAGCGCGCGAGCTTACGTTCTAATGCGAGCATCCCAACCAGGTAACGAGTGGTTTCAACATCTTTGCTGTTGCCATCACCTAACTGATTCTCAATCAGTTGGTACCCTTTATTGAGTGCTTGTTTATCTTGATAAATTTCTGAAACAGAATCTGGGTCAGTCACCATAATGGTGTTCAGACTCGCAGCAAGAGCTGTTTCGTCTGAATCGCCATGACGCGCGAGATGTTGAACTTGAGCAATCGCTTGTAAAATACCTGCAAACGCCATAGTGCGTTCAAATAATACTTGGCTCACGCTCTATCCTCTAATTAGTGTATCGATAATACCGCCGCCTAAGCAGACTTCACCATCATAAAAAACAGCAGACTGACCAGGTGTCACAGCAGCTACTGGCTCATCAAATATCACGCTAATTTTGTCATCACCTTCAGTCGTCACGGTGCAGTTAACATCTTGCTGACGGTAACGTGTTTTCACGGTAATCTTAGCGGGTGAACATGGGCCTTTGCGGTCAACCCAATGAAGTTGACTTACTGTCATGCCATTTGACATCAGGCGAGGGTGGTTTCCACCTTGGCCGACAATCAAAACATTACGCAATAAGTCTTTTTCAACGACGTACCAAGGATCATCATTACTGTTTTTCATGCCACCAATGCCAAGCCCTTTACGTTGACCTAGTGTGTGGTACATCAAACCTTGGTGGGTTCCGATGACTTCGCCTTCAGCGGTTTCAATATCACCAGGTTGCGCTGGTAAATATGTACCTAAAAAGTCAGTGAACTTTCTTTCACCGATAAAACAGATACCTGTACTGTCTTTTTTATCATGGGTAATTAAGCCCATTTCTTTGGCGATATCACGTACTTGATATTTTTCTAGTTCGCCGACGGGAAATAAACTTTTAGCGACCTGTTGGTCACTTAAGGTATACAAGAAGTAGCTTTGATCTTTGTTGTTATCAATACCACGTAGCATTTGAGTGGTACCGTCTTCGTTGTCGCGGCGGCGGACATAATGGCCCATCGCAATAAAGTCAGCATCTAAAATTTCATCTGCAAATTCTAAAAATGCTTTAAATTTGATTTCTTTGTTGCACATAATATCTGGGTTAGGAGTACGACCTGCTTTATATTCAGCAAGAAAGTGCTCAAATACATTGTCCCAGTATTCAGAGGCGAAGTTAACTGTGTGAAGCTCAATGCCTAGCTTGTCACATACTGCCTGCGCATCTTTTAAATCTTCAGCTGCAAGACAATATTCATCCGTGTCATCTTCTTCCCAGTTCTTCATAAACAATCCCTCAACCTGATATCCTTGCTGTTGGAGCAAGTATGCAGAAACTGAAGAATCTACACCGCCGGACATGCCTACGATGACTTTTTTACCATTTGAATCGGGATTGATTGATGTCATAAAACCTAAAAACCAGTGAAATTACGGATACAAGAGATGAACATGTGGTCGAGTCGAGTGCTTTTCAAGTCAACAAACCCAGTCTTTATTCGTAGATAAATACCTTACGAAAATCTCTAAATTGTGCGGCGCATATTCTATCATGCATTATTGTTGTCGGCTATCACCTGTAAGTCACTATTAATCAGTGATAATGGGCTGTGAGCTTTATGTAAAAAGTCATCTATGGATTTAATGACTAACGGGCTGCGAAGGACCGCTTTACGTTGTTTAATTTCATCTAAAGTTAACCAGTGACACGCGATAATGTCGTTGTCTAGTGGTATGCATTGGTCGTTATCTTGCCATTCAGCTGCAAAAGTAAAACGCACAAAAGCTAATTCTTCACTGGCACTATATTGATAAATGCTTATAAGGCCAGTTAATGTAACATCCAGCCCAGTTTCTTCTCTAACTTCTCTTCTACAGGCCTGCTCGAGTGTTTCATGGGCTTCAATATGGCCAGCGGGTTGATTTAGACGTAGTTGGTTATCAATGAGTTCTTCAACGAATAAAAATTTTCCCTGACTATGGATTACGCAGGCGACAGTCGTATTAGGCTTATAGCGAAGTGTTGACATGGTGTCGTCCTCTCATCATTTTTATTATTAATGTGTTACTGCTTAATGGTTTTATAAGCACCATTAGGCAAGTCATCTAAACTCCATTGACCTATTTTATAGCGAATTAATCTTAGAGTGGGGTGGCCAACATGAGCGGTCATTCTTCTAACTTGACGATTGCGGCCTTCACAAATTTGTATTTCTAACCATGTAGTGGGGATCGACTTTCTTTCCCTAACTGGCGGAACTCGTTCCCAAACTGTGGGCTCTTCAATCACCTTAACGTTCGCTGGTAATGTCATTCCATCTTTTAATTCAACACCTTGCTGTAGTGCAGTAATTGAGAGTTCGCTAGGTTCACCCTCAACTTGCACCCAATATGTCTTGAAAGTCTTTTTATTCGGTTGTGTTAATTTTGCCTGTAATTTACCGTCATTGGTCAGCAGTAATAATCCTTCGCTGTCTCTATCTAATCTGCCAGCGGCATAGACATCTTTTACCGGAATAAAATCTTTTAAAGTTTGTCTTCCTGATTCATCAGTAAATTGACATAGAACATCAAAAGGTTTGTTAAATAACACTATTATCGGATTTTCAACAGGTTTACTTACCGTGCGCTTAGTCGGCTTACGGTGTTTTTTATTTACTTTGGAAAATGCAGGTTTAGTGCTAAAACGTTTGGGTTTGTCATTTGCTGACATACATAAGCCTATTTAGGATGAAATTGATTCATTTTGTATAGTTTACTTGGCATTGGGCCTTAGTGGAATTTGAATCTTACAGATAATGGTCTATGATGTTGGCCTAAAAAATGTGATCTGTGCCCGTTTTTACACAAGCAGCCACACATTATTTTTCTAATTTCATAGGGATTTGTGCCATATACAACTGACATCGGCTTATAGATTGATGCAGTTGAAAGGTAGATAGTTATTACAATAATAAAATTATAAAAACTTTTTATTTCAATAATGTAGGAAAAAGCATGAAAGATAATTCTCCAACGATCATTTATACTGAAACTGATGAAGCACCCGCTTTAGCGACGCTTTCATTACTCCCAATCATCCGTACATTTACCAATGCTGCTGGTGTTAAAGTAGAAACCCGAGATATATCTTTATCAGGCCGTGTTATCGCCAACTTTCCTGAAAAGTTAACAGCAGAACAGAAAATTTCTGATGCGTTAACAGAGCTTGGTGTGATGGCGGGGACGCCTGAAGCAAATATTATCAAATTACCGAATATCAGTGCCTCAATTCCACAACTAAAAGCCTGTATCGCTGAGCTACAAGCCAAAGGTTATGATATTCCAAACTATCCAGATGAGCCTACGACAGATGCTGAACGTGAAGTTCAAAGCCGTTATGACAAAATTAAGGGCAGTGCAGTAAACCCTGTTTTACGTGAAGGTAACTCTGATCGTCGTGCGCCAGGCTCAGTAAAAAATTATGCTAAGAAAAACCCGCATTCAATGGGTAAATGGGAAAGTAATTCAGCTTCTCACGTTGCTCACATGCAAGAAGGTGACTTTTACGGTAGCGAGCAATCTGTCACCGTTGCCGAAGCAGATAAAGTTAGCATTGTATTAACTAAAGCTGATGGTCAAGATGTTGTGCTTAAGCAGGACTTGCCTTTACAAGCCGGTGAAGTCATCGACACTGCTGTGATGAGTAACAAAGCGCTTGTTGCTTTCTACGAACGTGAAATTGAAGCTGCTAAGTCAGAAGATGTTTTATTATCACTGCATTTAAAAGCAACCATGATGAAAGTATCAGACCCAATTCTATTTGGTCATGCAGTTAAAGTGTTCTTTAAAGATGTGTTCACTAAACACCAAGCATTGTTTGATGAACTCGGTGTTGATGTTAACAATGGCTTTGGTGATGTCTACGCAAAAATTGCAACATTACCAGAAGCAAAACGCGCTGAAGTAGAAGCTGATATTGCAGCTGTTTACGCAAAGCGTCCTGCACTTGCTATGGTTGATTCTGATAAAGGAATCACTAACTTACATGTTCCTAGTGACATCATTATTGATGCATCAATGCCAGCTGCTATTCGTTCATCAGGAAAAATGTGGGGCCCTGATGGTCAGTTGAAAGACACTAAGGCTATGATCCCAGATCGTTGTTATGCCGGTGTTTACCAAGAAACAATTGCATTCTGTAAAGCCAATGGTGCGTTCAATCCAACAACAATGGGCAGTGTGCCAAATGTTGGTTTGATGGCGCAAAAAGCTGAAGAATACGGCAGCCATGATAAAACATTTGAAATTGAGACTGCTGGTTTAGTGAAAGTTATCGACAGTAATGGCAATGTATTAATGAGCCATAATGTTGAAACTGGCGATATTTTCAGAATGTGCCAAGTTAAAGATGCACCAATCCGTGATTGGGTAAAACTTGCTGTAAATCGTTCACGTTTAAGTAATACACCTGCAATTTTCTGGTTAGACAGTAACCGTGCGCACGATGCGCAGTTAATCGCTAAGGTTGAGCGTTACTTAAAAGATCACGATACAGACGGATTAGATTTACAAATTCTAGCGCCTGTAGCTGCAACCCGTGCGACACTCGCACGTGTACATGAAGGTTTAGATACCATTTCAGTAACGGGTAACGTTTTACGAGATTACTTAACTGACTTGTTCCCAATTCTTGAGCTGGGTACCAGTGCGAAAATGCTATCTATCGTGCCACTAATGAATGGCGGTGGTTTATTCGAGACAGGTGCGGGTGGTAGTGCGCCTAAGCATGTTCAACAAGTTGAGAAAGAAGGTCACTTACGTTGGGATTCATTAGGTGAGTTCCTTGCGTTAGCGGCATCGCTTGAGCATTTAAGCCAAACACAAAATAACCCGAAAGCACAAGTATTAGCCGATACGCTTGATGCTGCCATTGGTCAGTTCTTAGATAGCAACAAGTCTCCTTCACGTCGTGTCGGTGAGCTTGATAACCGTGGTAGTCATTTCTATTTAGCGATGTACTGGGCTCAAGCATTAGCGGCTCAAGCGAAAGATGCTGATTTAGCCTCTGAATTTAGCGCGCTTGCTGAATCATTAACGACTAATGAAGCTGCAATTGTTGCTGAATTAAATGACTCGCAAGGCCCAGCGGTTGATTTAGGCGGTTATTTCCGTTTAGACGCTGTTAAAGCTGAGAAAGCGATGCGTCCTAGCCAATTGCTTAATTCATTTATTACAGGCTAAGCGATAATCGGTTTAAAAGAGCGATTAATTAAAAAGCAGAGATGAACGTCTCTGCTTTTTTTATCTCTGCAGCTTTATACCTGAGCTAAAATCTAAGATGGACAAAGTAAAAGTTGAGGCTAAGTTGAAGGTGATGGGGTCGTTTTTGTTTGATTTATAAGCAAACGATAAATTATTTACATTATTTATGTGAAATAAAAAAGGCAGAGATTAAAATCTCTGCCTTTTTGTTTTATAGTTTCAACGACTATTTAGTCGGTGAAATGGCTGAAGCATGCATCCCTTTAGGGCCCTGCTCAGTTTCGAAATCTACAGGTTGGCCCGCTTTAAGCGTTCTATAACCTTCCATTTCGATTGTTGAATAATGTGCAAATACATCTTCGCCACCCTGATCTGGGCAAATAAACCCGAATCCTTTGGCGTTGTTGAACCATTTAACAGTTCCGCTTGCCATACTTCCACTTCCTTCTGTTGTCTACTTACCAGTAAGATAGTAAAACTTATTTTAATCAGCGGTCTTTTATTGCCGCCTCAGAACAGAATGAAATTTGTACGAAAAGATGTCAAGTAAAAATTAACAAAATGACAACATTTAATTAATTTAATAATATCAATTGGTCTTGTACCAAACTAGAGGCTAGTATTAACACATGGGTAGATTAGGCAGCGTAGAGCACACAGAAGAGCGTGTTGAATCGGAGCTACAACCACCTTCAATGTATAAAGTCGTGTTAAATAACGATGATTACACTCCGATGGATTTCGTGATTGAAGTGCTACAACGTTTTTTTAATAAGGATGAACAACAGGCCACGGACATTATGTTGGCTATCCATCACCAAGGTAAGGGAATATGTGGTGTTTATTCGTTTGGCATTGCTGAAACGAAAGTGTTACAAGTAAATCAATTTGCCAGAGAAAACCAACATCCGTTACTGTGTACATTAGAAGCCGCATAGTGAACAGTTGTTTCTCCATCGGTAACTCTGCAGTTTATGAGTATTTTTAGGGGGTGCTTATGCTAAACAAAGATCTTGAAGTCACCTTGAACCTAGCGTTTCAACAAGCTAGAGATTCACGTCATGAATATATGACGGTAGAACATTTATTATTAGCATTAATCAATAATCCATCGGCCAAAGAAGCACTACTGGCTTGTGGCGCTGATATTACTCGTCTTCACGAGGAAGTATCTAACTTCATTCAACAAACAACCCCGTTAATCGCTGAAAGCACTGAAGAGCGAGAAACTCAACCAACATTAGGATTCCAACGTGTTCTGCAACGCGCAGTGTTTCATGTGCAGTCCTCAGGTCGCAATGAAGTCACTGGCGCAAATGTGCTGGTGGCAATTTTTAGCGAGCAAGAATCACAAGCTGTTTACTTATTACGTCGCTGTGAAATTACCCGCTTAGATGTGGTCAATTTTATCTCACATGGTTTACCTAAAGATGATGATAATCAGGAAATGAATAACCCTGAAGCATCAGAAGAAGGAACTGAACAAGCTGAAGACAGAAGTTTATTATCGCAGTTTGCAACCGATTTAAATCAAATGTCTAAGGATGGTGTGATTGACCCACTCATTGGCCGTGATGATGAAGTTGAACGTGCAATTCAAACCTTATGTCGTCGACGTAAAAACAATCCACTACTTGTTGGTGAAGCAGGTGTGGGTAAAACGGCTATTGCTGAAGGGTTAGCTTATCGAATCGTTAATGAGCAAGTCCCCGATGTGATTAAAGATGCAACCGTGTATTCGTTAGATTTAGGTTCATTACTTGCCGGCACAAAATACCGTGGTGATTTTGAGAAACGCTTTAAAGGCTTGCTTAAAGAACTGGGTAAAAATGAACATGCGATTCTGTTTATTGATGAAATCCATACCATCATTGGAGCAGGTGCCGCTTCAGGTGGCGTAATGGATGCGTCTAACTTGCTTAAACCGTTATTATCTAACGGGACATTACGTTGTATGGGCTCAACGACTTTCCAAGAATATCAAAGCATTTTTGAAAAAGACCGAGCGTTAGCAAGACGTTTCCAAAAAATCGATATCAATGAGCCGTCAGTGGCTGAAACCACTAAAATCTTATTGGGGCTTAAATCTAAGTATGAGGAGCACCATGGTGTTCGTTATACTCAAGCGGCAATCAGTTCTGCAGCGAGTTTATCAGCGAAGCACATTAATGATCGTCACTTACCAGACAAAGCCATTGATGTGATTGATGAAGCGGGTGCGAGAATGGTGATGTTACCGCAAAGCAAACGTAAGAAAACCATTGGTCAACCTGAAATTGAAGCGATCATCGCTAAAATTGCGCGCATACCTGAGAAGTCCGTATCATCAACTGACAAGGATTTACTCAAAAACCTAGAGCGTAACCTTAAGATGTTAGTGTTTGGTCAAGACAAAGCCATTGAGGGGCTGAGTTCTGCTATTCGATTATCTCGAAGTGGTTTAGGTGCGGAGAAAAAGCCGGTTGGTAGTTTCTTATTTGCAGGTCCTACTGGTGTTGGTAAAACCGAAGTTACCAATCAATTAGCCGCATGTTTAAATATGAAGCTGATTCGCTTTGATATGTCTGAATATATGGAGCGTCATACTGTATCTCGTTTAATCGGCTCGCCTCCTGGTTATGTTGGTTACGAGCAAGGTGGTCTATTAACTGACGCCGTCATTAAAAACCCGCATTGCGTTGTATTGTTGGATGAAATTGAAAAAGCGCACCCTGATGTTTATAACTTGCTATTGCAAGTGATGGATCATGGTACGTTAACTGACAATAACGGCCGTAAAGCAGACTTTAGAAATGTCACCTTAGTGATGACCACCAATGCTGGTGTCCAAGAGTCTATTCGTACTTCGATTGGCTTTAAACAGCAAGACAATAGCTTAAATGCGATGTCAGAAATCAATAAAGTCTTCTCACCGGAGTTCCGTAACCGTTTAGATTCAATTATTTGGTTTAATCATTTAGATATGACGATAATTGCCAAGGTCGTTGATAAGTTCTTAATTGAGTTACAAGCTCAATTGGATGAAAAACGCGTTACTCTAGAGGTCACTGATGAAGCTCGTACTTTACTGGCTGAAAAAGGCTACGATAAGAATATGGGCGCAAGACCAATGGGTCGCGTTGTCACTGAGCTAATCAAGCGACCATTAGCTGATGAAATACTCTTCGGTAAGTTAGAGGCTGGCGGTATTGCCAAAGTCGACGCTAAAGATAATGAAATTGTTATTAGCTGTGAATGCGAAGAAAAAGTGTCATAACTTAATCGTGTTGATTCTGGTAATAAAAATGGCTATCTGAAAACAGATAGCCATTTTTGTTTGCATCAACGTTAATCATTAGCCAACAAAAAACCCGACAATCAAGCCGGGTTTTTAAATAGATGAGGCAGAATTAACGTGCGCGGAAGACGATACGACCTTTACTTAAATCGTAAGGAGTCAATTGAACCGTGACTTTATCACCCGTTAAAATACGGATGTAGTTTTTGCGCATCTTGCCAGAAATGTGTGCAATCACGACATGACCATTTTCAAGTTCTACGCGGAACATTGTATTTGGCAAGGTCTCAAGGATTGTGCCCTGCATTTCAATGTTGTCTTCTTTCGCCATTAATTGGTTACCTTTATGCCTTCAAATATAAAAAAAATTCGCAGTATCATGCCCCAAAAAGCGCTTGCTGTAAAGGATTGAAACACTAAAGCGTGGGTTCTTTTTCAATATGTTGCCATCCATTCGCTGTTAATATTTGATATGGACGATATAAACGTTTGTAATTCATTTTTCTATTTTCATCAATTTGATAGCCCAGATAAACAAATTGCTTACCTAGTTGCAGGGCTAAATCACACTGCAACAAGATCATGAAGCTGCCGAGTGAGCGTTTAGCATAGTCAGGATCAAAATAACTATAAATGGCTGACAAACTATTATTGAGTTGATCCGTTACAGCCACTCCAATGAGTTTATCTTGGTCAAAAACTTCAATGTAAGTGGGTTTAAGCCAGCTGCACAGCAGGAAGTCATTATATTGAGCTTCACTCGGAGGATACATTGGCCCATCAGAATGGCGGCCACTGATATAACGTTCGTATAATGCGTAGTGTTCAGCTGAACACTCATCTGTGACTTGCCATGTTAAGTCCTGATTGTTTTTGATGGTGCGTTTTTGTCGTTTAGAAAGTTTAAATTCAGGCACCACAACGCGTATAGATTGACATGCTGAGCAACTCGGACAGCGTGGTTTATAAGTAGAGTTGCCATTTCGTCTAAAGCCCATGCCAAGTAATTGTTCAAATAGCGCGCTGTCCAACTGTGGCTCTTGAATAATTAATAGCTGCTCTTGAAGTCCATCAATATAGCTACAATCAAAAGGGTGACTAATGCCGACACTGATGCTTCTAGATGTCAAAATATACCTCTTGAGTAACCCAAGCTTGATTATCAATAACTTGATTACGTAATTGTTTTAAGGTTTGTAAAAACTCATTTCTAGGTACAGGTTTCGCACCTAAGTTTTCTAAATGTGGGTTCATAATTTGTGCATCAATCAGCTTAAAACCATGTTTGGCAATATGCTGATTAAGCATTGCAAATGCAGCTTTTGATGCATTGGTTTGGCGATGAAACATTGATTCTCCACAAAATACACTGCCTACCGCTATTCCATATAAACCGCCAACAAGTGTTTTATCATCCCACACTTCAATAGAGTGAGCTTTACCTAAAGAGTGCAATTTAATATAGGCATTTTGAATATCGGTTGAAATCCAAGTGCCTTGCTCACTGGCTCTTGGTTCTGAACATGCTTTGATTACCTCTGCAAAGGCATGATTAATGGTAAATCGCCACGTTGATTTTTTTAGGCATTTTCGCATTGTTTTGTTTAGCGGCTGAGTTTGTGGAGTAAATACCGCTCTTGGGTGAGGTGACCACCATAGGATGGGATCATCATCGTTAAACCAAGGGAAAATGCCTTGATAATAGGCTTCGACTAATCGAGTTGGTGATAAATCACCGCCAACCGCCAGTAAGCCATTTGGTTCGTCAAGTGCTTGCATGGGATCAGGAAATTGAGGAAGGTGATTTAAATAAGACAGTGAGTTCACAATTAAGTATATTATTAAATAGGTCTTATCTATACGTTAGCGGAATTTTGCTTATGTTGAAACTCACAAACAGCTCAGTGATGGTTTTTAGTGCACTTTTGGTCATATTATCAGGGGTAATGAGTAGCACAGCACTAGCGGCATATGAGCGTAATCAGGCAGTGCCAGTTGAAAAGGTAATCTATGGCCAAGTCGAATCAATTAAACACGTTACACAAACGCAATTAGTCGAAGATCGTAACCTTGGCTGGAAAACCTTTGGCGGTGCATTAATAGGTGGCGTTATTGGGCATCAGTTTGGTGGTGGCTCAGGACAGGATGTCGCAACCGTATTAGGCGCATTACTTGGTGGCGCTGCAGCCAACCAATACGGCAACTCAACTCGTACACTTGAATATAAACTAATTGAAATGATGATTAATTTAGACGATGGAACACAAGTTATGGTGATACAAGACTTAGATCCTGGAATGTCATTTGTTGCAGGTGACGAAGTGCGTGTTGTGTATTTAACCGGTTATGTTCGTGTGGATTTAGCCATGTAATGAACGGATAGTAAAATCACATTTTTTGTGTGATTCGCGCAATAAAAAAGGAGCCTCAGTGGCTCCTTTTTTGATTGGTCGCTAGCTCAGTAACAGTAAGCTTGTATTAGAAACCGCGAGGTAAGGTATTTTTACCTGCATTTGCTAATTTTTCACGCCATAGTTCTTTAGGTGTTTTACCGCCTGAAGTGTCGGCTTTTTTAGCAGTAGGCTTTTTCGCTTCAGTTTTGGCTGCAACAGCTTTTTTAGCTGCAGGCTTTTTAGCGACAACTTTTTCTGCAACAGGTGCTTCTGTTTGACCTTGAGTCACTTCAAGGTGCATTTTCTCAAGATCGCTAAAGCGTAAAGACTTGCCGCCATCAATTTTATACCAGCTGCCTTTCTGCTCGATTTCAACAGTTTTTGAAGTTTGTTTTTCAAGAGCAGCTTTAAGTTCGGCGATAAGCGCTTCTTTAGTCAAGTTTGACATATTGAGACCTATTTTTCTGTAATGAATAGTTTTATTTAATGTTTTCAACATCCCTTAGCGCTAATTTTAGTGTTTAAAGTACCCAAAAGTCCAATTTAAGCCAAAATCGCTTAGCAAATAAGCAATGTTAACAAGGGTTTTTCAATAAGTATTGGTCTGCGTTACACTATTAATATCAAAAATTTTAGGGTTAGTTTTATGTCATTAACGTCTGTATCTCGCGAGCTATTATCCAACTATCTAAATGATTTCCTTAGCGTTAGCCAATTTAAAGATTATGCACCTAATGGACTGCAGGTTCAGGGCTCAGATACGATTAGTACCATAGTCACTGGGGTAACAGCTTGCCAAGCGCTCATTGACCAAGCGGCTGCAGTGAATGCTGATGCCATATTGGTTCATCATGGATTTTTTTGGAAAAATGAACCAGAAGTGCTTACAGGGATGAAATATAAGCGAATTAAAACGCTTATGAGTCACGATATGAATTTATTCGGCTATCATTTACCACTAGATGCCCATGAAACTATTGGAAATAATGCAGAACTTGCTAAAAAGTTGGGATTAGTCGATGTTGAAGTGTGTGCAGATATTCCACAAAATTTACTTTGGAAAGGAAAACTTGCAACGCCACTTTCGCCTCTACAATTAAGTGAGTTATTGAATCAAAAATTATATCGCCAACCACTTCATATAGGCGATGATGAGCAAATAATTTCATCGTTGGCATGGTGTACTGGTGGAGCGCAAGATTATATTGATCATGCTGCGGCTCTGGGAGTTGATGCATTTATAAGTGGTGAAGTTTCTGAGCGCACGTATCACTGTGCAATGGAGCAGGGAATCCATTATTTTGCTGCTGGTCACCATGCAACTGAGCAATTTGGTATTCAAGCATTAGGTGAACATTTAGCTGAAAAATTTGGTTTGACACATCAGTTTATTGACATTGTTAATCCTGTTTAATCAATAGAAAAACCAAAGGTTAACGCCATGACTGAATATTTTATTCAAGCATTTATTTATTTATCAGCAGCGGTTATCGCAGTGCCTATTGCTCAACGCATGGGCTTAGGTTCCGTACTTGGCTATTTGATCGCAGGGGTTGTCATTGGACCGATTGTTGGGTTAGTCGGAAGTGAAACCAACACCATTCAGCATTTTGCAGAATTTGGCGTCGTCATGATGCTATTTTTAGTCGGTCTGGAGCTTGAACCTAAAATGCTCTGGTCGATGAGACATCGATTAGTGGGCATGGGTGGCCTGCAAGTCGGCTTATCGGCGGGTATTGTGATGGCTATTGCTATGATGTTTGAAATGTCATGGACGGTCGCGTTAACTATTGGCTTAATTTTCTCCTTATCTTCCACAGCGATTGTTTTACAAACATTAAATGAAAAAGGCTTAACCAAAACAACGGCTGGCAAGAATGCATTTGGCGTGTTGTTATTTCAAGACATCGCGGTAATTCCTATGCTTGCGCTTATTCCGCTCCTAGCGCTTCCTGAATTAGTTGAAGCTGCGCAATACTCAGTGGCAGCTGCTGCTGAGCACCACGAAGAACTTTCTTTGGTTGCAGACTTACATGGTGGTTTATATGCGCTGGTATTAGTGCTTTCAATCGGCTTGGTTGTATTTGGGGGACATTACTTGAGTCGGCCTGTATTCAGGTTTATTGCAGATTCAGGGGTGCGTGAGATTTCAACTGCGGCGGCTTTACTTTTGGTGATTGGGATTGCAACGCTAATGAGCTTAGTAGGGGTATCACCTGCACTTGGTACATTCTTAGCGGGTGTCGTACTTGCAAACAGTGAATTTAAACATGAGCTTGAAACACATATTGGTCCATTTAAAGGGTTATTGCTAGGCTTGTTTTTCATTACGGTCGGCGCAGGTATCGACTTTGAAATCCTTTGGAATTATCTCGGAGTGATATTAGGCGTCACAGCTGCTGTGATGCTATTGAAAGCGTTGGTATTATTAGTGCTGAGCTTTATATTTCGTATCAAAGGAAGTGATAGATGGTTATATACTCTTAGCTTGGCGCAAGCAGGTGAGTTTGGCTTTGTATTGTTAAGTTTTAGTCAGCAAAACCATGTGATTTCGCAAGAAATTGCGCAGCCATTATCGATAGTCGTTGCGTTATCTATGTTCTTTACCCCTGGGTTATTCATTTTTTACGAAAAAGTCATTTTGCCTAAATACGAGAAAACCTCGAATGATCGCGAGCAAGATGAAGTCGATGAGCAGGGAACAGTCATCATTGCAGGTATTGGTCGTTTCGGACAGATTGTGAATCGTTTACTGCTGTCTAATGGCGTTAAAACCGTTGTGCTGGATCACCAAGCGACCCAAGTAGACAACTTACGTAAAATCAATACGAAAGCTTACTATGGTGATGCAACTCGTCCTGATTTACTTGAGACGGCTGGCGTTGCCACAGCGTCGGCATTTGTTGTAGCGATTGATAACCCACAAAGTAGCGTTGAGCTCGTCAAGCACCTTAAGCACAAGTATCCTCACTTAAAAGTGATCAGCCGTGCTTTTGACCGTGGCCACAGTCACTTATTACGTCAAGCTGGAGCGGACTATGTTGAGTCTGAAACATTCAGGTCGGCATTGAAAGTAGGCGCTGAATCAATGAAAGCAATGGGGTTCTCTTCAGAGTTGGTCGAGCGACAAAAACAAACGTATATGAGAGTGGAAAAAGAAGCTTCTGAAGTACTGTATAACGAATGGGCTGGTCGCACCGACGGTGAGAAGTTTGGCGGAGATTTCATTAATCTATTTATTGAATATGAAGAGCGTTTAAAAGAAGCAATTGAAGCTGATACTGAGGCTTATAAAAGTCAGCGTTTTGCTCAAGAAGCGCCATGTGACCCTGAAAATGCTAACGCTTGCGAAGATGCTAATCCAAAGGTGATGTCATAATATGTTTTCTGGCTAGCTAGAAGCTGACTGATAAATAATAAGGCCGTCAATTGACGGCCTTTTTTGTATTAACTCACGAGAGACTACATCACTCGCATGCCTGGTTTAGCGCCTGCATGTGGTTCTAAAATCCAGATATCTTTGCCACCAGGGCCTGCGGCTAACACCATGCCTTCAGACTCGCCAAACTTCATCTTACGTGGAGCAAGGTTGGCTACCATGACAGTGTGTTTACCAATTAAATCTTCTGGCGCATAAGCCGATTTAATGCCAGCAAATACTTGTTTCGTTTCACCGCCTAAATCAAGCTCTAAACGAAGCAGTTTATTCGCTTTTTCAATGTGCTCAGCTTTAGCAATGAGTGCAATACGTAAATCGACCTTAGCAAAATCATCAAAAGTGATTTCAGGTGCTAACGGCTCTTTTTCAAGTTCTGTTTGCACTTGCTCAGCTTTAGGGGCTTTGGTTTCTGCAACTTGAAGATTTTCAGTTGACGCTTCAATAATCGCCTCAATACTCTTCATTTCAATACGTTGCATTAACGCTTTAAACTTAGCGATTTCGTGGCCTGCTAAATCTTGGTTTAAATTGTCCCAAGTTAAGGTTAACTGCAGGAAGCTTTCAACTTTTTCAGCTAACTGAGGCAACACTGGTTTTAGGTAAGTCACCAAAATACGGAACAAGTTAAGTGCATTACTACAAACTTGATGCGCTTCTTCTTGTTTTGCTTCGTCTTTGATTAACTGCCAAGGTGCAGCATCGGCAACATAAGCGTTCGCCATATCGGCAAGTGCCATGATTTCACGCATTGCTTTACCGAATTCACGGGTTTCATATAAATCAGCAATAAGATCTTGTTTAGCTAAGAAGGCTTCTGTTAACGACATATCGTTAATTTTAGCTAACTTACCTTCAAATCGTTTACTGATAAAACCAGCCGTGCGAGATGCTAAGTTTACCAATTTACCGACTAGATCTGAGTTTACACGTTGAGCGAAGTCTTCAAGGTTTAAATCTAAGTCATCAACACGGCTATTTAATTTTGCGGCATAGTAATAACGAAGGTACTCAGGGTTTAAGTTATCTAAGTAGGTACGGGCTTTGATGAAGGTGCCTTTTGATTTAGACATCTTTGCGCCGTTCACTGTGACGTAACCATGAGCAAAAACACTCGTAGGTTTACGCACTCCTGCGCCATCAAGCATTGCAGGCCAGAATAAACCGTGGAAGTTTACGATATCTTTACCGATAAAGTGATAAAGCTCGGTGCTTGAACCTTTATTCCAGTATTCGTCAAAGTTCAGATCATCACGTTTATCACATAAGTTTTTGAATGAACCCATGTAACCAATTGGGGCGTCTAGCCAGACATAGAAAAACTTGCCTGGTTGCTCTGGAATTTCGAATCCAAAATACGGCGCGTCACGTGAGATATCCCACTGTTGTAATCCTTGGTCGAACCATTCTCTTAATTTGTTAGCAATTTCAGGTTGTAAAGAACCTGATGAAAGCCATTCGCCTAACATGGTTTCAAATGCTGGTAAGTCAAAAAAGAAGTGTTCACTGTCTTTCATGACTGGAGTTGCACCTGATACAACAGAGTAAGGATTGATTAAATCTGTTGTGCTGTAAGTTGCACCGCAGTTATCACAGTTATCACCGTATTGATCTTCGCTTTTACATTTAGGGCAGGTGCCTTTAACGAAACGATCCGGTAAAAACATTTCTTTTTCAGGATCATATAATTGCGAGATGGTTTTGGTTTTGATGTAACCGCCATCGCGTAATTTTAAGTAAATATCACTGGCTAATTCACGGTTCTCATCACTGTGAGTACTGTGAAAGTTATCAAATTGAATATTAAAGTCCGCGAAATCTTGTTCATGCTCTTTTTGTACTTGAGCAATCATTTCTTCTGGGGTAATTCCCATTTGTTGAGCTTTGAGCATGATTGGGGTGCCATGGGCATCATCAGCACAAATATAGTGACATTCATGTCCACGAAGCTTTTGGTAACGAGACCAAATATCAGTTTGAATATACTCAAGCATATGACCTAAATGGATAGGACCATTGGCATATGGGAGGGCACTTGTCACCAGGATTTTACGTTGTGAATTTGTCATTTTGTCTCAACAATCGATTACACTAAATATATGGTCAAGATACTAACCGATCAAAGTGATTATTTCATCAAACAACAACAAAAACGGCTAAATTAGCGCTCATTTTTCTCTAATTCTGGTACACTTGGGCAAATTTTTCGCTGGGAGTTCTGCTTTTGTCTACTTCGCATACAGATTATCAATTAAGTGATGACCTTCTTGGTCCAGTATTGAGTATTTTAGATGCATATCAAGATCCATATTTAGCCGAAGGGTTAGTGTCTGCAGGTTGTGTTAATAAGCTTGCGATAGAAGGCAAACGACTGCTTCTTGGCTTGGTATATCCTTACCCTTGTATGACGCAATATCGCGATACGGTTATGGATGTGACAAAAAAGCTCGCCGTGTTAGACGCCATCGACGAAGTCGAATGCGAAATTGATTTCCAGCCTCGCGTGTTTTCAGCCATTGCTTCAGTAGAACCTATTCCAAATATCAAGCAAGTGATTGCTGTGGCTTCTGGTAAAGGTGGTGTCGGTAAATCTACAACTGCTGTCAACCTTGCGTTGGCATTAAAAGCAGAAGGCGCTGAAGTCGGTATTTTAGATGCTGATATTTATGGTCCATCAATCCCAATGATGTTGGGGCTTCAAGGTTTTAAACCGACATCACCAGATGGCAAAATGATGACAGCAGCTTCTGCACATGGCATTTCAGCTCAATCAATTGGCTTTATGCTAGGTGATGGAGAAGCCGCTGTTTGGCGCGGTCCAATGGCAGCAGGTGCATTGAACCAGTTATTAACTGAAACTCAGTGGCCAGAATTAGATTATTTAGTGATTGATTTGCCACCAGGAACTGGTGACATACAATTAACACTGTCACAAAAGTTTCCAGTCAGTGGCACGGTTGTTGTTACAACACCACAAGATATCGCACTTGAAGATGCTAAAAAAGGCATCACCATGTTCCAAAAAGTGGATATTCCAGTTTTAGGTATCATCGAAAACATGAGTTTTCATTTATGTCCTGAATGTGGTCATAAAGAACATCCTTTTGGTACCCATGGCGGCAGCAAGATTGCTGAACGTTATGAAGTGCCATTATTGGGCGCATTGCCGCTTAATATTAATATTCGTGAGTCAATGGATGAAGGTAACCCTGCGGTTGCCAGTAAGCCAGACTCAGAAGTTGCTGCTATTTATCGTGAAATTGCCCGTAAAGTGGGTGCACAACTTGCCAAGCAGCAAAACAAAAACACAGTTTCAATCAGTATTTCAGACGACGAGTAAGGTTAAGTAATGAATTCTCAGCAATGTGTCATTATTGGTATCGCAGGTGCTTCAGCATCAGGCAAAAGTTTAATTGCCCAAACGATTTTTGAAGAACTAAAACGCGACCTAGGCACCGATCAAATCGGTGTGATTAATGAAGATGCGTATTACCGTGACCAAAGTCATATGACAATGGAAGACCGTGTTAAAACCAATTATGATCATCCTAAAGCACTGGATCATCAACTATTAGCTGAACACCTTAAACAATTAAAGAAGGGTGAGCAGGTAAATATTCCTTGTTATAGCTACAAAGAACATACTCGCATGAGTAAAACTCTGGATATGCAGCCTAAAAAGGTCATTATCTTAGAAGGTATTTTATTGTTAACTGATCCTAAATTACGTGAACTTATGGATGCGAGTGTATTCATGGACACACCGTTGGATATTTGTTTCTTACGTCGTTTAACTCGTGACGTTGCAGAGCGTGGCCGTACAATGGAATCGGTTATTGCGCAATATAAAGCAACAGTGCGCCCAATGTTCTTACAGTTTATTGAACCGTCAAAACAGCATGCTGATATCATTGTACCTCGTGGTGGTAAAAACAGAATTGCGACGGATATTTTAAAAGCTCGAATTCAACATCTATTAGCAAGATAATATTTTTCGCTTTATACAGATGCTTGTTTAAGTGATAAATTATAGGCTCTAATTCAGAGCCTATTTTTTAATGACGCTTTTAAATAGTATTACACCGCTTGTTATTTTAATTATCACCTACAAGATACGTAAATATGGCGTTGCGGCGGGGTGTTACAAATGTCTTGCAATAACTCATCGATGTAAATTGATAACAGATTAAGTAAAAAAGTAGTTTTCACCCGCAGGGATAGATTCAGGATAAAACATGGCTTTAGTATTTGTGAACGGACAATCTGATAATACTATTCAAGCGCTCGACAGGGGGCTTGCATATGGCGATGGCGTATTTGCAACTATGCGAGTTTCCAATAGTCAGTTGATGTTTATTGAAGCGCACCTGTCTCGGTTAAACCAAGCTTGCCTTAGATTAGGTTTCCAACCTCCAGTTTTATCTGATTTACAGTCCCGTTTGCAAAAGCATGCACAATCACTCGGTGAGGGATGTATAAAGCTCTTAATTAGTCGTGGTGTTGGTGGACGCGGTTATACCGCCCCATCGAATCCGACCATAACTGAAATGATATCTCTGCATGAGATACCAAAGCATTACCAAGGTTGGCAGCAGCAAGGCATTAGTTTGTCAGTTTCATCCGTACAGTTGGCTAAACAGCCATTATTAGCGGGAATGAAGCATTTAAATCGCCTCGAACAAGTGTTGATTAAACAGTATGAATTAACAGCTAAAGCAGATGATTGGCTTATTTTGGATACTGATAATCATGTTGTTGAAACTTCAATGGCTAATATATTTTTGGTCATAGGTAACCAAGTGATTACCCCAAAACTTTCTGATAGCGGTGTGGCGGGCGTAATGCGAGAGCAAGTCATCAACACATTGCTAGATAATCATTTTGCTGTCATGGCGACAAAGGTGACAATGGATGATATTAAAAACGCTGACCATGTCTTTATCACCAATAGTTTATTGGGTATGGTAAATATTAATTCAATTATTGATCGCCAAGTTAATGCCAGCTTAAGCTCGACCACTCACTATAAACCTTGGCAGTACACCACACCATTATTAACCCAGCTAACATTGTCACTATAAAATAATATGAAAAAAACACTCACGATACTTCTTACATCTTTGATGACACTGACTACGGTTGCGTGTGTGGTTGGGTTTTGGGCCTACCAACAGATTTTGGCCTACCCCAAACAAGCACTCAAGCTTGAAGAGCCGACCGAGTTAGTGATTGCCCAAGGTATGAATATTACTAAGCTAGGAAAAGAACTTGAAACAAACGGAACGCTTTCTGATAGTTGGAAATTTAAATATTTATTAAAAATTAAGCCTGAATATGCGCATATAAGAACAGGGTTATATCAAATTAATCCTGGAGACAATATCGAGTCATTGTTAACAAAACTAAACCGAGGCGACGAAATGACTTTTTCGTTGACCTTAATTGAAGGTAAAACCATTAAAGAATGGCATGAAGCATTAACTGATTTGCCGCATTTAACGTTTGATGAGGACGTATTTAATCGAGTGCTGCTAAAAAATGGTGATGATTCAGGATTACCTGAAGGAAAGTTTTTTCCCGAAACTTATCAATATCAAGCCAACGAATCACTTGAGTCAATTTTAAATCGCAGCTATCAGATGATGCAAAAGACCTTAGAGCAAGCTTGGGAAGAGCGAGATAAGGAACTTAAACTCAAGACGCCTTATGAATTACTAACAATTGCATCTATTATTGAGAAAGAAACAGGTAAGCCATCAGAGCGTGATTGGGTTGCCGCAGTGTTTAATAACAGATTGAAACTTGGGATGCGCTTGCAAACCGATCCAACAGTGATTTATGGCATGGGTGAGCGCTATAACGGAAATATCACGCGCGCTGATTTACGCGAGAAAACAGCATTTAATACCTATCGAATAAATGGGCTACCGCCTACACCAATCGCTGCCCCAAGTAAGGCTGCTATTTTTGCCGCTGCGAAACCAGCTGACGTGAAGTATTTATACTTTGTATCAAGAAATGACGGTAGTCATGTATTTTCAGAGACATTAGCACAACATAATCGTGCCGTTAACGAGTATCAGAGAAACAGAAAATGATCGAACAAAAAGCGAAGTTTGTCGTAATTGAAGGCCTCGAAGGCGCAGGAAAATCAAGTGCGATTGAACTTGTAAAAACACTCATTACCTCCCATACCGGAAAAGCGCCGGTGTGTACTCGTGAGCCTGGTGGAACACCATTAGCTGAGAAAATGCGCGATTTAGTAAAAGTTGCCGATGAAACCGATCCTTTATGTGATGAAGCAGAATGCTTACTTTTTTATGCTGCAAGGGCTCAGCTTATTGCCAATGTAATTAAGCCTGCACTTGCTGACAATACATGGGTATTAGGCGATCGCCATAACTTGTCATCTTTAGCCTATCAAGGCGGTGGAAGAGGGTTGATGCCGCTTGTAAAATCAATCAGTGATATTACCTTAAAAGGGTTTAAACCGGATTTGACCTTATACTTGGATATTGAGCCAAAACTTGGGCTTGAGCGAGCAGCAAATCGTGGTGCACTGGATAGAATTGAAGTTCAAAAAATCGAATTTTTTGAACGCGCACGAGCAACATTTTTAGATTTTGCGGCAAAAGATGACTCTATTATTGTTATTGATGCCAGTAAAACCCTTGAAGAAGTGCATCAACAAATTACGACAGAATTAACGGCAAGATTATCTTGAATAGCACCACTTCACGACAAACAGTGAGCCAATAATGCAGGCATTTTATTTGAACCAACTTCCGTGGTTAGATGCGCCATTTACGCGTTTTGTTAACGAGCGACTTAGTGGTCATAGTGCTCATGCGCAACTGGTAAGCATTGAACAAGGGTATGGCGGGCATATTCTTGCTAGGGAAATGGCTGAAGCTGCAATGTGCACTCAACTAACACCTGTTGGCGCATGTGGGCAATGCAAAAGTTGTTTATTGTTTAAAGCAGGAACACACCCAGATTGTCATGTTATTAAAGCTGATGGTACACAAATTAAAGTGGATCAAATACGGGACTTGTGCCAAAAACTCACGGTGACAGCGCAGCAAGGTGGTCAACGGGTTGCAATTATTCAAAATAGTGAGCAATTCAACCTTGCTTCAGCAAATGCACTATTAAAAACATTGGAAGAACCTGGGAATAATATTTTAATTATTTTACAAACTGACGTGCCGTCTCGATTACTTGCTACAATTAAAAGTCGTTGCCAACAGGTGGCTTACCTTAAACCTAACAAGCAACAAGTGCTTGATTGGTTAAATCAATTCCAACTACTGCCTCCTGCACCAGAAGGCCAAAAAACACATGATGTCACTTGGTGTTTAGGTATGATGGGTGGACCGTTAAAATTGGCTGAGAGTTTAGAAAATGAGCATTATCATAAGCTATTAACTTTCCGACAAGATTGGGCTAAAAGTATTCAGTCAGGTCATCTTAGTGGTAGTTTAATCAAGGTTTCTGAACAGCAAATTGTTGACGCACTTAATGTTTTATATTTGTACTTGCGACAATATGTGTTAAAAAGTAAAAAGATAGATCCATTAGCGACAAGTAACATTATTGGTTTGTCTTCGAAAGTGGCACAAATGTGTCAGCGATTAACGACAATGGCGAGTATTAATGCCCCAGCATTATGCCAAGACTATATACTCGAATTTAGACAACTTATTCATCTTAAATAATAGACTGAGACTATGACCGATCTTGTGGTAAATTTTGATACTCTGCACCAATTGTACAGAGCTTATATGCCTTTTATTAAACCTGCGGGTTTATTTATTTCAACGACTGAAAGCCATTTTTTAGGGCAAGAGTTGTCTATTTCATATAAATTACCTGGTACATCTCAAATGACCGATTTTAAAGGTGTTGTGGTTTGGATTAACCCTTTAGGCGCATCAGGTGGCAGGCCAGCAGGTATTGGTGTCAAAATTAAAACCGATCCTGAAAGCCATAAACACCATATTGAAAAATTGCTTTCAAGTGAACTTTCTTCAAGTGATTTGACCTGCACTATGTAGCTAGGTATTCTTGCTGGCTTATTTTCGTTTTAGATAAAATACCCATGTTAATTGACTCTCATTGCCACTTGGACCGTTTAAAAGCGGCGCCAGATCAACCTAGTTTACAAGCTATCATCGACGCTGCTAAATCTCGCGGTGTAGATTACCTGTTATGCGTTAATGTACGCCAACAAGGTTTCGAATCAATGCGTGAGAAAATGGCGCAATTCGATAACGTATTCCTTTCTTCTGGTGTGCACCCATTAGATGTTCAAGAAGGGCTAAATGTAGCTGAAATCAAACAATTTGCGACTGATAAAAAGGTGGTTGCAATTGGTGAAACTGGTTTAGATTATTTTTACGCACCAGAAACGAAAACGCTGCAACAACAATGTTTCGAGCAGCAAATTGCCTTGGCTGTTGAAGTGAATAAACCGCTGATTGTCCATACACGTGATGCCCGTGAAGACACTATTTCAATGTTAAAAGCAGGCGGCGCTGATAAAGTTGGTGGTGTATTACATTGCTTTACTGAAAACTGGGAGATGGCGAAGGCGGCGATTGACTTAGGTTTTTATATCTCAGTGTCTGGTATTGTGACGTTTAAAAATGCTGGTGAATTACGCAGTGTTATTCGACAAGTGCCGCAAGATAGATTACTTGTTGAAACTGACTCACCGTATTTAGCGCCCGTCCCGCACAGAGGTCAGGAGAATCAACCAGCTTATGTGCGTGATGTCGCTGAATTTGTCGCTGAACTTCGTGGTGAGAAATATGAAGAGTTAGCTCGTTATACCTCTGACAACTTCTTTAACCTTTTCACAGATGCAGCGAAACTCATTGGTCGCTAGTTTCAGACAAAAAAAGACCCAAAACTATCCAATTGTTCTGGGTCTAGGGGAATGGCTCTTCATAAAAGAGCCTTGCGCTACTGTTGAGAGGCTATTCTCAGTAAATCAGTTAAGTCGTACTCAGTTAAGTTGCATTCAGTTAAGTTGTATTGTGGTCTACATTAAGGAATGTTTCGCTAGCACAACTTGATTCACAAATTATAGTTATCATTTGTCATATTGCACATTTATTGAACGATAATTGTGCGAATAACCTACTTTGGGATGACGCTAGTGTATAAAACGAGCCACAGCTCAATTCGAATTTTGCTTCTATTTGTTTGATTTTATTAAACTTTATCTATTTTGTCTTTAACCAAGTCACGTGGTAGATTGTTTTTTAATCTATGGCCTAAATGCTTGACGACACCTAATGGTGTTTGATTAAAACTAACCAACATTTCTCCCATTGCCGACTTTTCAATCCCATCAATCTCTAGAGTTGAAATGTCTCTGCCCATCAAAAACTCAATGGCTTGAGCGCGGCTCAGTTCAATGACTCGCTCTGTATTTTGGATATAATGACTTAACGCCATGATAGCTTCGTGCTTAACTTTAAAGCCTTTCTTCATCACATCTGCGAGCTTAAACCCGATACGTTGGAAGCGCATCAAACCAATAAACTCGTTGAACTTAGTAGGGAATAGCCAGTACTCATCATCACGCAGCATCACAGTATAATTTTCAGGAAGCTGGATATTGAATTGTTGGCTGAAGTAGGCTTTGATAGCCATTACTTGTTTGCTATTAGCCGATACAAACGGGAAGTTGCGTTGTGGTTTGGGGCATTTTTTCAATCTTGGTACTGAGGTTATTTTTTTTATTTTAGCGACAAAAAAACCTTCACTGTCGAAAATCTGTGGCCAAACATGTAAAAAGCCTTCTTCAGTACATGCTTTTTCAGCACCAGGAAATAAACCATTAAGTGGCATAAACTCAACCGCATCTGGATACTGTTGCTGAATATAGTGACAAATCTGCTGATTTTCGATTTGGCTGAGTGTACAAGTGGAATACACTAAAGTTCCACCAGGCTTGAGCGCTAATAATGCTGATTCTATAAGGACTTTCTGTGTTTCAGCTATGTCAGTAACGTCATCTAATTGCCAATGCTTTAGGGCGTTCGGGTCCTTACGTACTGTGCCTTCACCGCCGCACGGGGCATCAAGTAAAATAGCATCAAACTTTTCATATAAGTATTCACCGAACACTTTACCGTCAAAATGGGTAAGGGCACATTGATTCACTCCCATACGCTGCACATTAGCATGTAATATTTTAACTCGGCTTGATGAGTATTCATTTGCTATGAGTAAGCCATGGTTATTCATTAGGGCAGCGAGTTGTGTGGTTTTAGAACCGGGTGCAGAGGCAACGTCGAGTACCGTCTCAAGTATGTTGCTATCTGTGCTATCAAATAGTGCTACGGGCGGCAACATAGAGCTAGCTTCTTGAATATAAAATAGCCCTTGTATATGTTCTACCATGTTACCTGGTTGCTGATCTTCAGAGTGAGTAATCCAAAAACCTTCACTACACCAAGGGATAGGTTCATAACTCCAGTTTTTTTGCTTCATTATGTCGATAAAAGCAGCCACAGAAATTTTGAGAGTGTTGACTCTAATGGACTTTCTAAGTGGGCGCTGACACGCTGCAATAAACTCATCTAGATCAAGATGTTCAGGTAGTTCTGAAGAAATGTGAGTGAGGTAATTTGGGTTAATTTGCGCCATAGTAAAAAAATTCGATAAAACAACTGTGTAATTATGGATTAGATTATATCATGCATTTATCACCGTGAGTTCCTCGGGCAATAATGATGGAGTATTAAGTGCTGAATCGAGTTTGGTTGTTCTTTTTTGTAACGGCTGCTATTGCGATTGTTATTCAACTATTCAATGGTCATGTCGGAGTATTGAGTGATGCTGTAAATGGCATATTTAGTAGTGCGAAACTCGCCGCTGAGATATCTATTGGCTTAATCGGAGTGCTTGCTCTGTGGATGGGGCTAATGCAAGTAGGAGAGAAAGCCGGTGTAGTTGGTGTTTTCGCCAAATTATTTGAACCGTTATTATCTAAATTAATGCCAGAGGTACCTCGAGGTCATCCCGCTTATGGCAGTATGACGATGAACCTGACAGCTAATATGCTTGGTCTAGATAACGCAGCAACTCCACTTGGCTTAAAAGCCATGCACGACTTACAAAGCTTGAACCCAGATAAAACTGTCGCGACCAATGCACAAATTCTTTTCTTGGTATTAAATACTTCATCTGTGACTTTAGTACCTGTAACCGTTTTTCTATATCGAGCGCAGCAGGGCGCGGCAGCTCCGGCTGACGTTTTCTTACCGATATTATTAGCAACGGTTGCATCAACCGTTGTCGGCTTGACTGTGGTGGCGATAGTACAGCGGTTATCATTGCTAAATACCGTGGTGTTGGGGTATGGCGCAGTTCTATTTAGTGGATTAACCGCAAGTGTATTCTATCTGCTAACCTTATCAGCATCAGCCATTGGTACCATTTCTACTGCGCTCGGTAACGGGATTTTATTATTATTAATTTTGAGTTTTATCTTAATTGCAGGCTACCGGAAAGTCGCAATATACGATGAGTTTGTAGAAGGTGCCAAAGGAGGTTTTTCTCAAGCTATAGCGTTAATACCTTATTTATTAGCGATGTTGTTAGCGATTGGCATGTTAAGGGCATCCGGTGCGCTAGATTATGCATTACAGGGGCTTGCTGGTCTTGTGTCCATGATGGGGTTTGATAATCGTTTTGTTGATGCCATGCCTACTGCGTTAATGAAGCCTTTTAGTGGTTCCGGCGCACGGGCCATGATGTTAGAAACGATGGAACATCATGGTGTTGACTCTTTTGCTGGTCGATTATCGGCAATTTTCCAAGGTAGCACAGAAACCACTTTTTATGTGTTAGCTGTTTACTTTGGTTCTGTAGGGATCCGTAATAGCCGCCATGCACTGGGCTGTGGTTTGGCTGCCGATGTCGGCGGAATAATTGCTGCTATTGCAGTGTGCTATTGGTTCTATGGTTAAGTGAACGTCAGATATTTACCAATTTATTTAAGCGTTTATTGTGAATTCAGGTTTTTATGAGCTTATTGATGTTTGATTAGAAAAAAGTCGGCAAATGCCGACTTTTTAAATGTTCCTTGAAGCTAACGTCACTTAATCTAATGTAACTCGAAAACCAACCTAGTTCAGTTTACATAGTGTCATTTTAATGATTACGGCTTCACTTGTTCTGGCTGCCATCTACGCCACTCTTCTTTCATCTTGTTGTAAAGGTTAAATCTCGCACCTGAAGCGATTTGATTTGCTGGGGTAGTGATGTCTTCGGTAACAACAGAAATTCCCCCTGAAAGCAGTGTTTCTAGTGAACCGGTTTCGATTTGTGCACCAGAGAAAATCCCAACCTCAAGTTTGATACCGGATGCGTCCCAGAAGCGGCTGCTTTGATTAACTAAGTGCGTGTATTGCTTTTCGATATGCGAGTACATCAATACCTTGTTGCCGTTTTCTGATAATGAATAACCATCAACTTGGCCAATAGAAATACCTCTGAAGAAAATAGGGGTACCCACTTTGATAGAACCCAGTTGACTATCTTCAAGGACTAACGTGACTGCATCAGCATCGATATTTGCATCATATCGGGCTGACAAATGTGCGGTAAAGTTATCGCTAATATCAGTTTGATTGCCCGGTAAAACACCGATGTAAGGGCCGGTGATTAGGGTTTCTGGGGCTGTTATACCCGTTAAAGATATTTGCGCATCAACCACAAAATATTCACTGTCCGCTTTAGTAAAGTGATCAGCATATTCACCGTATAAATAGGCACTTGCTGTTAACGTATCTAGGTTTTGATTTAACTTCACCTGCTGCACTACACCAATTTGATGGCCTTGATAGCGAATCGCTGCTTTTTCAGAAACTTTTGCTTCGGCAGGCACGATTAAGGTAATGGCTTTAGCCTGTTTAAGCGCTAAGGCTTTAGAGTCATACAAGCGAGATACATTGCCTGGTTGGTCATTATCAAGTAAACCAAGGCTAATACTGCCTTTGAGTGCACCTTCTAAAGGTGCCACATCGACTTCGATACCAGACAAGCTTGCATTGATATTTGCTGCATCGTTACGCCAAAATACACTTGAGTCTTTAATCAACTGTTTAAACTTATTTTGTATTGCGATACGAATCGAGAATTGGTCTGTATTGCTGTTCCAATAAACTTCTTTAACACTACCGATTTGCATTTTTTTGTAATAAATAGGAGAACCTGCAGATAACCCCGCGCCATCGATACTGTCGAGTGTTAATGTGGTGATGTTATTTTTATTAAGGGCGACAAGTGCATCATCATTAGAACGATACAAGGCAAATTTTGCCTTCGGGGTAACTAATGCTTTATTTTTTCCTTGAACTAAGGAAATCGCACCTTCAATAACAGTGTTTAAATCTCTTGTTGTTACAGATACGCCGTCTAAAGATGCGTCAATACTTAACGCTGACTCTGTGACAAAATAACTATCAGTTGTTAATAGTGAGGCGAACTCAGGTAAAATTTCGACTTGGTACAGAACACCGGTAAAGTCTTCGGTTAATGTCACTTCAGTGATAGTACCAATAGGCATCTGTTTAAATCTAACTTCTGCGCCTGCAGTTAAGCCACTGTGCTCATCAGAAGTGAGTTGTATGGTGAGCTTTTGCGCTTGAAGCAAATCTGGCGCTTCAGGTTGTAAAGTAAATAGCTCTGGTAACGCTTGGTCACTGGTGCCTGGGAGCACATTGACGACACTCCCAGTTAATAAACGTGCTGCATGTTTCACACCTTCAAGCGAAATGTCGGCACCAGCAATCCAGAATTGGCTATCGGCATTTAATAAGTGCTGATATTGCACATCAAACTTGGCTAAAAATTTAACGCCGGATTCAGTCAATTGAGTTTGATGAACTTTGCCCACCTCAACGCCACGATAAACCAGTGCTGAACCTTGGTTTATCTCATCTGCATTCTCGGCGGTAAGTACAAATTCAATCCCTTTAACTGCACTTTCTTCATCAGGGTAAAGTACGTAGGTATCGCCACTAACTGCTTTGTCCGCTTTTGTATCTGAGTTGAAACTGATCCCGCCAGCAAGTAATGATGCCAAACTTTCGGTATTCACCTTAATCCCTGACATAGAGGCATCGATTTTGAGCCCAGAGACATTCCAAAATTGTGACTCTTGATTGACCAAGTGTGCGTATTGCTGCTCGATAAAGGTACTGATAGTAATGGTCTCACTATCGATTAAGCGGTAGTTAACCACCTTGCCAACTGGCACTTGGCGGTAAAATACCATTGAGCCGACATCAAGGGAGCCTAGTGTTGAAGTGGTAAGGTTTACAACAATGCCTTCTTCATCATTGGGGATCATCGTAGGGGCTTCTGTTAAAGCAACAAACTCAGATGCCGAACTACCATCTCCTGGCTGAATAGCAATATAGTTACCTGAAAATAAGGTATCTAATCCTTCTATCCCGGTGATACTTGCTTTTGGAGTCACAAGCCAAAACTGGGTGTTTTTGTTTAAAAATGGATCAGAGCGATAATCCATAATGATTTTAACATTGACGCCAGAAAGGTCTTTATCAATGCTGATATCGGTGACTTTACCGACCGTTAATCCCTGATATTTAACTAGGGTTTTACCGATATCGATACCGATCGCACTAGGGAAGTGCACTTGAACTTCAATTCCCGACTCTTTGATACTTTTAACACCTAGCCAAGCCCCCAATACCAGGGCAACAATAGGAAGTAACCAAATCGGAGAGAAAAGTTTCTTTTTAACGACTTTTGGTGATTCAATTCGTGTCATTTTTTTTGTCCAAGCGATCCCAAAGTAAACGTGTATCAAGCACCTTAGCTGCCAATTGAGTCAGTAAGATAACGAGTGCAAATGCGGTTGCTGCCGGAGCGGGTTTAGCATCTAAAAGTTGACCCATATTGACTACCGCAACTGTCAGTGCAATAACGAATAAATCCAACATAGACCAACGGCCAATCCATTCAATAATATGAAACCCCACCATGAGCTTCTTTTTTGAAACTGGTAAGTTAAAACTAATCGCAGTTAAATATATCGCTAGTCCAGCAATTTTTAGCCATGGTACTAAAATACTGGCGGTGAATACGATAATAGCAATAGGGATCATATCCGAATGCACTAAATGTACTATCCCAGTAAAAATAGTATCGTAAGTCACTTTGCCTTGGTTTGTGAGCATAGTGATTGGATAAATATTGGCTGGTATTAATAAAATCGCTGCAGTAATTAATAACGCCCAGCTTTGTTGCAAGCTCTGTTCATTACGAGGTTGTATTTTTGATTCGCAGCGGCTGCAATACCCTTGCTCAATAGGGTTAATGTTGCGACATACCCCACACAAGGTCATACCGATATCTTTACCTTGCTGGTAATCATTGCTTTTAGCTTGTTCTATTTTATTCGTCATGAGTCAGCTTCCACATATGTTCCAGATTATACTCACGTTGCAAAAACAAAATAACCAAAAATAACATTCCGAAACAAAAAGTTCCCATGCCTAAATAGATATCCGCAAAGTCAGATAAATTGAATGCGGCCACCAAGAAAGAAATGACATAAATTTCTAACATTGATAATTGGGTGAGTAAGGCTTGGTTTTTCAGCAAACGCCGATAGGTTCGTTGCCAAAAGTAGCTGTGTAATTTGTTTTTTACGATAATGATTTGTAGCAATATCGACAGTATCAATAAGCCAGGAGCAATCACTGCTGAGGCAATAACTGCAACAGCGACAATCCAATAACCTTGTGCCCAAACTGCGATGGCTGTCTCGTAGACAGTCGTTGCACGGATGCTACCCAAAAAATGGATTTCTAAAACGGGTAAAAAATTAGCTGGGATAAAAAAAAGTAGCGCGGTCATACACAAAGCTAGCATGCCGTTAATAGAGCAATATGGCACATCATAGAGTGCCGTATGGCAGCGAGGACATAGGGCTCTGACATTCGAAGGTAGCGCACGGCGCTGAACTGCTAAGTCACAAGAGCGACATAAAACGATGCTCTCTTGATCTACATTTTTTGGCATATAAAGCGCAAACCATCCATCTATATAATTAAGAGCTCTAAATTACTGAACAATATCTGACTAAAGTGCACAAAATATGGCTTTAAATAGTCAAAACGTCAATTATTCAAGATACAATAAAATCAGATAATACCAGAATAATCAGAATACTTGCATCAGAAGTTAGTTCTATGACACTCTATGCACTGTATATAAAAACAGTAAGAGGTTAATCATGGCGGTAATTACAAAGTTTGTCGTGGTAAGAGAAGGGGTGGAAAAGATGACATTTACATCTAAAAAGGAAGCCGATGCCTATGACAAAATGCTCGACATTGCTGATAACTTAGTTCCTTTTATTACTAGCGCTGAACTCGAAATTGACGAGAATAGTGTGGAGAAGCTTGCTTTTTACTTAGCTTCTAATAAAGATGAGCTAGCTAATTTATTAAAAGGCGTAGTAAAACCTAAGCCAGCTGCCAATAAAGCAGCCACAAAAAAAACTAATAAAAAAGCGCCAACAGAATAAAATATTTTAGGAAGTACAATGAAAGCTGAGTTTTATGACACATTGAACCGTCAAGTATTAGCATTAATGGAAGGCGAAGATGATCTGATTGCTGGCATGGCAAACTTTTCGGCGTTGTTAAATGATAATTTAGACAATATAAATTGGGTTGGCTTTTACATTAAAAAAGCAGACCAATTAGTCTTAGGCCCGTTTCAAGGTAAAGTTGCCTGTACTCGTATTGTGATAGGCAAAGGAGTTTGTGGGACAGCTGCGGCACTAAATCAGACTCAACTTGTTGAAGATGTACACCAGTTTGAAGGGCATATTGCTTGTGATGCAGCCAGTAATTCAGAAATCGTTGTGCCGGTTCATAACGGAAATGATGTGGTTGCCGTGCTCGATATTGACAGTCCATTGTTGAATCGTTTTGATACAGACGATCAAAAAGGTCTCGAAATCTTAGTAAAAAGCTTCGAATCTTGCTTATTTGCTTAATTTGCGAACAAATAATCTAAATTGCAGGTCGCAATCGCTGTGATGCGCTTTATAATACTGAGCTGCACGCATTAACTACTGGAAAATTTATTTACTGTAAAATTGCAGCTAACTAAGTTAATTTGTTAAGGCATGTTTCAATTGCTTTAGCAATCATGTAGGAAGTGCTAATTTGAACGTTAAGCAAGACTCTGTTTAACGAAAGACAAACGACTGTACTAGCCAAGAAAGCTATTAACCAGTCCCCTTATATAACGTGGAAGTAAAAATGGAATCAACAGACAAGTTGACCGACACCAACGCAGTTTTAGCGTATTTATATGAAACTTTTCCTTTATGCTTTATTGCAGAAGGTGAAACTAAGCCATTAAAAATTGGTTTGTTTCAAGATTTAGCTGAAAGGTTGGCTGATGATTCTAAAGTAAGTAAGACACAATTACGTGTTGCACTTAGACGTTATACAAGTAGCTGGCGCTACCTTAAAGGCGTTAAAGCTGGCGTACAGCGTATCGACTTAGATGGCCAAGATTGTGGTGAGCTTGAGCAAGAGCATATTGATCATGCTCAGCAAACCCTAAAAGAAGGCCAAGAGAAAGCAAAGGCGAAACGCCAAGCACAAGCTGCAAAAGCAAATCCAAAGAAGCCTGCTAGAAAAGCACCTTCAGCAAAAACTGCTCCAGTTAAGAAAGACCGTCCAGCAAAAGCGAAAAAGCCTGCTGAACCAAAAGTTAATTATGTGCCAGCAAAATTTGACGAGCTTAAACAAAAACAACGTGTTAGTGTGAAGTTAGGGCAAAACCCAGTTGCCGGCGTTATCACTGATATCAAGAAAGAAGATGTCCATGTACAGCTTGATTCTGGTTTAGTCGTTAAAGTACGTGCCGAGCATATTTTATTATCGTGATCATTTAAGGAGTAACTTGTTGATGCGAAAACTCACTTTGGCTGCGTCGATTGCCACTTTATTTGTCGGTTTTTCGGCTTGGGCAATTTCACCCACTATTCAAATCAACGAGTTACCCAAACTTGAGCAAGAGCCTCAACATAAGGTTGCGAGTAAAAGAGTAACGAATTTATTTACCCGTTCTCATTACCATCGCTTTGAACTTGATGATGCTTTTTCTAAGCTCATTTATGACCGTTATCTGCAACAGTTAGATTTCAGACGTAATGTGCTTACCCAAGCTGATGTAGATAGCTTCAAGCAGTATCAAACTCAGTTTGACGATATGGTCAAAACGGGCAATATCGCTCCTGCCTTTGATATGTTCTCTTTATTGCAAAAACGTCGCTATGAACGTTTTGCCTATGCGTTAACTTTACTTGATAAAGAATTCGACTTTACCGAAGCTGGTGATGCTTATGAGTTCGATCGTGAAGAAGCTGCTTGGCCAAAAGATGAAGCTGAACTTAATGAGCTTTGGCGTCAGCGTGTTAAATACGATGCATTGAATCTTAAACTTGCTGGTAAAGACTGGGAAGAAACAGTCGAAGTACTCGGTAAGCGTTATAACAATGCTATCAAGCGTCTGAGCCAAACTCACAGTGAAGATGTTTTCCAAGGTGTGATGAACGCCTTTGCGCGTACAGTAGAACCTCATACAAGTTATTTATCTCCTCGTAATGCTGAACGTTTCCAAATGGAAATGAACCTAAGCCTCGAAGGCATTGGTGCTGTATTACAGATGGATGACGATTACACTGTCATTAAAAGTCTTGTTGCTGGTGGCCCTGCGGCTAGTAGTGAAAAACTATCACCTGAAGATAAAATCATTGGTGTAGGCCAAAAAGACGGTGAAATTGTTGATGTTATCGGCTGGCGATTAGATGATGTAGTTGAATTAATCAAAGGGCCAAAAGGCAGTGAGGTTAATTTACAAATACTACCTAAAAAAGGTGGCGCTAATGCGAAAACTTTCGAAGTAACTATCATTCGAGATAAAATTCGCTTAGAAGACCGAGCTGCAACATCTAAAGTTGTTGAACCAACAGAAGGTGAGTATGCCAACCGTAAGGTCGGGGTTATTCAAATTCCTGGTTTCTACATGAACTTATCTGTAGATGTAGAAAAAGAAATTGCCAAACTGAAAGAAGATAATGTAGAAGGCATTATCATCGATTTACGTGGCAATGGCGGCGGTGCGTTAACCGAGGCTACTTTGCTTACCGGACTATTCATCGATATGGGCCCAGTGGTTCAAATTCGTGATGCCAATGGCCGCGTAACTCAAAATCGTGATAACGACGGTAAGAGTGCTTATAACGGTCCACTAACAGTAATGGTCGATCGCTATAGCGCTTCAGCTTCAGAAATTTTTGCTGCAGCACTGCAAGATTACGACCGTGCACTCATTGTTGGTGAAGCAAGTTTTGGTAAAGGTACTGTGCAACAACACAAGAGCCTTGGCCGCATTTACGACATGTATGAAAAACCAATTGGTCATGTTCAATACACTATCGCAAAGTTCTATCGTATTAATGGTGGCAGTACTCAGCTTAAAGGTGTAACACCTGACATTAAATTCCCAAGTGCCTTAGAGCCGGGCGAATATGGTGAATCTGAAGAGAAAAACGCCTTACCTTGGGATAAAGTGCCAGTTGCGCAATACGGAACACTTGGCAATATCTATCCTGAGCTGATTACCAAGCTTGATACTAAGCATCAGCAACGTATTAAAACGGATGTCGAATTTGGTTATATTTTTGATGATATAGCAGAATTTAAAAAGCATCATAACGATAAGACGATTTCATTAGTTGAAAGTGAGCGTATTGCATCACGTGAAGAAGACGAAAAACGTATTCTTGATCGTACCAATGAACGCCGCGTTAAGAATGGACTAGAGCCTCTTGCGTCTTTAGATGATGAAGATGAAGAATCTACTGAGACTGAAACAACTGAAGTTGCAGAAAGCGAAGCTGCTGAAAGTGAAACAGATGCGTCAGATGAAGATGAATTAGAAGTGCCAGATGCGTTCTTAGAAGAAACAGCATTAATCACTTTAGATATGGTTGATGCTAAAAAACTAGCTGCGAAGTAATCATTATTTCGCCAGAAAAAAACGCGCTTTAAGCGCGTTTTTTATTAAGTAAAATTTATCGCATAATTTGCTAAGTGTTATTCAAGGATTATTTATGACTCAAGCTCAAGCAAAACACCTAAAAGATTACCAAGCACCCGCTTATACCATTAGCCATATTGATTTAAATTTCGATTTAAAGGGCAATGAAACCACAGTTGTAGCCACCAGTAAGGTGCAACGTGTTGGTCAACATACCGAAAATTTAATCTTGGTTGGTGAGCAAATAAATTTACAGTCTGTTTTGATAAACGGTGACAAAGCTCAATATCAAGAAGCAAATAACGAATTAGTGATTCAAACGAGCCTTGATGACTTTGAATTAACCCTAGTGACCTTACAAGATCCTGAGGCTAATTCTAGCCTAGAGGGCTTGTATATGTCTGATGGCGCATACTGTACCCAGTGTGAAGCCGAAGGCTTCAGAAGAATTACTTATTTCTTAGACCGTCCAGATGTCCTTGCTATTTATACTGTGAGAGTTGAAGCGGACAAAACTGCATT
This sequence comes from Shewanella sp. MMG014, assembly GCF_018100775.1. Taxonomy (NCBI): domain Bacteria; kingdom Pseudomonadati; phylum Pseudomonadota; class Gammaproteobacteria; order Alteromonadales; family Shewanellaceae; genus Shewanella; species Shewanella sp. MMG014. The sequence goes on from NZ_JAGJDZ010000008.1 coordinate 150,293, forward strand.
TCCTTTCTTGTTAAGTAACGGCAACCTTGTCGAGAAGGGGGAAACAACCGCAGGCCGTCATTATGTCCGCTGGGAAGATCCATTTCCAAAACCAAGCTACCTTTTTGCGCTAGTTGCGGGTGATTTTGACTTATTAGAAGATAAGTTTGTTACTCGTAGCGGCCGCGAAGTCAAGTTACAGGTGTTTGTCGATAAAGGTAATTTACACAAAGCTAATCATGCAATGGTATCACTGCAAAAGTCGATGGCATGGGATGAAAGCCGTTTTGACTTAGAATATGACTTAGATATCTACATGATTGTTGCTGTTGACTTTTTCAACATGGGCGCCATGGAAAATAAAGGCTTGAATGTCTTTAACACCAAATACGTATTAGCTGACACTGCAAGCGCTACCGATGAAGATTATCATGGTATCGAGTCTGTCGTGGGTCATGAGTATTTCCATAACTGGACGGGTAACCGTGTCACATGTCGTGATTGGTTCCAACTAAGCTTGAAAGAAGGCTTAACTGTATTTAGAGATCAAGAGTTTAGCTCTGACTTAGGTTCCCGTGCGGTTAATCGTATTCAAGCAATCCGCGTTATGAAAAATCAGCAGTTTGCTGAAGATGCAGGCCCAATGTCGCATCCAATTCGTCCAGAATCAGTCATTGAGATGAATAACTTTTACACCGTGACTGTTTACAACAAAGGTGCTGAAGTCATTCGCATGATGCACACCATTTTAGGTGAGAAAAATTTCCAATTAGGCATGAAGTGTTATTTTGAACGTCACGATGGACAAGCTGTGACTTGCGATGACTTTGTTAACGCTATGGAATCAGCGAGCGGTATCGATTTAGGTTTATTTAGAAATTGGTACAGCCAAGCAGGTACCCCCGTTGTTAGCGTGACAGACAGCTTTGATGCCGATAAAAAGCAATATCAGTTAACAGTTAAACAATCAGTGCAATCACAAGGCGAGAAAGGCAAGTTGTTGCATATACCTTTCAGCGTAGAATTATTAGATGCCGAAGGTCAGTCGATAAATAATCAAGTGTTGGCAGTCAAGCAAGCTGAGCAAACCTTCACCTTTGATGGTATTGAGTCAATGCCAGTGCCTTCATTACTGCAAGATTTTTCAGCGCCAGTGCGTCTAGATTATGAATTTAATGTCGATCAATTAGTGCACTTAACTCGATTTGCAACCAGTGAAGTCGCTCGTTGGGAAGCATCTGTTGGTTTATTCAGCCAAGCGGTTTGGCAAAATGTGGAAAGCCTTTCAGCAAAAGAATCAATGCATCTTGACCCAAGAGTGATTGAAGCGATTCGAGGCGTAATTTTAGATGAGAATATCGATAAAGCGCTAGTTGCTGAAATACTTGCTTTCCCAACAGCTGCGGCGCTTATTGAACAAGTTGATACGGTAAACTTAGATGCTTTACAAGCTGCTAGAGAATTTGTTGTAGATGAGCTTGCTGAAGCTTGCTTAGATGAATTAGTCACGCGTTATCGTTCATTAATTACTGAAGATAACCCTGCAGCACGTGCATTTAAAAACATCTGTTTAGTCTTGTTGTCTCGAGTGTCTTCTGAATATGAAGAGTTAGTGACTGAACAATATAAAGCAGCAGCCAATATGACCGATAGCTTAGCAGCACTTAAAGCCGCTGTTTCTGGTCAATTAAGCTGCAAAGATGCATTAATGCAAGATTTCGAACAAAAATGGTTATCGACTCCGTTAGTGATGGATAAGTGGTTTAGCTTACAAGCATCTCAAAATACACCTGAGGTACTCGAGGTTATCAAATCACTGACCAAGCATGAAAGCTTTAGTTTTAATAACCCAAATCGTGTTCGTTCTTTGATTGGTTTCTTCGTGGCGGCAAACACTTATCAATTCCATGAGGCAAATGGCTCTGGGTATGAGTATTTGACTGATATTTTAATTAAGTTAAATGAGCTGAATCCACAAACGGCAGCAAGAATGATAACGCCACTGATTCAATTCAGTAAGTTTGATCTCGAACGTCAGCAAAAAATGAAACAGTGCTTACTTCGCTTAAAAGACTTACCTAATTTATCAAAAGATTTATTTGAAAAAGTTGAAAAAGCCCTCGCTTAACCCTTAATAAATTACCACTGATAATGTGATGTTATCAGTGGTAATCTTCATATTAATTACTTCAATTACCGAGTGACAATACCTGCCAAATTAATTAGCATTACCTTTCATATCACAGCGCCTAGAGTTTGTTTCTCACCATGCAATTTACTTTTACCATGTATATTAGTTTTGAAGACTTCCTTCCTTATTACCGAGGCTATGTAAAAAATGTTGAGGTGAGGGATGTAAGAGGCAAACTATTACACATTAATGGTAAATATTTCAGACCATTTGTTACCACTTCTGGTATTCAAGGTCAGTTCGTTTTGCAACTGGATGCCTCTGGAAAATTTATTTCTCTAAATAAAATTTAGAGTAAATACTTCAAACGTTCAATTGATTTTAAAAAAGTAAATTAGCTAAGTCTTGTTTCAATTAACTTTATGATTTTATTTGTTATTTATTAACTAATATCATCTAGTAGTCAATTCGTGTGATCTAATTCAAATAAAGTTCAGTTTAATCTCTCAAAAAATCTCCTAACTACACCAATTCGTTAACAAATTTTCTGTTTTTTGAACTTGCTCAATGATGTTAATTGCTGTAACAATGGTGTTGCCTGCAGGCTAACAAAATGTTGGTTCAAATCCTATAACAACGAATCCGGCAGGTTACGGAGAGAAGCAAAAATGAATATTGTTAAAAGACGCTTTAACAAGTCGGCACTCGCTTTGGGGGTGATGTCGGCATTGACTTTAGGGATGAGCAGTAGCGCTAGTGCTGTTTCATTTGATTGGGGTGAAGTACGAGGCACTTTCGACTCGACTTGGACAGTCGGGGCTAGCTGGCGTGTGTCTGAGCGTGATTGGGAAGGGCAAATCGGTAAAGTTAACCAGCCACAATTTGATTGGTCTGGTTATTCTGCTTTTGGTGCGCCTTTTGGCCAAACACCAAAGTACACCACTTCTCAAATCTGGAGCCAACCAGGCTCATATTCAAGTAACAATGACTTAAGTAACCTACTTTATTCTCAAGGTGATACCACCTCAGAAATTTTTAAAGGCTTACACGAGTTATCGTTGGAATACAAAAATTATGGTTTATTTGTTCGTGGAATGTATTTTTACGATCGTAAATTAAACGATGGTGATTATGATTTTAACGATCCTCTTACTGGTAACGAATTTGATCCGTGTGAAGATGACCGCGCATCAGAAGTGCAGTGTAAAGATGTTCGCTTATTAGATGCCTTTGTTTACGCTAACTGGGACTTAAATGATGGCCAAAACCCATTATCTGTTCGTGTTGGTAACCAAGTGGTTTCTTGGGGCGAAAGCACCCTAATTCCTCATGGCATTGGTGTTATTAATGCTGTGGATTTAAACATTTTGAATGCACCAGGTGCAGAGCTTAAAGAAGCGTTCCGTCCACAAGGTATGGTGTGGGCTTCTTTGGGTATTACAGATAATTTATCGGTTGAAGCTTATTACCAATATGACTGGGAGCCAATTTGGGTACCTACACCTGGTTCTAACTTCGCAACCAATGATTTTGCAGGTTTTGGTGGTTATGCCCAAAATGCTCAATTAGGTTTTAATGCCAACCCTGACATTAATATGGAATTTTTAATGTCTGAGTATTCTGCTTTATACGGCGCTGCAGCTGCTGCTAACTTCGACCCAGCTTATGCCGCTTATATGGTGCCATATGCGACTAAGGTTGCATTAGTACAAGATGAAGCCAAGCCAAGTGATGATGGTCAATATGGTATCAAGTTAGGTTATTATGCGCCAAGTTTAGGTGAAACTGAATTTGGTCTGTATTACATGAATTACCATAGCCGCCGTCCTTTAATTAGTGGTACAGCTTCTAACTTTACTTCTGAAGCGGTTGCTCGTGATTATGGTCGTTTAGCTGCAAGTGGCGGTGAAATTGACCGTGAATTGCTGTTAAGCATGGAAACCTTCACTAAAGCGCAAATTGTTTATCCTGAAGATATTCAACTTTATGGTTTCAGCTTTAACACTTTAGTGGGTGATACTTCGGTTGCGGGTGAAATTGCTCACCGTGTTGATGAGCCATTACAAATTGACGACGTAGAGTTATTGTTTGCTGGTATGCCTCAACAATTGGCTGAAGCGGGTCTTCGACCTGACTTAGATGGTATCTCACAAATTGAAGGTGTTAAACCTGGTGAGTCCATTGATGGTTTCATTTTATCTGATACAACTCAAGCACAGGCAACATTTACTCATTTATTCGGACCGACATTAGGTACGGATAACCTGACGATGCTTGCTGAGATTGGTGGTGTATGGATCCATGACATGCCTGGCTTTGATGAGCTTCGTTTAAATGGTCCTGGTACCGCTCGTTCTGGTGGTAATCCTGATATGCCAGGTATTATCGAAGCTCTGCACGATGGTCCTGAAACCAATCCATTCCCAACTGATTTTGCTTGGGGTTATCGCTTAGTGGCTAAAGCCGACTACAATAATATCTTCGCAGGTGTAAATATGTCACCACGTGTGATTTTCTCACATGATGTTGACGGTATTACACCCGATCCAATGTTCTTATTTACTGAAGGTCGTAAGTCTGTCGCTGTCGGTGTTAACTTTGATTACCGCAGTCGTTGGGGCGCTGATATTTCTTACAACAGCTTCTTTGGTGGTGTAGGAACAACTAATGCAATGACTGACCGAGATTATGTCTCGTTTAACGTCAAGTATTCTATCTAGAAGGACAATAATAATGAAGAAACTGACGATATTATCGGCTGCAGTAATCATGGCGTTTAGCGCTCCTGCAGCGATGGCGAAAGTATCTGAAGCTGAAGCAGCGAAATTGGGTAACGAGCTTACTCCAGTAGGTGCTGTTAAAGCAGGTAATGCTGATGGTTCTATCCCTGCTTGGGATAACGGCATTACATCTCCAGTTGCTGGATATGAAAAAGGAATGCATCATCCAGATCCTTTTCCTTCAGATAAAATTTTATTCACCATTACTAATGCAAATAAAGCGCAATATGCTGAATTTTTAACGCCGGGCCAAAACAAGCTTTTTGAACTGTATCCAGATACATACAAAATGAATGTTTACGAGACTCGCCGTACTGCCTCGCTGCCTCAGTATGTTTATGATGCAACTAAGGCTAATGCAATAAATGCTGAACTTGTAGCAAATGGTAATGGTGTAAGTGGTGCGTCGATCAGTGTACCTTTTCCAATTCCAAATAACGGGTTAGAGGTCATTTGGAACCATATTCTTCGCTATCGTGGTGTTGATATTAAAACTGCACGTAGCCAAGCGGCTCCAACAGCAAGTGGTTCGTACACATTAATTGAAACTGCTGAAGAAATTCGTTTCAGTTACAGTCGTCCAGAAGTGACGTTAGATCAATTAAAAGAGTCGAACACCTTGTTCTTCTTCAAGCAAGTTGTACGTCAACCTGCGCGTCTAGCGGGTACGGCACTACTTGTAAAAGAAACGATGGATCAAGAAGCGCTTCCACGTCAGGCTTGGACCTATAACACTGGACAACGTCGTGTACGTAAAGCACCAAACGTTGCCTTTGATACTCCAGGTACTGTTTCAGATGGTTTAAGAACCACTGATGACTTTGATATGTTTAACGGATCTCCAGTGCGTTATAACTGGGAATTAGTCGGCAAGAAAGAGCTTTATATCCCATATAATGATTACAAGCTTCATTCTGACGCACTTGAATACGATCAAATCTTAACGCCTGGCCATATTAATCCAGAGTTTGCGCGCTGGGAAAAACACCGTGTATGGGAAGTTAAAGCGACCCTTAAAGATGGTATGCGCCATATCTATAAAACACGTGTTTTCTACATCGATGAAGATTCTTGGCAGGTTTCACTAACGGATATGTACGATAACCGTGATGAGTTATACCGTGTAGGTACTGCGCACTCGATTAACTACTATGAAGTTCCGACCCATTGGAGCACGTTAGAAATCTTCCATGATTTACAATCTCGTCGTTACTTAGCGATGGGGTTAGACAACGAAGGGCGCATGTACGATTTTGATGCAAACCTTTCTGAAGCTAACTTCACGCCTGATGCGCTTCGCCGTGCAGGTATTCGTTAAGACCAAATAGGGGCGCAATGCGCCCCTACAATTTCTAAGGAAGTTTGTATGTCGTTCCGCACACTTCGCAATGTTGTCGCTTTTAGTGCCAGTTGTTTTTTAGCTCAAGCGCCAGTCCATGCTCAATTCGATCCACTTTCTGTTCAGCTCCAACCTTTAGCGCAATCTTCTCTTGTTCTTGATTTAGCCAAAGCAGGTAACAGCCTTGTTGCCGTGGGAGAAAGAGGACATGTGCTTGTTAAGCAAGATAATCAATGGCAACAAGTTGCTACGCCAGTCATCTCACAATTAACTAAAGTGTTTTTCCTTGATGATAAAAAGGGATGGGCAGTTGGCCATGATGCCACCATTATTCACACCGAAGATGGCGGGTTGACTTGGCAAGTACAGTTTCAGTCTATCGAAGTAGAAAAGCCATTACTTGATATTTTATTCTTCAATGAAAATGAAGGCATCGCAGTGGGTGCTTATGGTTTGTTTTATCGCACAACCGATGGTGGTAAGCAATGGCAGGAAGAGTTTCATGAAGAGCTACTATTTCCGGAAGATGTTTCCTATTTAGCAGATTTAAAAGCAGAAGATGAAGCATTGTATTTATCAGAGCGAGCTGCATTATTACCGCATTTTAACCGTGTTATTCAATTAAGTGATACTCAACTGCTCATGGTTGGTGAACTTGGGTTAGTAGCAACTTCAAATAATAATGGCCAAACATTTGAGACCAAAGATTTTTATTATGAGGGGTCTATGTTTAATGCTATTGAAACAAACGATGCTATTTATGTCATGGGGCTTCGTGGTCACGTGTTTAAAACTGATAAACAATTTACTCAGTGGAATGAAATCGCACTGCCTGTTAAGTCATCCATTAATAATGCCTATATTAAAGATAACTTAGTCTATTTAGTGGGTAACGCTGGGGTGGTGATTGAGCTTGATTCTAACGATGCCGCTAACATTGTCACTCGAAGACAAGGCGAAAACATTGTAGCAATCGAAAGTGACGCTAAAGGTGAACTTTGGTTTGCAGGTTCTAAAGGGTTATTTCAGCTTAAATAGATAATTTAGGCTAAGTTTAATCGAGTTATTCAAGATAAGTTCTAGGCTTTGACATTGAAATTCATTTTAGACTGATATTTGATTTACGTTAGATAAACATAAAAATAAAACAACAATAATAGGGCCGATAAGATGTTAGAAAAACTGGTCAATGGATTTGAAACCCATCTTTTCAGAAACCGTATGTGGGTGATTTTGTCATTCATACTCATTACAATTTTTTTGGGTTACCAAGCTAGCCAATTAAAAATGGATGCGGCGTTCAGCAAAAATATTCCGCTGAATCATGAGTACATGAAAACGTATACCAAACATCAAAAAGATTTTGGTGGGGCGAATAGAATTATGGTGTCTGTTGAAGATACCAGTGGCAATATTTTTAACCCTGAATACTTCGAAACACTTAAAAACGTTCACGATCAATTATTTTTCATTCCTGGAGTTGAACGTTCTCAAGTTAAATCACTTTATTCGCCATCAACTCGCTTTACTGAAGTCGTTGAAGACGGTTTTGCTGGCGGCCCTGTCATTCCAGCAGACTTTCGTAATGATGAATACGGCTTAAATGTAGTCCGCGATAACGTTGAAAAGGCAGGGATTGTTGGACGTTTAGTATCAAATGACTACTCATCAGCCATGTTAACGGCTCAGTTGATGGATTTTGTGGCCAAAACTGACGAAGAAATGGCAGAGTCTGAAGGCGCAGAAAAAGATATTACCACCAAACCATTGAATACCATTCAATTTGCTAAGCAACTTGAAGAAGAGCTACGGGGTAAATACGAAACTGATACGATAAAAATTCATATTATTGGTTTTGCTAAAATGGCTGGTGATGTCGCTGAAGGTGCAAAAGGCGTTTTACTTTTCTTCTTGATTGCGATTTTAATCACCGCCGTCATGGTTTACCTTTTTTCTAAATCATTAATGTTAACTTTATTACCTTTGATTTGTAGCTTGGTTGCGGTTTGCTGGCAATTGGGATTATTAACGGTAGTGGGTTTCGGTCTTGACCCTATGTCAATTCTTGTCCCTTTCTTGGTATTTGCTATTGGTGTAAGTCATGGCGTACAAATGATTAATGCTGTTAGACGTCGTGTTATTGATGGTCAAAATACAAAAGCCGCTTCAGCGTCAGCTTTTCGTAGTTTATTAGTTCCAGGTGGCGTCGCATTACTGTCTGACACAGTGGGCTTTTTAACCTTATTAGCTATCGATATCGGCATTATCCGTGAGCTTGCTATTTCAGCATCCTTAGGAGTTGCGGTTATCATTTTAACCAATCTCATTTTATTGCCTCTGGTCATTTCATACACCACGATAAAGCCAGAAAAAGAAGACCCAGTTAAAAAAGCAAAAATTGAAGGTTTGTGGAAGTCGCTATCACGCTTTGCAACGCCAAAATATGCCAGTGTAGTATTAGTCTGTACGGCACTGCTTTATGCCTTTGGTTTTCAGCAAGCCAGCAATATGAAAATTGGTGACTTACAAGGCGGAGCGCCAGCATTGCACCTTGATTCGCGTTATAACCAAGATACTTTCCATATTACCGATAATTACTCAATTACTACCGATTACATGACGGTAATTGTTGAGGCGACACCTGAAGCGTGTACTTATCATTCGATTCTTAATGAGATAGACCAATTTGAATGGATGGTTGGTAATACGCCAGGTGTTGAGTCAACAGCAAGTCTTGCATCGGTGTCTAAGCAGGTGAATGCTGGCTTTAATGAAGGTAATCCTAAATGGCAAGTGCTTCCACGTACTACAGCAAGTTTGGTTCAAGCTGTAGGGCGAGTGCCTACTACATCTGGTTTGCTTAATGGTAACTGTTCAGTTATGCCAGTGTTTCTTTTCTTAAAAGATCATAAAGCAGAAACGATTGAAGTTGTCACTGCAAAAGTTAAACAAGTTGCTGCGCAACTAAACACTGATACCTTGCAATTTAAACTGGCATCAGGACCTGTAGGAGTAATGGCAGCCACCAATGAAGCTGTCAGTGAAGCGCAATTACCTATGATGATTTATGTGTATGGCGCTGTATTTGTTCTTTGTTTGATAAGTTTCCGTTCAATCAAAGCCACCGTAGCAGTCATCGTGCCTTTGTATGTCGTGTCGACTTTAGCTCAAGCATTAATGACTTGGTTAGATATTGGTCTTGCAGTGAGTACGTTACCTGTTATTGCGTTAGGTGTCGGGATTGGTGTTGATTATGGTATTTATATTTTATCGACCATGTCCGGCAAATTAACCCAAGGAATGGCAGTTCAACAAGCGTATTTCGAAGCACTTGTTGAACGAGGTAGTGCGGTTATCTTTACTGGCTTAACATTAGCCATCGGTGTAAGTACTTGGTTCTTCTCGGCACTTAAGTTCCAAATGGACATGGGTATTTTGTTAACTTTCATGTTTTTAGTGAATATGTTGGGGGCGATAATTATTTTACCTGCATTATCAGCAGTATTTTGGCGCAAACCCAAGTAGGTAAACGGTTTAGAATTATAAAGAGGAGCTTAGCTCCTCTTTTTTTTTTGCATACTTACTCTATCTAAACGCTTGATTGGTCAAATAGTGACTATAATTGCTGTGTTAACAAGGATTTTAGAGGATCTACCACTAAAATAGTGCTCGAAATAGCATTAAATTAGTAATAAACTTTGCTCCAGATCTCAGTTCTAAAACTGAATCAACAAGCCGAAGCATCCAATATAATGATAAAAGCGCTGCCATAAACGCTTAAGGAAACTGCAACATGGCCTTTAAAGATGCAATGCCTTCAGTACTACTAGAAAATGTAGTCAATTTAATTCATAAAAAAATCCCTAATTCTCAAGCTAAACAAGTTGAGCAATTTGCCAATTGTATATATGCACATATGTCTAAAGACGACTTAAATGCTCGTAATGACAGCGACCTTTATGGTGCAGTATTAAGCCTTTGGAATGCGCTAAACAAATCAGCTAAAACCAACAGCCACATCCGTGTGTTTAACCCAAGTCAGTCAAAACATGGCTGGCAGTCTACCCATAGTATTATTGAAATTATTCAACCTGATATGCCATTTTTGGTTGATTCAGTGACTATGGCATTAAACCGCATGGGCATTACGGCGCATATGGTGTTACATACACCACTTGCTTTACAACGTGATGAGGAATTGGTTAAAGAAGTGTCATTTATTAAAGATGCGCCAGAAGCAACTGAAAATGTTGCGGTATTTTTAATTGAAATTGACCGTCAAAGCAGTGAAAAAGATATTAAAGCCATTGGTAAAGAACTTGAGTCAGTTTTTGCCGATGTCGTGTCATCTGTTGATGATTGGCAACAGATGTCTGACAAATTATCAGAAACCATTAAAAAGTTACCTAAGCAGCCATTTCCTGGTGAAAAAGCCGAAATGGAAGAAGCGACTAACTTTTTGACCTACTTGAATAATCATCATTTCACACTGCTAGGTTATCGTTATTATGAGCTTAAGCGAGTAGAAGGTGATGTTGAGCTTGTTCCAGATTTAGAATCAAGCCTTGGTTTGATGGGACGTTCAAGCAATCAACATAGTGACCGTGGCTTATTACTGTCAACGTTCTCAGCATCTGCCCGTAAAGAAGCATTAGATTCTAGCTTACTCGTATTAACGAAAAGCTCGACTAAAAGTCGTGTTCACCGCCCAGCATATGTCGATTATGTCGGGATTAAACGCTTTGATAAAGCCGGAAACGTGATTGGTGAAGATCGCTTCTTAGGTTTATATGCATCTAACTTATATAACCGCAGCCCTCGCGAAATTCCTTTGCTTGCGGGTAAAGTTGAGCGTGTTATGGAGCAATCAGGTTTAGCGCCTCGCTCCCATGACTATAAAGCCTTGATGAATATCCTTGAGAACTTACCACGTGATGAGCTAATACAAGCTAAAGAAAATCAACTCGCTGATATAGCTCGTGGTGTTCTGGAAATGCAAGATCGTGACAAATTAAAATTATTTGTCCGTAAAGATGGCTTTGGTCGTTTCTTATCTTGTTTAGTGTATGTGTCAAAAGACCGCTACAACACTAAGTTACGTCAAGATACACAACGTATTTTAGCTCAGCATTTTAACAGTAGTGAAGATGTTGAATTTACTACTTACTTTTCTGAATCAACTTTAGCGCGTACGCATTACATCATCAAAGTTGATAATAATAATATGGATGTCGATGTGGCAGCTATTGAGAAAAACCTAATTGAAGCTGCTCGCTCTTGGGAAGATAAATTACACAGTTCTTTAAATAATGCCTTAGGTGAACAGTCTGGTACTGGATTAACCAAGCGTTACTTAAATGCATTTTCACCAAGCTATAAAGAAGATGTTCTACCAAGTTCAGCTGTGGTTGATATTCAACACCTTGAAGCATTAAATGATGAACATAAGTTAGGAATGTTGTTCTATCAGCCTCAAGAAACGGCATTAAATGACAATAAAGTTAGGTTAAAACTGTTCCATAAAGATGAGCCAATTCATCTTTCTGATGTGTTACCTATGCTTGAAAACTTCGGTTTGCGTGTGATTAACGAGCGCCCATATGAAGTGAAAACAGCTGATGGTCATACATACTGGATTTTAGATTTCTTAATGACAGTTCAAGGTGCTGCAGTCGATAATTTGGCAGACAGTCAAGATCGCTTCCAAAATGCATTATCTCAAGTTTGGGATAAAGAGCTGGAAGACGATGGATTTAACCGCATGATTTTAGCGACTAGCTTAACCGGTCGCGAAGTGTCTATTTTACGTGCATATGCAAAATATATGCGCCAAATTGATGCGACTTTCAGTCAGTCTTACATTGAAGAAACATTCAATCGTTACCCACAAATTGCTGATTTGTTGGTTAAAATGTTTATTCGTAAATTCAATCCTAAGCTTAAAACTCGTACCTTGAGCAAGTTCCTAGAGCAAGTTGATTTACGTCTTGAAGATGTTTCAAGTTTGGATGACGATCGTATTATTCGTCGTTATTTAGATTTAATTAATGCCACATTGCGTACTAACTTCTATCAAACTTTAGAAACAGGTATCAATAAGCCTTATATCTCGTTTAAGTTTTCGCCAGAAGATATCCCAGAGATGCCACGCCCATTACCAAAGTTTGAAATCTTTGTGTATTCGCCGCGTGTTGAAGGTGTTCATTTACGTGGAGGTAAAGTCGCACGTGGTGGATTACGTTGGTCTGATAGACGAGAAGATTTCCGTACCGAAGTACTCGGCCTTGTAAAAGCACAACAAGTTAAAAACACCGTCATTGTGCCAGTGGGAGCTAAAGGTGGTTTTGTTTGTAAACAACTCCCTACTGATGGGGGACGTGAAGCCTTCTTTAATGAAGGTCAAGCATGTTACCGTCTATTTATTCGTGGCTTACTCGATATAAGCGATAACATTATCGAAGGTAATGTCGTGCCACCAAAAGATGTTGTTCGTCACGATGAAGATGATGCTTACCTTGTTGTTGCAGCAGATAAAGGCACAGCGACTTTCTCTGACATTGCTAATGAAATTGCTATCGAATACGATTTCTGGCTTGGTGATGCCTTTGCATCGGGTGGTAGTAATGGTTATGACCATAAAAAAATGGGCATTACTGCAAAAGGGGCATGGGAGTCGGTTAAACGTCACTTCCGTGAAGAAGGCATTGACTGTCAAACCACAGACTTTACCTGCTTAGCGGTTGGCGACATGGCGGGCGACGTATTTGGTAACGGTATGCTGTTATCGCGTCACACTAAATTAGTGGCTGCATTTAACCATATGCATATCTTCGTTGACCCAAATCCGGATGTGGAGAAAAGTTATCTTGAGCGTGAACGCTTATTTAACTTACCGCGTTCAAGCTGGGAAGATTACAACACCAAGTTAATGTCTAAGGGCAGTGCTATTTTCCAACGTTCAGCCAAATCATTGAAGCTGACTAAAGAAATTAAAGCGATGCTTGAAACTGATTTAGACACCATGACGCCAAATCAATTGATGCAAGCATTACTGAAAATGCGTGTCGATTTAATTTGGAATGGTGGTATCGGAACTTACGTTAAAGCAACTTCAGAAACACATGCTGAAGTTGGTGATCGTGCTAATGATGCTATTCGAGTAAATGGTAATGAACTGAAAGCTAAAATCATTGGTGAAGGCGGTAACTTAGGTGCGACACAATTAGGTCGTATTGAATTTGCAGCCAATGGCGGCCGAGTCAATACAGACTTTGTTGATAACGTTGGCGGCGTAGACTGCTCAGATAACGAAGTTAACATTAAGATTTTACTTAATACATTGGTTGCTGACGGCGAACTGACTGTTAAGCAACGTAACCGTTTACTTGAAGACATGACCGATGAAGTTGGTGAAATTGTACTTCAAGATTGTAACGACCAAACTCGTACTATTTCAGTCACTCAGGCCCATGGCATTTCTCAGTTAAAAGAGCACATACGCTATATCCAATATCTTGAAAAAGATGGCAAATTAGATAGAGCGCTTGAATTCTTACCGACTGATGATGAGCTTGCCGAGCGTTTAGCGAATAATCGCCCACTGACTAGACCTGAGTTATCAGTATTGGTGGCTTACGGTAAAATGGTGCTGAAAGAGCAATTAGTGACTGAAGAAATTACCGAAGATACTTTCTTAAGTAAGTTGCTTACGGATTATTTCCCGCAGCAATTACAAGCTAAATATGCTGACAAAATGATTGCACATCCACTGCGTGGTGAAATTATCGCAACATCATTAGCCAATGAATTGGTTAATGACATGGGCTTTAATTTCGTTCAACGCATGCAAGATGAGACAGGTGCCACAGTCGCAGAGGCTGCTATTTGCTATACTATGGCCCGCGAAGTTTTTGGTCTAGCAGAGTTAACTCAGTCAATCACTGAGCTCAATGGCGTCGTATCGGCTGATGTGCAAAGTGAGATGCTACATCAACTACGTCGTAATATGCGTAGAGCCTGTCGTTGGTTTATTCGTCACCGCAATAAAGGTGAGAACATTGAGCAAACAGTGGCATTCTTCAAACCAGTATTTGAAGAGTTAAAAGCCAATGTTGATCAATATATGATTGCTGCAGAAGTGATTGCGATTTCAAGTGAAATAAAATCACTAACAGAGCAAGGTGTACCTGAGTCATTAGCGCAAGTTGTTGCTAAAATGAGTACATTATTCTCAGCGTTAGATATTGCTCAGATTGCTGAACTCGAAGGAAAGACTGTTCAATTAGTAGCAGAAACTTACTTCAGATTGGGCGCGAAAGTTGAATTGCATTGGTTCCTAGAACAAATCAGCAATCAACCAGTATCGAATCATTGGCAAGCTTTAGCACGTGCAGCCTTCAGAGAAGAGCTTGATTGGCAGCAACGAGCATTGAGCTCAACAGTACTTAGGGCATGTACTGATACGTGTAATGCAGACACAATCATTCAGCAGTGGATTGATAATAATGAAAAGTTATTGGAACGTTGGTTCCATCTACTAGCGGACTTTAAAGTGTCTCAAAGCCATGATTTCGCAAAATTCTCGGTGGCGTTACGTGAACTTAATTTATTGATCCTTCATTGCGAAGGCCCAAGATAATTATTTATAATAAGTGAACAAGCCCTGGCAAATAGCCGGGGCTTTTTTTAGGTTTAGGAGAAAGCATGTTTTTTTACAAAGTGGCACAAAAAGTAATGTTTCAAATGGATCCAGAAGTAGCGCATAACATCGCTATTGGAAGTTTAAAAAACACTGGAAACAACCCTTTAAACCTATTTTATAGTCAAAATGTAAGTGCTGCTCCAGTCACATGCATGGGAATTACATTTAATAACCCTGTAGGGCTTGCTGCGGGCTTAGACAAAGATGGCGAATCAATTGATGCATTTCATGCAATGGGCTTCGGTCACGTTGAAGTAGGGACTGTAACACCACGTCCTCAACCTGGTAACGAACAACCACGTTTATTTAGACTTAAACCTGCTAAAGCGATTATCAATCGAATGGGTTTTAACAATAAAGGTGTTGATAACTTAGTTAGAAATTTAATGGCTAAGAAAACTGACATTATTGTGGGTGTTAATATCGGTAAAAATAAAGATACCCCAGTTGATGAAGGTAAAAATGATTACCTAATTTGTATGGAGAAGGTTTATCAGCATTCAGATTATATTGCAGTAAATATTTCTTCACCAAACACACCAGGTTTACGTACTTTACAGTATGGTGAGCTTTTAGATGACTTATTAAGTTCATTAAAAGCAAAGCAAGCTGAATTAGCTGAAAAACATAATAAGTATGTTCCTATTGCGCTTAAAATTGCGCCAGATTTAACAACAGAAGAGATTGAAAAAATTGCTCAGTCTTTATTAAAGAGTAAATTTGATGGTGCTATTGCCACAAACACCACATTAACTCGTGATGCAGTCGTTGGTTTAGATAATGCAAATGAGATGGGTGGGTTAAGCGGTAAGCCATTAACTGATCTTTCAACTAAAGTGATCAAACAATTAGCTGAATTTTTGAACGGTGAGATCCCAATTATTGGCGTCGGTGGAATTAATAGTGCAGAAGATGCATTAGCTAAATTCGATGCAGGATCGCAATTGGTTCAAATATATACAGGCTTTATTTATCAAGGGCCTGGTTTAATTAATGATATTGTTAATGCTTATAAAGCGAAATAAGATCTTAATAGCTTAAAAACCATACTAAGATCTAAATAATAGATCTTAGTGAGTTATAACGATCGCGTTTTTGATCTTTCGATCGTTATAACTTTCTGATCTCTATATCAATTATTTTAAATAACTTTTGATATTGTTGGAAATATAATCTATTATCAGACTGTATTCTTATAATTAGGTACTAAAAATGTTATTAATGCCAAATAAGGACTGGCAGTGGGAATTTAATGAATGCTATAAGCAATTAAGTATTTCATTGGGTCCTGACATGGAGTTCTTAACTCCATATAAAAGTAAATCTCTCATCCCTGATGCGTTAATAACATCAGAATTTAGTGTCGAGCACGCTAAATTCTATATTCACATGCTTGAAACCTTACCTAAAATTGTCAATATGTCTGATGCGGCGATTGTTCAAACTGCATTAAATGCTACCGCCTCACATTTTTTGCTTAAACCACAAATGCCGAAATCATGGTTTTTTGAAATAAGCCAAGAATGTGTTTATTGCGAAGTTGGTAAACTATTTCTGTTAAATGCTAGTGGTAATAACGTACTGGTATTAGTGGTAGAAAATAGTTTGCAAGCAGCTTTAGTTATGGTGCTATCTAAAGAGTGCCCATTAACCGAAACTAAAGTTTTACAGCAATTTGAAACGATTAAAGTGATGCATAATCGATTAAACCCGCTGAAGAAGATTGCACAGGTTGTTGCTGCGTAACGGCTATAGAGTAGGGTAGTTAGTTCAAGTTTATCTCTCAATGAATACATTACATGCATGAAAATCTAGATGCTATAGATTAATTTCTTTTTAGCTAGCTATATTTTACTTATAAATTCATATTCTTTGTTCCATTTTTCGATATCTTCTACTTTATTTAAGCTTTTATTTCCTATCCCACAATCTTGGTTTCAGTTGCAACTCTAGACATATTGATTAATAAAAGCTCAGTATCACCTGATAATTAGTCACTGTATATTGCTGATAAATTGCTCGTTAAGTTAATTATTAAGCTATAGCTTCGATGCGTTTTCATTTGCATTGTTAGTTAGTGAGGCTGCCAGTTAATGAGGTTGATAGTTATAGACAGTGTTACTCATAATTTGGTTTTTAGCTCATGATATATTTCTGATAGCGAATGGTTATTTTGTTTATGAATTATCTTTTAATTGAAAGCCTGTTAAATCGTGAGTAGCTCTTGAGCTGACTGATATGTTGTCATCATTAAAAACTTACAGTCAATTTCGGCGCTAATATTATTACTACGCGTATCCCTTTCCCTCTTCCTTTCACTAAAGCTTTCATTAACAGTTAACACTGGCCTTTAAAATAATTCTATTAACCTTGAATGCTGTTAAACACTCTTATTATCTAAACCCGAATAAAGAACCATTTACATATTTGATGCAAAGCATAGCTCTCTGTTTAAAATACACTTAACTAAATCGAGCCATTATGCAGTGTTTAGCTTTAGTTATTTGTTCTTAAATCTAAAAATGAATAAACAGGGGGAGATATGTCAAGGATGACGAATTGATATTATTTTTGATATTTCTCGCTGTTCTACAATCTCATATTTCATGTCTTTTGCTACGTTTCAGTTTTTAATGACTGCTTACCTCAGTTGGATGTTCTTCAAGTTACTGTTTTTATAAACTATTGCAAAAATTATTTGAAAAAGTAACTTTTTAATTGTGAGCGGTAACATTTTAATGTAATGTTTATGTTACTTTCATTTGGCGAAGTATTGTTCTCCAATGAGCCTTAATTAAGAACTGTTCGAGGAAGAGACTGTGTACTTAGGGATTGATTTAGGAACATCTTGTATAAAGCTAGTATTGGTAACTGAAGGCGGCACTGTTGTAGATACAGCGAGTGTGTCGCTCACCGTTTCTCGTCCACAACCATTATGGTCAGAACAATCTGCTGAGTCTTGGGGTCAGGCAGCGATGACAGCAATGGACAAACTTGCTGCTAATGGTCAACTCGCAGATTTAAAAGCAATTGGACTTTCAGGCCAAATGCATGGCGCAACATTACTTGATAATCATGGTGACGTACTTCGTCCTGCAATGTTATGGAATGATGGTCGAAGTGCAATGCAGTGCTCTAGTATTGAGGAATCAGTGCCTAATGCTCGTCAGCTTACCGGTAACATGATTATGCCAGGTTTTACTGCGCCAAAGTTATTGTGGGTTAAAGAGAACGAGCCTGCGATTTTCGATAAGGTCGCAAAAGTATTATTACCAAAAGATTATGTTCGTTACCTTCTCACTGGTGAATTTGCATCTGATTTATCCGATGCAACAGGCACTGTATGGACTGATGTGGCGAAGCGAGATTGGGATGACAATTTATTGGCTGCTACTGGCCTTTCTCGTGACCACATGCCAACTCTTTATGAAGGGTCTGAAATCACTGGTTACATTAAACCAGAATTAGCCAAACGCTGGGGTATTAAACAAGTGCCAGTTGTTGCTGGTGGTGGCGATAATGCTGCAGGTGCGGTAGGTGTAGGCATTATTAAATCGGGTCAAGCTATGTTGTCTCTTGGGACTTCCGGTGTTTATTTTGCAGTAACTGACGGCTATAAATCAAATCCTGATAGTGCTGTACACAGTTTTTGTCATGCGCTTCCTGGTACATGGCATTTAATGTCTGTGGTATTGAGTGCTGCTTCTTGTTTGAGTTGGTTAGCAAATTTAGTCGGTAATGTCAGTGTACCTGAGTTATTAAATGAATTAGCACAGCAACAATCAGATAATCAATCAGATCTTATTTTCTTACCTTATTTAAGTGGCGAACGCACGCCACACAATAATCCACACGCTAAAGGTGTTTTCTTTGGGCTTACTCATTCAACTGAACGAGCTGACATGACTAAAGCCGTGTTAGAAGGAGTGGGCTATGCATTTGCTGATGGCTGCGATGCATTGCATGCATCGGGCGTAAAGCCTGATGAAGTGTCCTTGATAGGTGGTGGTGCTAAAAGTGAATATTGGCGCATATTATTGGCAAATATTCTTGGCCAAAATCTCGTTTATCGACAAGGCGGCGATGTTGGTCCCGCGCTAGGCGCTGCAAGACTTGCGCAACTCGCGGTAACACCCAATGCCAATATTGAAGATATTTGTCCTGTACCAACATTAGTTGAGTCATATGAACCCAATCAAGCCGAATTTAACCATCACAAAGAGCGTCGTGAAAAATTCAGCCAAATTTATCAAAACCTAAATTCATTATTTTAATGATTAATAATAAGCGTATTGAAAAGTAGTGACTTTTTAAATGCGTATTTACCTTACTGTTTGGAGAGAACTATGAGTGAATTCTTTAGTGGCGTCAGCAAAATAAAATATGAAGGCCCTGAATCAACTAATCCTTTGGCTTTTCGTTATTACGATGAAAATAAAGTCGTATTAGGTAAAACAATGAAAGAGCATCTGCGTTTTGCAGCATGTTACTGGCATAACTTTTGTTGGAATGGTTTTGATATTTTTGGTGCTAATACCTTTGACCGTCCTTGGTTAGAATCTGGCGAACCTTTAGCAATGGCAAAGCAAAAAGCCGATGTCGCATTTGAGTTTTTCCAAAAGCTTGGTGTTCCTTATTACTGTTTTCATGATGTGGACGTTTCTCCTGAAGGTGCCAGCATTCGTGAATATTTGAATAACTTTGCCGAAATGACGGATGTGCTTGCACAAAAGCAAGAAGAGACCGGCATGAAGTTACTTTGGGGTACTGCAAATTTATTCAGTAATAAGCGTTATATGTCAGGTGGCGCGACGAATCCAGACCCTGAAGTGTTTGCTTATGGCGCAACCCAGGTTTGTACTGCTATGAATGCAACACAACGCCTAGGCGGTGAGAACTACGTATTATGGGGTGGTCGTGAAGGTTACGAAACACTATTAAATACTGATTTAAAGCGTGAACGTGAACAGTTTGCTCGATTCCTTACCATGGTTGTTGAGCATAAGCATAAAATTGGATTTAAAGGTGCTCTATTAATCGAACCTAAACCACAAGAGCCGACTAAGCATCAGTATGATTACGATACAGCAACGGTGCATGGCTTCTTATCTCAGTACGGTTTAGAAAAAGAGTTCCAAGTGAACATCGAAGCGAACCACGCAACGCTAGCAGGACATTCATTCCATCACGAAATTGCTAATGCCTTTGCACTCGATGTGTTTGGCTCTATCGACGCTAACCGTGGCGATCCTCAACTGGGTTGGGATACGGATCAGTTCCCAAATAGTGTCGAAGAAATGACATTAATCATGCATGAAATTTTGAAAGGGGGTGGCTTTAAGTCAGGTGGCTTTAACTTTGATACTAAAATTCGCCGTCAAAGTATTGATCCAAATGATTTATTCCACGGCCATATTGGTGGTATGGATACGATTGCTGTGGCATTGCTTAAAGCGGCTGACATGTTTACAGATGCAACCTTAGAGAAAAAGGTTACGCAACGCTATGCAGGTTGGGATGGTGAACTAGGTCAAAACATTTTACATGGTAAGCTAGATTTAGCAGGGTTAAGTGAATTTGCCCAAGCTAAGCAGCTTGACCCTAAACCACAGAGTGGTCAGCAAGAATTATTAGAAAATTATGTTAATCGCATTATTTTTTAATGTTCATACTTTTTGACGTAATCTCATTCTACAAGAAGGTCGCTTGTGAATATTGATTACTTTTTATTGGCTCTTATCAATGCAATGCTTGCTTAATAAGAGTTGCGATAACTTTGGTTGTCGTATTGATAAACCGCCGTTAATACTAATTAACGGCTTTTTTATTGTCGTGACCGTTAATCGCCAATAGTATAAAAATAGATAATGATAAAAGTTAATCTTGCTCATGCCTTTCATTAAATGGATAAGCTTGGACTATTATTTGGGTTTAAAAAGTTACGGAAGATTATTGATTATATTTTATCCATGGGACTCAGAACAATCAGAGTGGGATAAATAATGAACAAACAAGGATTAGAAATGAAGCAAGTTAGCTGGGGAATTATTGGGGCAGGTAGGATTGCTCATCAATTTGCTGCAGATATGTCATATGTCGACAATAGCAGATTATATGCCATCGCAGCACGTGACTCTAAAAGAGCTGAAGCTTTTAAGACGCAATATGATATTTGTCAATCTTACGGAGATTATGACAGTTTATTCAATGATGAAAATGTCGATGCTATTTATATTGCGACCCCACACAATTTTCATTTCGAGCAAGCAAAGGCTGCAATTCTGGCAGGAAAGGCCGTACTGTGTGAAAAGCCAATAACCATCTCTACTGAAGAAGCAAAGGCACTTTATCAATTAGCAAAGCAAAAAAAAGTTTATTTGTTAGAAGGAATGTGGACGTATTTTTTACCAGCGATTCAGCAAGCAAAGCAATGGGTTAAAGAAGGACATATTGGCAATTTAATGCACATTAAAGCTGATTTTGGTTATCCGCAGCCTTATGAACCTAACTCAAGAGAGTATGCCAAAGAGCTTGCTGGTGGCTGTGTATATGATATGGGAGTATATCCTATTGCCATTACTCAACTTTTCATTAATGAAACGCCAATATCAGGATTTGTTACCTCACATCTGGCACCTAATGGAATCGAAAATGATGCAGCTTTCATATTTGAATATGAAAATGTAACGGCCACCTTAGCCACATCTTTTAGATGTAAATTACAAAATTGGGCTTACATCATTGGTGACAAAGGTTATATTGCTATTCCAGATTTTTGGCGAGCAAGTGAGTGCTTTTTATATCAGGGAGATGAATTAATCTCGGAGTTTACTGATAAACGTAAAAGTATCGGTTTTAATTTTGAAATAGAAGCTGCTGCAAACGATATTTTGGCAGGTAAACTCTCATCTAATATAGTGACTGAGCATATGTCATTAGCATTTCAAGCACGGATGGAATGGATCAAATCCCAAATAAACCAATAGTTTTTTGACTCGAAGATACCTTTTGAGTTTGACAAAGTGCTAGTTAATTTGGAGTGGAGTAAAAATGAATATTGAAATCAAACCGATCACACCAAATCAAGATCAGACCGTTGCAGATATTATTGCAAAAGTAGGTACAGAATTTGGTGCAATTGGGGAGGGGTTTGGTCCTTCAGATCCTGAAGTAAGTCAAATGAGCCGTTATTATTCTTTAGAAAATAAAAGCCAATATTATGTAGCAACATTAAATGGCCAAATTGTGGGATGCGGTGGAATAGCAAAGTTTAATGACAGTGAGCAGACTTGTGAATTACGAAAATTGTTCCTGTTACCAGAATCAAGAGGCTTTGGCATTGGTAGAAAACTTACTAAAGTGTGTTTGGATTTTGCGCAATCTCAAGGATACGAGCAGTGCTATTTAGATACCTTGGCATCAATGAAAGCTGCTATTTCTTTATATGAATCTATGGGATTTACACATTTAGATAAGCCTCTTACAGGAACTATTCATGGTGGCTGTGATATATGGATGCTTAAGCGTTTTTAATAACATAGTGCTTAAGACGCAAGCAATGATTAATCGTTTTTGTAAGTTATCGGTATCATAATTATTCTTGTTTGGCACTTTATAAGATTAATGTTACTTATTGCTATGTTTCTATTCGTTTTATATTGATATGTTTTGTCTTAATAAAGCATAAACAGATAATTTTAATATGTTCAAACTGGGTTATTTGTTGAGTAATCCTGTTATTTTTTCCTTCGTATTGTTACATTTGAATTTCGTAACATTTTTAAGCTGCTGACGAGTCTGTAATGAGTCCAATAAGTAAGAGTAATTCAAAAACAAAGTCCACGATTCAGGATGTTGCTGAATTAGCTGGTGTATCAAAAATGACAGTTTCTCGAGTGTTGAACAATGATGAAAAGGTCAGTGATAAAACGCGTTTAAAAGTTAAAGAGGCGGCTAATAAATTACATTACAGACCAAATATTTCGGCTCGTCGCTTAGCCAGTGCAAAATCTTACTTCATTGGATTACTGTACGAAAACCCTAGCCAAGGTGGTTATGTCAGTCAGTTTATGATGTCAGCGTTAAAAAGCTGTCGGCAGCGTGGTTATCATTTAGTCGTCGATGAATGTGAAGGGACTCAGGTAGAAAAACTGACTATTACTCGTGATCTCGTTGAAGAAACCCGTGTCGATGGCGTCATTTTATTGCCGCCATTTTGCAATAATATTGAAATTCTAAATGAGCTTAAAGCATTGAACGTTCCTTACATTCGTGTTTCACCTGATGTCGAGCTGACTCAATCCCCATTTGTTTGTATGGATGATTATCAAGCCGCTTTTGAAATGACGAATCTATTGATAGAGCAAGGGCATAGAGATATAGCGTTTATTATTGGCCATCCAGATGTAGGAGCAAGTCGATTACGTTATCAAGGCTTCTTAGATGCAATGCGTTCAAATAAGTTAACTATACCGCCAGAATACATCGAGCAAGGTTTGTTCAGTTATAAATCTGGATTAAGCGCGGCTAAGGCGTTGTTAACTTGTAATAATATGCCAACAGCTATTTTCGCAAGTAATGATGATATGGCGGCAGCGGTTATCTCTGTGGCAAATTCTTTAGGGATACAAGTCCCTCAGCAGCTTAGTGTCGTAGGTTATGATGATACGCCAATAGCGACGACGATTTGGCCCAACATTACAACGGTTAAGCAACCAATTGAAGCCATGGCAGAAGCTGCAATAGCAATGTTGACGACAGGAAAGTTTGATCAAGGCTTGAGTGATAAATTGTCTGACTTACGCCACGTGCTTGATTTTGAATTAAAACAGCGTGATTCAACGAGCCGGGTTAAGTCATAGCTCATTCCTAACGCCTGACCACACCACACCAAGTGAATTTTATTAGCAGCAATTATTTGCTGCTTTTTTGTGTCACCTCGTCTGTTGTCCCTCTTCATCATTTACAATGCTTTTATTTGTCAAATTGACACTAAGCTAATTTGGTAATATGTTATCGTTAACATATGCAAGTTGTATCATACTGTTAACATCCAGTTGTTTTATATTGGCGATTAAAAGAGTGTGAAAGCATTTAACTTATCAAACTGAAAAGGTGAGCTATGAATTTACCCGATATTAATCCCATATTGCCAGGGTTTAATCCAGATCCAAGTATTGTACGTGTGAATGATGATTACTATATCGCTGTATCAACATTTGAGTGGTATCCAGGCGTACAAATCTATCATTCAACAGATTTGGTTAATTGGACCTTAGTCCATCGACCGTTAAATCGAGCTGATTTATTAGATATGACTGGTGTTCCAGACTCATGTGGTATTTGGGCACCATGTCTTACACACAATAATGGTAAGTTCTATCTTATTTATACCAACGTCAAACGATTTGATGGCAACTTTAAAGATTCACCTAATTATTTAACTACCTGTGAAACAATCGATGGAGAGTGGACTCGTCCGGTTTATCTCAATAGTAGTGGCTTTGATCCATCTTTATTTCACGATGACGATGGGAAAAAGTGGCTATTGAATATGGTTTGGGATTATCGGCCAGATAGAAGTTTCTTCGGCGGTATCGCTTTACAACAATATTGCGATAAAACAGAAAGATTAATTGGCGAATCGAAAATTATTTTTACGGGTACAGAGTTCGGGTTAACTGAAGGGCCTCATTTATATAAAAAAAATGGTTACTATTATTTATTAACTGCTGAGGGGGGGACTGGGTACGAACATGTTTGTACTATGGCCCGTTCAAAACATATCGATGGCCCTTATGACGTTGATCCTCAAGGTCCTATCGTAGCAACGGTTCCTCTTTTACAGCACAAATTGCAACGTAATGGTCATGGTAGCTTAGTAGAAAGTAAAGAAGGGGAATGGTATTTAGCCCATCTGACTTCTAGACCACTTGATATTGAACAACCTACATCACAGCGTCGCAGTCCTATGGGCAGAGAAACAGCAATAGAATCTGTTCAATATACCGATGATGGTTGGTTTAGGTTAGCGACTAACTCATCGCAGGCACAATTAAATCCAATTGGATTAACAGCTAAACCGCAGAGAGATTTCTCGTTTAGAGATGAGTTCACAGATAGATTTATCGCGGATCAATTTCAATGGCTTAGAAGTCCAACCCCTGAAAACTTTGTAAGCACAACCCGTAAACCAGGTAGCTTATTGCTGACAGGAATGCATTCATTAGGTAGCACATTTGAGCAAGCGTTGGTTGCGACAAGGCAGCGTCATTTTTCATTTGTTGCTCAAACCAAAATCATGTTTGAATCTAACCACTTTCAGCAAACCGCAGGATTAATTTGTTATTACAACGCTCATAAATTTCATTATTTATATTTATCTTATGATGAAAAAATTGGGCTAAACCTAGATATTATGAGCTGTGAAGGTGAGCAAAGTTTAGATCTTGTATTTCCAATATTTGAACAGCGTATTCCCTTGTTACAGTCATCGGTTTATCTACGAGCAGATGTGCACTATGAAACACTTAAATTTGAATACTCATTAAATGGAGCTGACTGGTTTCACATTGCGTCTTTAGATTACAGTTTAATTTCTGATGAAGCAGGCAAAGGAGAAGGTTCCAGTTTTACTGGTGCATTTGTTGGTTTATGTGCTCAAGATTTAACTGGGCAAAACACAGTTGCAGAGTTTAGCTACTTTGACTACAAAGAACGCCACCAATAGGAATGGACATACATACTTTCTGACTTAATGTGAATAACATGGCGATAGAATTTGTGTTATTCACATTATTGAGTGGTGTGGTAAATTTATGTCATATTTATTCAATCATATGGAGGATGATTTCGTAGCTAGTATTTGAAAACTTTGCTATATATAAAGACATAATATTAATAATGTTTTACCTGTTTTTGCTGCTTTTAAGCAAAATTTAGGAAAAATGGGTAGTCTATGTTCGACTTTATTTTACGGCCTTTTCATCAAAAACTAACCGGCTTTTCGTTATTGCGTTTTAAGCATTATCACGTCCATCAAGTCATGTTGCCGTATTCCGGTTTTTTGTTATCTGTCATTCCTATTTATCTTTTATTTGGCCTTTTAGATTACCAGCACATAACTGAGCATGCTTGGGTTGCGACGCTCAGCAGAGTCTTCTTATCGATACTTTGCATCGTGGTGTTAATTACTTTGCGGCGTTATGCATCCAAGTATTTAGAGCTCGCCGAGCTGTTTTTAGTGTTAACGGTATACGTGTCGATTATTACTATCGGAAAATTGGCGATGACCCAAGGTAATTTTGATTATCAATCAGGTGGCGTGTTAGTCATGGTTTACATCGGGGCATTATCTCGAATGCCATTTAAGCTGAGCCTATTTGGTTTATCACTGATGTTGTTGAGTTATTTACTGGTAATCGCACCAGATAGAATTGGACAAGATTATGCTGAAGAGCTCGATAGAATATCTATCTTTTTTGCTGTGTTCCTAATTAGTTTAGTGGCTAGCTTACGCCGAGATTCTGAAACTCGTAAAAGCTTCCAGCAGTTTAGCCAAATTAGAAGCCAACAGTTACGGCTTAGAGCAAGTCAGAAAAAATTAGCGTTGCAAACAGTTACGGATCCATTAACCGAGCTTAAAAACCGTTTGTATTTAACTAAAAATGGTCCGCAAATTGAACAAAGCGCACAACACACGAATAAACCATTAAGCGTGTTAATGATAGATATTGATAACTTCAAATCAATTAATGATACCTATGGCCACCAAGTAGGCGACAATGTGATTTATGGAGTAGCGCAAATTATACGTCAACATTGCGGTCGGTATACTGGAATGAATGTACGATACGGAGGAGAAGAGTTTTTATCTGTTTTTCAGTGCTTCAATGAGCAACAGTTATGTCAGATTGCAGAGAAAATCTTAGATGATGTTCCCAAATTGTATTGGCCGAATACCAACCTCAGGGTCACGATTTCTATTGGGGCGTCAATAGATGTAAAACAACGTTGGGATTTGAACGAGTTGATTTCTCATGGTGATAAAGCCTTATATCGTGCAAAACAGAATGGTAAAAATCAGATTCAATTGATAACGCAGTAATGCACGTCATCTAGTGATGACCTTAGTTAACTTTTGCTTAATGTTTACTATTATTTTTTGATGAACACCTTTTCGACAAGCGTTATTACATCGCGAACACCTCTCACTATTCTATATTTAATTATTCTATTCACCACGAATCATTTGCGGCTTACGCATAGTTGCTGAGTTTATTGATTGATTTTTATTCATGTGCTTTGCTAAATAATTTCTTTAATCGGTCGATTATAAGGAATAAGGTATGTTGATAAGCTAAATTTGAATGATGATTGTTTGGGGAAATAACAATCAATTCATTACTTATTCATTAGCTTTAACCATAGTCTAGTTTGTCTCGATATTTATTCTAATAATACGGTGAACGACAATGAATGCTATAGATCATTTTTTTCGTAAAACGAGTATTTCTAACCGCTTGATGGCCATGATTATGGTTGCAGCTTTTGCAACTGTGCTCATGTTTTTGTTCGCTTTTAACCGTATCGAAAATGTATTGGTGCAAGAAAAGCAGGCCAAACTTACTGGTATTATTGAGGTCGCAAGCTCTGTCATCAATCAGTTTTATTTGGCTTCTGAGCAAGGTGATATGTCGGAGGCAGAAGCGAAACTTGCTGCTATTAATGCCTTAGATAATTTACGTTATTCTGGTAATGAATATTTTTTTACCGTTGATACCAGTGGGGTCATGGTACAACACGCATTTGCGAAAAAACTCATCAATACAAATGTGTTATCAATGCGTGACCCTGATAATGTGCCGTTATTTCAATTAATGATTGAACGTACTCATAATGCCAAAAACGCCACGGTTAACTACATGTGGAATAAACCCAATCAAGATACTCCTAGCCCTAAAATGAGTGTTGTGGAACGTTTTACTCCATGGGGATGGGTCGTTGGTACGGGGATTTATATCGACGATATCCAAACGCAAAAAACTGAATTTTTGATGCAATATTTATTTTTACTCTTATTGGTTTGGTTACCGATCCTGATTATTTTGTTTGTTATCACTAAAAGTATTTCAAAGCCGATGCAACAGACTATTTCAGCTTTTGAGAATATTGCTAAAGGTGAAGGGGATTTGACACTGAGATTAGCCGAAGATGGTCAAGATGAACTTAACCAAATTGCCCATAATTTTAATATTTTCACAGACAAGATCCAAAATCTAGTATCTTCAGTTGCGGGAAATGTCACTCAAAGCCAAGCTCTTGCTCAACAGCTTGCATCTATATCATCTGATGCGAATCAAGTGTCGAGTAATGTTCAAATGGAAACCGAAAATGTTGCTACTGCGATAAATGAAATGTCGATGACAGCCGCAGAAGTTGCGTCAAATGCACAAGCTGCTGCACAGAGTGCAAATATTGCCGACACTGAAGCCGACAATACTGCCATGATTGTAGATAAGGCAATGTCAAAAATTGGTGATTTGTCTTCTGAGCTACAACAAACCGAATCTGTTGCAAAAGGCCTGAAAGTTAGCTCAAGCCAGATTGGGCAAATATTAGATGTTATTGTTGGTATTGCTGAGCAAACCAATTTATTGGCATTGAATGCTGCTATTGAAGCCGCTCGTGCTGGTGAAGCGGGTCGAGGCTTTGCTGTGGTTGCCGATGAGGTTAGAACGCTTGCTAGTAGAACGCAAGATTCAACCCGTGAAATCAATGGCATTATTGACGCTATTAGAGAGGCTATTGAAGATGTAAACCATTCAGTAGAACGGGCTTTAACACAGTCAGATGAAACCGTTGGTGAAACGCAAAAAGTAGAACAAGCACTTCATTCAATTAAGTCAGCGATTGGGGATATTTCTCAAATGAATATTCAAATAGCAGGTGCAACAGAAGAGCAAAGTGCAGTGATTTCAGAATTAAATATGAATATTACCCGCATTAATGATATGTCGGTAGAGAATAAAAATCATAACGAGAAATTACTGGATAGTAGTGACAATATAGCAAAAGGCTCAAATGAGCTTGAAAACATAGTAGGGCAGTTTAAAGTGTAAACCATAAATAGTCTTATTGATGAACACCTCGCATTTATAAACTAATAAAGCCTTGTTGGAAATATTCAACAAGGTTTTCTTATTCGAACTTGTAAATGCAAATTTATTTCATTTTTGTTAACTGTTTATGGTTAATTTACATAGCTGACTAATTGATATTTGCGTTAAACACATTAAAAATAACATAAGCTATCTGATAGACCACTTATGGGGTTAGAAATGAGTGCTAGACTGGAGTGGAGATTTAATGCTGCATATATAATACAGCACATATAAATCAACGATGGTCGATAGTAGTTAGCAAAGGGTAGTTATCGAGGAAGATGAATCGGTATTAAGCCAATTAATTAGTAAGCCCAGTCATTACTGGTGTTTCAACTTATTCATTATGTTGATAACGTCTTGATACGAGATTTTATACTCTCTTGATAACTGGATGATTTTTGCTTTGTAGGTTTGAATATGTTCTTGCTTTACCAATTCAGTTTGTTTTTCTTCGACAATTTCAGAAACCACTTCTTCTAAGATTTTTAAGCGTCGTAAACTGTAATCCAAAGAAGATAAATACGTCTTCATTTGCATTCTATTACGTGCATTCTCAAGATTTTTAGTTGTTCTATTTTCAAAATCTAATTCATCGAACGCATTTATTACATTTTGTAAATTGATATCAGTCATATTGAAAACTACTTAAAAGTTAATTGGTATTTCGCAATAAATGAGAAATTCAAATACTGCAATGTTTTCATCCATGAACAAGTAAAGTATAGGCGACAGTTTATTCAGATTAATGAATTGTTTCAATAGCTATGGACGTTTATATTATGAGGTAACCTATTCATTTTAGTACATGGAGTGTGAGATGTTAGATTTATTACCCGACTTATTTGACCATTACGAAAATAAACTGACTTTAGTTCAATCGAATTGGAACTCTTATGGTGGTAAAACTATTTTTTATGGCGAAGTGGTCACCGTTAAATGTTTTGAAGATAACTCTAAAGTTAAGTCAGTATTAGCTACACCGGGAAAAGGTAAAGTGCTAGTGGTTGATGGTGGTGGCGTCTGTCGACGGGCCTTATTGGGCGATATGATTGCGGAGTCTGCATTTAATAATGAATGGGAAGGGATAATCATTTATGGCGCAATCAGAGATGCAGGTACTATCGCTACCATAGATATTGGTGTGCAGGCACTTGCGACAAACCCAATTAAAACTGAGAAAAAAGATGTCGGTTTAATTGATGCTGCCATCAATATTGCTGGTGTCGATATTAAACCCAAGATGATGATCTATGCTGATATCAATGGTATTGCCATTGCTGAAAAACCTTTAGATTTAACGGTTTTGAGCTAAACTGTTACATAACAACATAGTAACGCTAAATTGAGAACCAATTTACTGACAAGGAAGCAAACATGAAGGCACTTAAATGGCTGTTAGGTATCGTGGCTGGGGTAATATTAATACTCGCAGTGTACTTAACGGTATTTTTTGATTTGAATA
Organism: Shewanella sp. MMG014; assembly: GCF_018100775.1. Lineage (NCBI taxonomy): Bacteria > Pseudomonadati > Pseudomonadota > Gammaproteobacteria > Alteromonadales > Shewanellaceae > Shewanella > Shewanella sp. MMG014. The sequence continues at coordinate 180,850 of NZ_JAGJDZ010000008.1, forward strand.
GTTTTAAGCCGCAAATTGTTGAGGCGGTTGAAAATCAAACTGGACGTACATTTGTCATTAAGGATGATTTGAGCTGGAGTGTATTCCCATCGATTGGCATAAAATTGGGTGGGATATCATTATCAAATCCAGAAAATTTTTCTGCTAACAACTTTGTTGAAGTGAATGAAGCTGTTGCCAACGTAGAATTAATGCCGTTATTAAGCCAAGAAGTTGAAATTGCGATGCTTTCATTAGATGGCTTAACGGTCAATATGATAACGCAAAAGGACGGTACCACGAGTATCGATGGTTTGAGTGGTGACAGTTCGGCAGCTGTGGCAGAAGACAAAACGACTGATTCAGCTGCTAAAACAAGTGTTGAACTACAAAGCTTACAAATTGGCGGAGTAGCAATCACCAATACCACTATTAATCTGATTGATGAAACGACAGATACGACTCAAGTCTTCAAGCTTAATAGCTTAACATTGGGTGAGTTTTCATTGGGTAATGACGCTGACTTTGCATATGACTTTTCAGCACAGCTTCCTGATATGACGGTTAACAGTAATGGTGAAGGTAAGCTAAATGTCAGTAAAGACTTGTCTAAATTAGCCATTAACGGCTTCACGGTTAATACTGATGTCAGCGGTAAGGGCATTCCTAATAATCAAGTATCCACGCAATTAGTGACAGATATAGCCGTTGCACTTGATTCACAAAACGTAGAAGTCATTATTAGCAAATTATCTGCAATGGAAATTGATGCTACAGGTAAGCTAAGTGTCAACTATGGTGCAAAAATCCCGAAAATAAACATGCAAATGGACTTTGGCGATATCGATGTGGATAAGTTAATGCCCGCTTCTGATGAGCAAACTCCAGCAGAAACAGAAAAGGTGGCGAGCACGGCACCTGCAACAGAGCCTGACTTATCCGCATTGAAAACCATTGATGTGACTATGGGCGTCACTATTAAGTCAATTAAAGTGGCTAATTTACTGACTCAAAATTGGAAAATGAACGCCACAGTTAAAGATGGTATCGCCAATTTGAGTGAATTTTCTGCAAACCTATATGAAGGTAGTATTCAAGCAACGGCAAAACTTGATGCACGCCAAAAAGTCGCAAGTTATCACTTTGAAGAATCATTGACTGGCGTACAATTCAGACCGCTACTAAAAGACGCTGCTGATGTGGATTTAATTTCAGGTGCAGCAAACTTCAAAGTTAAAGGCTCTGGTAAAAGTTTAATCCCTGACAATATAAAGAAAAACCTATTAGCGAAAGGGGATTTTGAAATCGCTGATGGTTCACTTTATGGGGTTAATATTCCGCAAATGATCCGCAGTGCGCAAGATAAACTCAAAGGTGATCTTTCTGCGAAAAATACTGAAGAGTTAAAAACAGATTTTACAAGTCTGACAGGTAGCTTTGATTTAAATAATGCAGTACTGACCAACCCTGATTTAGCGATGTCATCACCACTTATACGTTTAAGCGGTAATGGTAATGCCAATATAGACTCACAAACAGTAGATTATAAATTAACTACGTCTTTAGTGGGTTCTTTAGCAGGACAGGGTGGAGAAAAAGATGCATTAGCGGGCGTTGATATTCCGTTAACGATTACAGGTAGCATGCAAGACCCTAAATTTGGTATCGACACGAGTGCGTTATTTGATGCCAAAATAAAAGGTGAAACCGATAAGCTTAAAGATAGCTTGTTCAAAAAATTAGGAGGGTTTTAATGAAACGTTTTATAGGTTGCTTAAGTTTGCTGTTAGTGGGCTGTAGTACAACAAGTACAGATGTCACTGCACAAAACACGGATGTCGATACTGCGAAAGAGACTAAAAGTGTCGTAAAAGCAAAATCAATTTCGCTTGGTGCTGGAGTATCAACAATGGCAGAAACCTTATTAGTCGGCTTTTTAGAAGCTGAAACCTATACAGACTCTACTAAAGCAATGTCGGTAAAACATACGGCAACTAACAGTCAGAGTTATCCTGTTAGCTTGATGTTTAATTCAGGGATGACCGCTGATTTAGGACTTTATGATCCTAAAGGTCAACAAATTTGGTCTTCTTCTCAGGATATGATGTATACCCAAGCATTGCGTACTGTTACGTTAGCGCCAGCACAAACAATTGAAACTCGTTTTAGTGTACCTGCTGCTGTGATGGCAAAAGTGTCAGGACCGGGATATCGATTCAGTGTCAAGTTTGCCGGTAAAGCTGAAGAAAGTGCAATGCCAGTGATAAATGCAGGTTCAACACCTTTGGTTGTTAACTAGCATTTCGTTTCCATTAGCACTAATCAGCGTAAAAAAATGGCAAGTGATATTATCACTTGCCATTTTTATTGGTGGGATTTAAGTAGGTAAATAAAACCAATCATTTTTGGTTTAAGTAACCGATTCAAGCTTAACGAATCAGCACTGTTGTAATCAGTAATGAATAGCGTAACTCAATTAAGCGTTCACTTTTGATACATCAACAATTAAACGTAACATCTGTCCAGGCTGAATATATTTGGTGTTATGTAACTTATTCCACTTGATTAAGTCATCTACAGATACGTTAAATTTATTGGCAATACGGGCAAGTGAATCACCTGAGCGAACTTTGTAGTTAACTGTTCGCTCAGTTGCATTTGTTGATGCACGGCTACCAATTGTCAGTTCTTTTCCAATACTTAACGCGCCATTTTTAGGCAGACGGTTCCAGCGAATTAAATCATCGACCGAGACATTGTAACGCTTTGCGATAACCCACAGTGAATCGCCAGACTTCACTGTATAAGTGATATTCTTAGGTGTTAATTGATTTTGCGCTAATAACTGATCTGTTGTTAAATCAGCGCCTTCAGGTGGCACTGGGATAATTAAATATCTGCCAGCTCGAATATTGTTGTTTTTAAGATTATTACTTGAGCGAATAAACGATGCTGACGTATCGAAGCGTTTGGCGATATGACTGACAGTATCACCTGATTGAATCTTATAACGATGCCAATTGAGCTTGTCTTTTGGGTCAAGTTGCGCCAGTTTTTGCTCAAATACATCTCTTTTGTCATAAGGCAGCACTAGAGTGTGCGGGCCTTCTGGTGACGTGGCCCAGCGATCAAGACCAGGGTTAAGTGCTTTAAGTTGGTTTATGTTCATGTCCGCTAAATCAGCAGCCAGTTTTAAATCAATTTGGCTTTGGGTATCGACAACGGCGATATGTGGCTCATTAGCGATAGGTGTTAAGGTAATGCCGTATTTATCGGCATTTTTGATGACATCGGATAAAGCGATGAGTTGCGGGACGTAACGTCGGGTTTCTCGAGGTAATGATAATGCCCAAAATTCAGTGCTTTTACCTGCGGCTTTATTTCTGCGAACGGCATTATTTACTCTGCCTTCACCAGTGTTATACGCTGCTATGGCATACAACCAGTTTTCGCCAGTTCTGTCGTAAAGATATTCTAGAAAATCTAACGCAGCAGTCGTCGCCGCAGGTACATCTCTGCGTCCGTCGTACCACCAATCACTTTTTACCCCAAAATGATTCGATATTGGGGTCGTGAGCTGCCAAAGCCCCGAAGCTGCACTTGCTGAATAAGCAGATGGGTCAAATGAGCTTTCAACGATGGGCAATAGCGCAATTTCAATTGGCATGTCACGCTTTTCAAGCTCTTCTACAATGTAATGTAAGTATGGCTCAGCCCGTTGTGAAACGATTTCCAAATGCCTTGGGTTCGCCAAATACCAGTCACGATATTGATTGACGAGCTTTTGGTCATCAATCGGCATTTTCATCTGTAGGCTAATGCGTTGCCATACATCTGTGATCTCGACGGGCTTTTCAACTTTAACGACCGTTTCTTCAGACTCTACTGGCTTTTGAATGGTAATAGGCTCTTTAGCCGGCTTAGGTGTTGTTAGTGTTTGACAGCCACTTAAAAAGGCCACACCACCAACGATAAAATATAAAGATTTATGCATCAAAAACGAAATTCCTAAGTCTTGCAAAACTGACATGTTTAGTACGTCAGCCTAAAGTATTGGTCAAAATTGAAGCGGCATTGTAGAGCAAAATGCGCTAATTGTCTTTGTTAAGTTAACCTGCGTGGGATATCAAGCCTAAACTAAAAGTGATTCTTCCATTCTCTGAGAAGAGTAAATGTTTGTAGTTCAGTCAAATTTTGTTGATTAAACTGCTTTGAAATAGATTGTTTGATTTCTGTACTATCACTTCGTAAAAATGGATTAATTGCTAATTCTGTTGCAATGGTAGACGGGATTGTTGAAATATTGTTCTGTCTTGCTGCTGCAACTTTTTGCTCGTATTGCAGTAAAGCTGTGTTATTAGGCTCTACCGCGACCGCAAAAGTGATGTTAGCTTGGGTGTATTCATGTGCACAGTACACTTTTGTGTTGCCATTTAGTTTGGTCAATTTTGCCAATGACGCTGCCATTTGCTCAGGCGTTCCTTCAAATAATCGACCACAGCCGCCACTAAATAAGGTATCTCCGCAAAATAGAGCATCATCAATGCAATAGGCGATATGGCCGAGTGTATGTCCTGGTACCATAAGTACCTGCACTGACGAATTGATAAAAGGTAATGTCAGGGCTTGTTCGCATTCAATAGGATGAGTTACGCCTGAGATGTTTTCTTTTTGAGGACCATATACGCTTAGTTGTTCGTTGTAAGCTTGCTGTAAACCTGCGATACCGCCAGTATGATCTGCATGGTGATGTGTGATTAGAATACCGACTAATTCAAGGTCTGTGTCATTGATATGATCTAACACACTTTGACTACATCCAGGATCGACAACGTAAGCTTTATTGGTTCCTTGCTGATGAATTAACCAGATATAGTTATCATTAAATGCGGGAATAGCGTTAACAGAAAGCATGATTTAACCTTAGTAAAATATGTCGATACAGAGTAACGGATTATTGGAAGCTCGCCAAATGTTGATCAACAGTATGATGGGCCTTGTTGGGTGAATACACTCTCTCAATAAACAGTGCACTCTATATGTTGACTTTGATTAAACACTGTCATTTAACAAGAAGTAAAGGCGACGTTATTGCCACTAGAATAAAGAATGTCATCAATTTTACTTATTGATCTCAAAACAATAAATATTTTGTTATCCCTTGACGACTTTGGGTTATAAATCGTTATACTCAATTATCGATATGTATTTATAAGGGGCTGGGCGTTTATGTCGATTCACCACAAACCGCAACAGTGGCATCAATTACCCTGTGGTGATGAAATACAATTGGCTGTAGAACAGCGCTTAGCAAGTTGGTGGCCAAGAATATTCGGCTACCATTTATTAAAATTAGGCCCTTTAAGTCATCAAATCTCCAGCTTAAATTGTAATATCTCTCGCCATTTTTCTATTCATGAGGAAGAAGGTGCTTCGATTATTGCTGATCCACATCACTTACCTTTACAAAGTGGATCAATGGATGCGGTTTTAATGAGTTTCTTAATTGAGTTTGAACAAGATCCTTATCGACTACTACGTGAAGTCGATAGGGTAATGATTTGTGGTGGTTATATTTTCATTTGTGGCCTAAACCCGGTAAGCACGGCATTTGCGGGTAAATTGTTACCTAAGTACCAAACTCAAATTCCTTGGTCTGGGCAATTTTTTATGCCTGCTCGAGTCAAAGATTGGTTAGGCTTGCTCGGTTATCAAATACTTCAAGATGAACGGTTTATTTATCACCCTTTAATAGGCGATATCAATCAAGGTAGTTGGTGGCAAAACCGCTTAGAGCGATGGCTACCAGGAATCGGCAGCGTCTATTTAATCGTTGCACGTAAAATGGACTCGCCATTAACACCTATACGAGAAAAGAAAAAAGCTCGAGCGCCGCAATGGGCCCAAGCATCAACAGCGGGGCGAACGGGTCATTCTAAACAGGCTAACCAATAATATGGCTAGTCTGCATTATAATTGACATCTTCTTGCTCGGGCTTTGCTTCAGCAGCCCATCGAGCTAAATCATCACAACGTTCGTTTTCTGCATGGCCAGCATGACCTTTAACCCAACGCCAATCCATTTGATGGATTTGGCTGACCTTATCTAAACGTTTCCATAAATCGACATTTTTTACTGGGGTCTTCGTTGAGGTAATCCAGCCCTTTTTTTTCCAACCGTGGATCCATTGCGTGATACCCTGTCGCATATATTGGCTATCACTGGTTAATATGACTTGGCAGGGCTCATACAAGGCTTCTAATGCGATGATTGGCGCGAGCAACTCCATTCTATTATTGGTGGTAAGCTTAAATCCGTCAGACATTTCTTTGGTTTGGCGTTTATATTTCATTACAATACCGTATCCGCCAGGACCTGGGTTTCCTAAACATGAGCCGTCAGTATAGATTTTGATAAGTTTTAGTTCTGACATTGAATTGTTACCATACGTTTGACCTTATTTCTGGCAATTATACCTAAACATTTATTAATGAGTTACCTATGAATATTATTTCTAGCGCAAGCCGTCAGGTTATTTTAGATACCGAAACAACAGGTATGAACCAAGCTGGTGGCCCTGTATATATTGGACATCGCATTATTGAAATTGGTTGTGTAGAAGTCATAGATAGAAAACTCACGGGCCGTACATATCACCAATACATCAACCCAGGTCAAGCAATTGACCCTGAAGCAATTGAAGTTCATGGCATCACTGACGAAAGGGTTGCCAAAGAGCCGCGTTTTCATCAAATTGCTCAAGAGTTTATCGACTTTATTGATGGAGCTGAAATTGTTGCACACAACGCTCCCTTCGATATCAGCTTTATGGATCATGAATTTGCTAACTTGCAGCCTAACGGACCGAAAACTGCCGACATCTGTGGCATTCTCGATTCATTAACCGTTGCTAAGCATTTACATCCTGGTCAAAAGAACAACTTGGATGCCTTATGTAAGCGCTATGGCATTGATAACTCAAGAAGAACCTATCACGGTGCATTACTCGATGCTGAAATCCTCGCAGATGTTTATTTAATCATGACGGGTGGACAAATTAAGTTTAATTTGTCCAATGAAAAAGCGGGTCAAGAGGCGGGTGGCATTCAGCTTATCAATCAAAATGAGTTTAATCTTAAAGTGATCTCTGCAACGGCCGATGAACTAGTATCACATGATCAACGTCTTGATTTAGTTCAAAAGTCAGGAAAGTGCCTCTGGAGAGGTGAAGCGTAGCCGATGACCGCATTAAAGCCGTATTGTTTATTGTTTATTTTGCTGATTGGGAATTTGATATCTCAATCGGCTTTTGCTGTTCCATACACTCAAGCGAGTGAACTCAAAAACCGTTTTCGAATTGATCATATGGTTGATGAGTTAACCTTGTTAGTACAGCGAGAATACGGCACTGCGCCTGTCATTGTCATTTTACCTGACGGCTCAAAATGGTATTCAGACCGTCACCCTGAATCAGTTAAGTGGGTTGATGGCTTTACTGGCGATATGATTAAAATCACCAAGCCTATGCCTGGCCCTTGGCAATTGCTGGGTAGTCTTGCTGAAGGCTCAAGTATTCAGAAAGTTTCAGAACTGGAAATCGAAGTTGAACCCATTCCGCAGCCTTTATATCAAGGTGAACGCCTAAAAGTCACTGCACGATTATTAGGTGACGGGTTAACCGTTAGATTACCTGGCTTAGATTTTATGGTGGAGTGGACCACAAAATTTGCAAGCCATCATAAAAACACCGATGCCAACTTTACAACGGGCACAATCATTGTCGGTTCGTATAAAGACAATGGCGAAGGATTAGATGAAGCACCTGATGATGGTGTGTTCACTGGTAAAAAGAATTTAAATCAGCCTTGGGGTAATTACACTTTAACAGTTGAAGCTCGTAATAATATCTTTCAGCGAGAAGTCAGTTATCCGTTCTATTTGTCTGAAAAACCAATTGAAGTCGACATTATTGAGCCAGAAGATAAGCTCAATGGTATTTGGCAGATTCAAGCGCTGGTCAATGAAGAAGCATTAAAGCTGGAACAAACGCATTTTCACTTTGATATTGTTGGTCCCGCAGGGCTTAAATTACCGCTAAGCTTTAATGAAGTGACGAGTACTGAAACATTGATTTCGATCCCTCAAGTGACTGACTTTGGTAGTTACCGAATTAAAGGCACTGCGGTATCTACAACAGTCGAAGGACGAGAAATAGTGCTCGATTTACCCGAGCAGTTTTTTAATCTCATCGAACCGCCAGCACCGCCACCTTCAGCTGAAGAGCTCGCTAGACGAGCAGCGATACAAGCTGCAAATGAAGAAGCTGCAGCTAAGGAAGAAGCTATCTTTTGGATCCTTGTCGTTAATGGCACTTTATTAGTCATTGGTATTCTAGGCTTAATCATTTGGCGGAAAAAACAAGCGCTTAATAAAGCATTAGCTGCGACTAAGCTGCGATTAGAGCAAGAGGGAGGCGAGAAGGAGGATGTCCCGTCTCTTGATGATCTTGATTTAACAATGCCAGATGAAAAGTAGTGTTATTTTGATGGTTGGATTTACATCCTCTTTATAAGGAGGATGAGTTGAGTGGTAAACGACTTTACAGATAGCCGCTGCAAAGCGGCTAGCTAATTCAGCAATAACAACCTTAACACCGACTGTGTATTGATGTTTTGTCCACAGGCTTTTTTAGCCTTTGTATTTTCATGCGTTATGTTTCTACTATTCTCATAAAACTAAAACTGATTTTAGTTAATTTAACAGTAAGTTTTTTAGTCCATCAGGCCTGCTTGTCGTTAGAATCCTGTCCCGCTTGAAATATTAACGCTATTCGATTTGCCAGTTTTATCATCAATAAGTGTATCTTTTAGCCTTTGCTGCGCATTTTTTAACTAAACAGACAAAAAGTTCAAAAAAATGGTTGACGGTTTTTCTCGACAACTTTATTATTCTTCGCAACTTAAGTGGAGCGGTAGTTCAGTTGGTTAGAATACCGGCCTGTCACGCCGGGGGTCGCGGGTTCGAGTCCCGTCCGCTCCGCCAGTTAAGTTACTTAAATTTTGTTTATCTGTATATACAGGTGACACAGTTTAGGAGCGGTAGTTCAGTTGGTTAGAATACCGGCCTGTCACGCCGGGGGTCGCGGGTTCGAGTCCCGTCCGCTCCGCCAAACAGATTAGCCCTTGTCGTAAGACAAGGGCTTTTTTGTGTCTTCAATTTAACCTACTGAATATACAATATTTATTGCCACTCTTAATACTAGCTCTTCAATGTTAATCAAATTCGATAAAATGCTATCAAACTGTCAATTACCGCTTGCTCTATAATCACATTTAGTATTTTATTAAAGGTATTAGCGTCAACATTTGATGGCATAAGTATTTAGTGTCTTTATAAGGAAATAACATGGTAGAACACATCACAGGCATGCTTGCGTTAATTGGCGTCTTGTCTCTATTGTGTCAATGGTTAGGTTGGAAGTTTCGTTTACCCGCTATTTTACCGCTACTTCTTTGCGGGTTATTACTTGGCCCAGGTCTAGATATATTAAATCCAGATGCCATTTTTGGTGATTTACTTTTCCCTATCATTTCGTTAGGTGTGGCGGTCATTTTATTTGAAGGCGCACTGACACTTAATTTTAAAGAAATCAAAGATCACGGCAGAATGGTGACCAATTTAGTGACTTTTGGTGCTTTTATTACATGGGCTTGTATTGCACCAGCAGCACATTGGTTATTAGGTTTTGAGTGGCCTATGGCTATGTTGTTTGGCGCATTAGTTGTTGTTACGGGCCCAACAGTGATTGTTCCCATGCTGCGCACCGTACGACCTAAATCAAACCTTGCCAGCATATTACGCTGGGAAGGTATCGTTATTGATCCTATTGGGGCGATTCTCGCTGTTCTGGTTTATGAGTATATTGCTGTCGCCGCTGCAGCAGATCCTACGACGCATGTTTTGTCAGCTTTAGGAATGACACTTTTACTTGGTTTTGGCATGGGCGCCATTGCAGGCTACCTCATCGGTATTGCGCTAAGAACCAATGTATTTCCCCATTATCTAAAAAATACCGCAGTATTAACCATCATGCTGGGTATGTTTGTTGGATCGAACTTGCTTCAAGAAGAATCGGGGTTATTGACGGTGACGGTCATGGGGATATGGCTTGCCAATATGCGTGGCGTCGACATTGCCGATATTTTAGAGTTTAAAGAAACACTTACTGTACTGTTGATTTCGGCACTGTTTATTTTACTCGCCGCACGATTAAATTCGACAGCGATGTTGGATCTAGGATGGGGAGGCGTCGGTGTATTATTGGTCGTTTTATTTATTGCCCGTCCGCTGAGTATTTGGATTTCAGGAATTGGGACAAGTTTATCTCGGGCTGATAAATGGTTCTTAAGTTGGGTAGCACCAAGAGGTATTGTGGCAGCTGCCATATCATCACTCTTTGCTATTAAATTGGAAGCCATTGGCGTTAACGGAGCAAGTTCAATCGTACCGTTAGTGTTCTTGATCATTATTGGCACTGTGGTTATTCAAAGTCTTACTGCGAGCCCTTGGGCTAAGTTTTTGGGGGTTAAGGCTGACTCATCTCAGGGATTGCTATTATTTGGCGCGTCTAAGTTTTCTCGAGAACTAGCAAAAGTTCTGACTGATAAAAATGTTAAAGTGGTATTGGCAGATAATAACTGGGACAACATTCGCCAAGCAAGAATGGCAAATATTCCGGTGTACTTTGGTAACCCTGCATCAGAACATGCTGAAAACTTTATGGATTTAAGTGGTATCGGCAGAGTGCTAATTCTATCGCCTTATCGACAATTAAACCCATTGGTAAGCTTTCATTTTCAGGATTTATTTGGCGTTAAAAAAGTATACGGCCTAAATAACGCCGAAGGTGGTAGCGCAAGACACCAATTGTCAGAATCATATTTAAAACGATTATGTTTATTTGGGGAGTCTGTATCATATGCCCGCATTGCGAGCTATATGTCAAAAGGCGCAGTAATTAAAGTGACTAACATTACCGAAAACTTCACCTTGACTCACTTTAGGGAGCGTTACGGTGAAACCGCAATGCCACTGATATATTTAACCAAAGAGCAAAAAGTTAAAATTGTCACAGGTGAAGACACTGACTTACCCGTTGGAATTGAGTTAATTAGCCTGTTACCACAAGAAGCGCAAGAGCAAGCGATTATTCAACGTAATTTAGCTGAAGCAGAAGAACAAGCCAATAAAGCTGCTCAAAAGACCCTTGACTCACAAGAGCAAACAGCAGAGCTAAACAATGAAGAAGCACCAACTGATCAAACGTTAACTGCAGTTGATTCAGAAGGTGATGCAGAAGCTGACACTTCAGTGAATAATGCAATTAATGAAAAGGACGCAACAAAGCAATAGTTTTGTAGATTAAACGTCATTATTACCAACAAAAAAAGCTTCGTCGAAACGAAGCTTTTTTATTGAGGTTTTCACTCGATATCTTAGTGTTATTGCTGAGCTAATACCGAAAGGACCACTTCATGGTGATTTTTAGTTTTGAACTTGTCGAATACATGGGCAACTTTGCCATCTTGGCCAATCAAAAAGCTTAAACGATGGATACCGTCGTAAATTTTACCCATAAATTTCTTTTCACCCCATACACCAAATGCATCGGCAACAGCGTGGTCTTCATCGCTAAGTAGTGAGAAGTTTAATTCTTGCTTGTCATTAAATTTAAGCAGCTTGGCCACGGGATCTGGACTTAAACCGAAAACCGTAACATTGTGATTTGCTAACTCAGCTTTACTGTCACGTAAGCCTTGTGCCTGTACTGTGCAACCGGGTGTTGATGCTTTTGGGTAAAAATAAACTAATACTGGCCCATTTTTTAATGCATCACTTAACGATACGGTTTCATCAAACTGATTTTGTAAGCTAAATTGCGGTGCTGAATCACCAACGGTTAGGGTATTCATTAATAGTCCTTATTTTGATTACTTATTTTTCACTTGCTTGCATGTGATTGATTGAACAATCTAGCGAAAGTTCTGCTGCGAGTTCATGGATACTGTTTTCAAGCTTAACCAGATCAACTTTTTCAGGCACATTGATGGTGAATAAAATTGTCTGAGTGAGATTATCGTCATCAGCGTGAGAACGAACTGCGGCTAAATCCAGTGAGCGGTCGGCAAGAAACTCGGTAATACGCTTCATGGTACCGCGCTGATCTTGCCCATTTACACTAACTTCAATTCGTGAAATGAAATTCTTAGGGGTGTGCTTAGAGGTACGCTTCATTACCATCAATAATTCAAGCTCAACACTTAAACCAGGTAATAGAGTTTCTATCTTAGTGATGGCAGCCCACGAGCCAGAAATCATCATGATTAAGGTGAATTCGTTTCCGAATAAAGCCATGCGGCTATCAACGATGTCACATTCACATTCACTGGCTAAACGGGATAGACGACTAACTAAACCTGGGCGATCAGCACCCATAGCAGTAACGACCAGATAGTTGGTCATGGATTTTCCTCACTTTTTCGATATCATAGAGCGTAAACTAGCGAGCTAACGCAAAGTTTTTTTGCGGGTTGTAATGCTACCATAACTAAAAGAAAACCACATAAGTATGTGTGTATTTGCCTTTAATCTGTTTGAATTATGACTAGTTTAGTGAATATATTTTAATAACTGTTGATTTATAAGGAAATAAAGTTTATTTCTTCTGTAAACAACGTTGATATTTACGCAAATTATTAGCCTATTTTTGGCGAATAGTGAAACGTTTTAGATAAATGCATTTAAGAGCCCCGTTAATGCTTGTCATTAGTAGTAGGCATAAGTAACATAGCGAATCCTGAAACCTTGGGGAATTTAGATGATAAACGGAAGCATCGTTGCCTTAATCACACCAATGAATAGTGATGGCACAGTAGATTACGCGAGTCTTGAAAGGCTGGTAGAGTTTCATATTGACCAAGGCACAGATGCGATTGTCGCCGTTGGGACAACAGGTGAGTCAGCGACTTTACCGATGAAAGAACATGCACAAGTTGTAGCGCAAACGGTTAAGTTTGCAGCAGGACGCATTCCTGTTATTGGCGGAAATGGCGCCAACGCCACTGCCGAAGCTATTGAGCTGACTCAATCTATGGCCGATTCAGGCATCGTAGGCATGTTAGGCGTGACCCCATATTACAATAAGCCAACGCCAAAAGGGCTTATTGCACATTATAAAGCCGTTGCAGCTTGCACAGATATTCCTCAGATTTTATATAATGTACCCGGCAGAACTTCTGTTGATATGTTACCTGAAACCGTCGCTGAATTAGTCTCAGTACCAAATATTATCGGTGTTAAAGAAGCCACTGGCGATTTAACCCGTGTCGCTAAATTGCGTGAATTATGTGGTAATGATTTTAAGCTTTACAGTGGCGATGATGCTACGGCTAGAGATTTCTTATTACTTGGTGGTGATGGGGTCATTTCCGTTGCCAACAATATCGTTCCAAAATCCTTTAAGGCTATGTGCGAAGCTGCACTGGCTGGCGATTTAGCGTTATCAGAAAGTATAAACCAGCCAATGAAAGGTTTATATGAACACTTGTTCTGTGAAGCAAACCCAATTCCTGTGAAATGGGCCGCTCATCAAATGGGTTTAATTAGCCAAGGACATATTCGTTTACCTTTAACTGAACTTTCTGAGCAGTTTCATGGTCTGTTGTTAGAAGCGATGAAGCAAGCCCAGATAGAGGTAAACCAATAAATGTTGAAGCAAGTCACCCCAATTCTCGTTATAGCAGCACTATCTGCATGTAGCACTCCGACAGATCGACGTATTGCAAATGGCAATGATGACTTTGTTAATGCCAAAGCTGCGCCGTTATTAATCATACCTGAAGGGCTTAAAACACCAACTTATGGCAAAGAGTATGATATTCCTGAGCCAGGTAGTGAAGTTAATAAAGAACTGGTTGGTAAGCGTTTAGATATTCGTCCTCCATTACTTGTATTGCCGATGTCTGAAGGCACACGTGTGGAAGAGGGCAGCGATAATATTAAAGTTATCGTTGAATCTATCGCAACAACTAAAGACTTAAAACAAGAAGTGTTTGAAAACTTAAAAGGCTTCTTAAATAAGTACGAAGTGCCAATTGAAAAAGAAGATTACGAAGAAGGCGTTATAGAAACAGGCTGGATTGAAAACCGTGAGGTGATTGATTCAAGTTGGTTTGGTGAAGATAAAGTTTACTTATTACGCCAACGCTACCGTTACGATGTTGATGTTAGTCCTCATGGCCGTTCAGGTAGTATGAGCATAGATCTTATCGAACATGAAGAATCTTACGACGGTGAAGATCAAGAAGTATTCTTAAGTGGTGAAGATAAACGTCGCTACACAATAGATATGCTGAATAACTCTATTGCTTACATGAGTATTACTCGTGATAAGCAAATTAAAGCTGACCGTATCGAGCAGAGTCTAGGTATTACTTTAGATTTAGTGGCAGAAACTGAAGATAAAGGTGCTTATTGGATTGCTGAAGCGGATTACAGTAAAACTTGGGACCGTCTACGAATAGTTTTACCAGAGCTTGGTTTTGATATAGTCGATATGAATAATGCTGAAGGCTTATTTTATATCGTGCTTGAAGAAAGCGGAGGATTCTGGAGCTCATTATGGGGTGATGAAAAGTTACCTTTAGAGCGCGGTAATTACCGTGTTGAACTAGAGCCTACAGAAGATAAACAGCAAACGAAGATTTTTGCTAAAAATGCGGTAGGTGATCCATTATCAAATGAAGTCATCACTGAAGTATACCGAGTACTTAGCGATGCCATGGAAGCTGACCGTAAGGTGAGATAATCACCCATTATTGTTTGTTTTGCTTCACAGACATACATACTTACAAAGAGACACATTTATGTGTCTCTTTTTTTTTATGCTAGAAATGCCAATTGAGTTGGCGAAAACGCTAGGTTTACATGACAGGTTAGGATAATTCACCAAAAGTGAACTTAGATTCAGGTTATTTCGTACTGAAGTTGAATGTTAATTAAATGTGTAATTTGTAAGTAAAGGTAAAACGCCTTGATACCGGGTTACCGCTAGGTAAACTAACGTTTGCCACAAAACTGATACTCGCTAACATCAAACCTCTTTCGATAGAGGGATGAACGGAATAACGATGAAAAAAACAATTATATTACTCGTAGCATTAGCTCTGGCTTGGTTTGGTTATCAATCAACCATGGCTCCTGAAAAATCTAATCAACGTGTCAAACCTATCCCTAATGTCGTTGTGGCTAAAGTTGCCATGCTTCCTGTCCGTGACGAAGTTGAAGCGATTGGAACAAACAAAGCGTTTGAATCAATAACCATTACCCCGAAAGTCACTGAGCAGGTCGCAAGCATTAATTTTAATGATGGTGATATTGTTTCTAAAGGTGATTTGTTAGTACAACTAAGAAATCGTGAGCAAGTTGCAAAAGTAAGAGCTGCTGAAGTCAAAGTTACTGATAACCTTCGTGAACTTGACCGTATTAGAAGCCTAGTAACCAGTAAAACGGTTGCTGAGCTTGAAAGAGACAGACTTCAAACATTAATTGACACCACCAGAGCGGAACTTGAACAAGCTAAAGCGGCATTAGAAGACAGAGCCATTCATGCCCCATTTTCTGGGCGCCTTGGTTTAAAGCAAGTGAGCGTAGGTAGTTTAGTTTCTCCTGGCACACAAATAACCACGTTAGATGATGTCAGTAAAATTAAACTCGACTTTTCTGTACCTGAGCGATTTATTCAAGAGTTACAGTTAGGCAAGAGTGTTGAGGCAAAAGCGATTGCGTTTCCTGATCGTATTTTTAAAGGCGAAGTCACATCGATAGATAGCCGAGTTAATCCATCAACCCGTGCTGTTATTGTTCGTGCGATTATAGATAACGCAGATTCTGCATTGTTACCGGGTATGTTGATGAAGGTGAAACTAATCAAGCAAAACCGTGAAACCTTGCTATTACCTGAGTCAGCCATTATTCCCATTCAATCAAAGCACTATGTATACATAGTGAATGATGAAAATATTGTTGAACGTAAACAAGTTTCTTTAGGTATTAGAAATCGTGGCTGGGTAGAAATCATTGATGGACTTGTGATTGATGAACCTGTGATTATTCGCGGCCTATTAAAGGTGAGACCTGGCGATGAGGTAAAAACAGAAGCAGCTGAAGCATTTAACTTTGCTAAGGTCGCCGGAGCGGAGAACGCCGCATGATATTAACTGATATTTCAGTAAAAAGACCGGTATTAGCCTCTGTAATTAGTATTTTGATTATCATTTTGGGTTTAGTGTCTTTTGAAAAGCTACCCTTACGAGAATATCCCAATATTGACCCGCCAGTTGTGTCTATTGATACCCGTTATCGTGGTGCGAGTGCCACGGTAGTTGAGAGTCGTATTACCCAACTTATTGAAGATAGGATTAGTGGGGTTGAAGGGATTAAGCATGTTAGCTCAACAAGCCGTGACGGTCGCTCTTCAGTGACGTTAGAGTTTGATGTTGGTCGAGATATTGAAGCGGCAGCTAACGATGTACGTGATCGAATCTCTGGATTATTAGACAATTTACCTGAAGAAGCCGATCCGCCAGAGGTTGAGAAAGCTAACGGTGGTGATGAAGTGATCATGTGGCTAAACCTTGTCTCTGATCAAATGACAACGTTGCAGCTTACCGATTACGCACGTCGTTATTTAGTTGATCGCTTTTCAGTCGTAGACGGTGTCGCCAATATTCGTTTAGGTGGCGGTAAAGTGTATGCCATGCGAATTTGGATTGATCGCCAAGCATTGGCATCTCGAAACTTGACGGTAGCGGACGTTGAATCCGCGCTTCGCTCAGAAAACGTTGAGTTGCCTGCTGGTTCTATTGAATCAAAAGAGCGTCACTTTACAGTGCGAGTTGATAGAAGTTTTAGAACCGAACAGGACTTTGCCAATTTAGTGATTACCCAAGGTGACGATGGTTACTTAGTCAAGTTGGGTGATGTCGCCAAGGTTGCAATCGGCTCTGAAGAAGAGCGTATTATGTTCCGTGGTAACACTGAATCAATGATTGGACTCGGTGTATCTAAGCAGTCAACATCTAACACGTTAGAAGTGGCGCGTGCGGCTAATGCACTAGTGGATGTAATTAATCCAACTCTACCAGCTGGAATGGAAATTAAACGCTCATACGATAGCTCAGTGTTTATCGAAGCTTCAATTAAAGAGGTTTATCAGACACTCTTTATTGCTATGATCTTGGTCATTATCGTGATCTATCTGTTCTTGGGTAGCGTGCGGGCGATGTTAATTCCAGCGCTAACCGTGCCTGTATCGCTCATGGGAACATTTATTGTTCTTTATAGTCTTGGCTACACAATTAATCTGTTAACGCTGTTAGCGATGATCCTTGCGATTGGTATGGTGGTTGATGATGCCATCGTGATGCTTGAAAACATTCACCGCCGTATTGAACTTGGCGACTCACCGTTGAAGGCGGCTTACCTTGGTGGTCGAGAAGTTGCGTTTGCCGTTGTTGCTACAACTCTTGTTTTGATTGCGGTATTTATGCCGATAAGTTTTTTGGACGGTGATTTAGGCAAACTATTTAAAGAGTTTGCTGTGACGATGAGCGCAGCGGTCATATTCTCGAGCTTAGTGGCATTAACCTTAAGCCCAATGATGTGCTCTAAATTATTAAAGCCTGCTGGTGAGAGCTCATGGTTAGTCAAAAAAGTTGATGCCTTAATGGATTATCTGTCATCAATTTATCAGTCGAACCTTAACTCCGCGATTAAGCAGCCGTATTTAATTGGTCTGATTGTGGTCGTTGCCTTTGCTGTCAGTGGTTATTTGCTTAATAAAATTCCGCAAGAATTTGCACCAAGTGAAGATAGGGGCTCAATGTTCCTAGTCGTTAACGGCCCTCAAGGTGCAAGTTTTGAGTATATTGAAAAGTACATGGATGAAATTGAAGGTAGGTTGATGCCTTTAGTTGAGTCTGGTGATATTAAGCGTCTGTTAATTCGTGCACCAAGGGGCTTTGGAACCGCGGCTGACTTTTCTAACGGCATGGCGATTATTGTTTTAGAAGATTGGTCTGTTAGACGACCTGCGAATGAAATTATTGTCGATATCCGTAGTCGAATTTCTGATTTAGCTGGGGTGAGAGCATTCCCGATCATGAGACAAGCGTTTGGGCGTGGTGTCGGTAAACCTGTGCAATTTGTATTAGGTGGCCCGAGCTACGAAGAGCTTGCACTTTGGCGAGATATGTTATTAGAAAAAGCCTCTGAAAATCAGATGCTCGTTGGGCTTGACCATGATTATAAAGAAACCAAACCGCAGTTAAGAGTGGCGATAGATAAAGATCGTGCTGCAGATTTAGGCGTGTCTATTTCACATATTGGTCGTACTTTAGAGTCAATGCTAGGGTCACGTTTGGTGACAACCTTTATGCGTGACGGTGAAGAGTATGATGTCATTATTGAAGGTAATCGTGACAATCAAAATACAGCCTCTGATCTTGAAAATATCTATGTTCGCTCGGATAGAACCAGTGAGTTAGTGCCGTTATCTAACCTAGTTAAGGTCGAAGAATATGCTGATGCAAGTTCGTTAAATCGATATAACCGAATGCGAGCAATCACCATTGAAGCGAATTTAGCGGATGGATACAGTTTAGGCGAAGCGTTAGATTACTTAAACGATATTGCCCATACTTATCTTCCAGCTGAAGCTGTCATCAGCTACAAAGGACAATCGTTAGATTATCAAAGTTCTGGTAATTCTATGTACTTTGTATTTGTTTTAGCACTCGGTATTGTGTTCCTTGTATTAGCGGCGCAATTTGAAAGCTATGTGCATCCAATGGTGATTATGTTAACTGTGCCATTAGCTACCTTAGGGGCATTAATCGGTTTATGGTTTACAGGCCAAAGCATCAATATCTACAGTCAGATTGGTATTATTATGCTGGTGGGACTGGCAGCTAAAAATGGTATTTTGATTGTTGAGTTTGCTAACCAATTGCGAGATAAAGGGATTGCTTTTGATGAAGCGATTGTTCAAGCATCGGCGCAGCGTCTAAGACCTATTTTAATGACGGGTATTACCACAGCTGCAGGCGCAATTCCTTTGGTGTTATCAAGTGGTGCAGGAGCTGAAACTCGTTTTGTGATTGGTGTTGTTGTGCTTTCAGGCATTTTATTAGCAACCTTCTTCACCTTATTGGTGATACCTGTAGCTTATAGTATTTTTGCTCGAAACAGTAGCTCACCTGAAGCTATCGCTAAACTGTTAGATGAAGAATTAAAAAATTAATTAGCCATTTAGCTTTCGGTTTATTAGGTAAAAGCCAGTTATATAAAACTGGCTTTTTTATTGCAAATTCATAAAGCTAAAAGGAAAGTTACTCGATGATTGTCGGAAAGGTTGCCAACGGAGAAGTGATGATATGAAAAAATCAGATAAGAAAATAGAAAAACAAATTATTCAAACACTGACAGAAGTTTGCGATAGGCTACTTGAGCTATATCCAGGTTTTGAATGGCTAACTCATACGGTTAATTTCAATGCATTTCCGACCTCATTAAAAGTCGTCTGTATTTTTGAAAATGATGCTCAACTGACAGATTTAGTGTTAAACAAGGAAGATGTTTATATCCAGAATTTGATTATCCATCAATTACAGCAGCAGGGCATTAAGCTGCAAACCAAACAAATTGTGTTTGATAGCGAAACACGTTGTGAGGCGCAGCATAATGGCAATTGGGCAAAGCGATTGAATTAATTTTCTTTGCTTAATTCAGTTCGTAATAATTAATCTTTTGATTAGGTAATTAACATTAATCTGCCTTTCTAATAAACTGAGTCATGTTGTAGCCATACTCACCGTTGCTCACCATGTCACTTGGGCCATAATGGCGCATCAAGACATTGAATTTGCCAGTGGTATTTCCTTCTAATACTGGAATATTATTTGGCTGGCCTTTACAACCAAAACGCAAGGTGTAAGTTCCATCTTTATTTTGCTTTGGGTTCATTTCACTTGATATATTGGCTACGTCATTAAACATATATCCGTCACCGTTATAAACAGTCGCTGACCAAAAGTATTTTGCTTCTGGATTGACGAATGTGGTTTCATAACATCCATTAGCGTCAAAATAGGGGCTGGTTTGATAAATGTTATCCATGACCATTGCGCCGCCCCAGCCACCTGCAACTCCAACATAGTTCATGTATGGAGTTTGACCGCTTTCAACATTACTAAAAGCACCAGCTTGGTAATAACCATCACTGAAATCAGCATTACCTTCTTCTTCAGTTTTTTGGAAAGATGGTTTATCCCAGTTTTTTGTTTTGAATGGCTTTGGTTTCGGCGCCTCTAACACAATATTGTCACGTAATTCACTATCAAGAGTACGGACTATGACGAATGCATGATCTGTCTTAGCGGTGATTAAGTGTCTGCCAGGCCCATATATCATTCGTTGTGTTTCATGGTTTTCATCGACGATTTGTATGGTGACATATTTATCCGTTTTCGGGATGGTGATATAAACCTTCCTGCTAGATAAATCGAAAACAGAAGTTGAATAAGCTGTATCTCTGTTCATTCTCACAACGAATTGCTGTGTCGGATCACTACTTGGAACTGGCATCTTTAAGAACGTGTTTAAGCCACCCGCTTTTTCAATTATCGCAGCAAATCTAAGGTTGGTGTAAGCCTGAGGGAAGTTATCTTGATTGACGATGATAGGTTCAGCGCTCACGCTGGTTGAGGTTAATATCGCAATAGCAGCAAGTTTGGATACAATTTTCATAGTTCTTCCTTGAGAGTAAGTGATCTGTTTAGAATCTAAGCTAACTCATTGGCGCAGTTATAACAAATGACAATTAAGCTAGTGCTAATTGGCTGACAACAAGGGAAATTTGTCTATTTGTAATAGAGTTAATTTAACAGGTGCTGTCAAAGCACTGCTTAATAGAATGGTTTCGATTGAATACACTGTATTCGGGTGCAAAATGAATGACTTTATGTACGTTAGCGGGGCATTTTTAGGTATAAAAAAGGGAAAGCAGATGCTTTCCCTTTGGCTTTAATAGACTAAAACAAATTAACTAGCATTACGCTGCTTGTATTTGATTAGCTACGGCAGCAGTTTTTGCTTCAAGTTCTTCTGGGTCAAAATCATCCACATTGATGGTTTTCAAACGCCCAACTTCAGCTCTTTCGAGTAAGGCTACTTCAGCATCGCTTAACACGCCTAGTGCTTTACCTTCTGCGGCAACCTTATCTAACCACATAAATGGTAGACGTTTGCCAGCTGCTTTACATACCTTGTCATACACTGGCTCAGAAGCCAGGATATCAAGTAAGGTTTGTTCTTGAATGCCCACAACGTTGTGCTCTGAAGGAGTCCAGAATTGGCCTTGACCTAAACGGTCACGACTCGCACATGGCGTTTGCATGATCTTAGAAACTTTATGATCAAGCACATCGCTAGGACGTTTTAATGGGCGACCGAATGGGAAGATAACAGCACGAAGTGCAATGCCAAGACCCATAGGGAAATTATCTAATAAATCATCAAGTGAGCTTTGTAGTTTATACAGTGAATCTTCTACTGCCCATTGAACTAAAGGTAAGTCTTCAGTTAAACGTCCTTCGTCTTCATAACGTTTTAAAGTTGCAGATGCGAGATATAGTTCACTTAACAAATCACCTAATCGAGCAGAAATACGTTCTTTACGTTTCAGGTTACCGCCTAAGGTTGCCATCGCTAAATCAGATAGCAAAGCTAGGTTGGCACTAAAGCGGTTCATATGTTGATAATAACGTTTTGTTTTATCGCTATAAGGTGATTTAGATAGTCGACTTGACGTTAACCCCATCCAAAAGCTTCTAACAAAGTTAGACATAGCAAACCCAATATGACCGAAAATGGCATTATCAAAGTTACTTAATCCTTTTCCTGAAGTGGTATCAAAAGCAGATTCCATTTCAGCTAATACATATGGATGACAACGGATTGCACCTTGACCATAAATGATCATTGAGCGGGTTAAAATGTTTGCACCTTCAACGGTAATGGCAATGGGTGCAGCTTGATAACCACGGCCTAAATAGTTATTGGGGCCGAGACAAACACCTTTACCACCATGGATATCCATAGCGTCAATAACGCACTTTTGCATTCTGTCGGTTAAATGGTATTTAACAATGGCTGAAATAACCGAAGGTTTCTCACCTAAACCAATACCAACAGTCGTTAACGAACTCACAGCATCCATCAGATAAGCGTTACCACCAATGCGTGCCATTGGCTCTTCAATACCTTCAAGCTTACCAATCGGTAATTTAAACTGACGACGAATACGTGCATATGCACCAGTTGC
Organism: Shewanella sp. MMG014; assembly: GCF_018100775.1. Classification (NCBI taxonomy): domain Bacteria; kingdom Pseudomonadati; phylum Pseudomonadota; class Gammaproteobacteria; order Alteromonadales; family Shewanellaceae; genus Shewanella; species Shewanella sp. MMG014. The sequence continues at coordinate 203,271 of NZ_JAGJDZ010000008.1, forward strand.
TAACGCTGCAGTTTTAACACCACCTGCAGAATTAGATGGTAGGGTAATACCACGACCTACAGATAAACACTCAACTAGCATGCGCCAGCCTTGGCCGGCCATTTCTGGACCACCAATAATAAAACTAAGTGGTACAAATACTTCATTACCGCGTGTTGGACCATTTTGGAACATACAGTTTAGTGGGAAGTGACGACGACCCGTTTCAACGCCTGGAATATCTGTCGGGATTAACGCACAGGTAATACCTAGATCTTCAGTATCACCTAATAGTCCATCTGGATCTCGAAGTTTAAATGCTAAACCCAGAACCGTGGCAACAGGGGCTAGGGTAATGTAGCGTTTGTTCCATGTAAGCTTCATGCCTAACACTTCTTCGCCTTCAAACTCACCTTTACATACAATACCAAAATCAGGAATTGCACCCGCATCACTACCAGCTTCAGGGCTTGTTAATGCAAAACAAGGAACTTCCAGTCCTTTAGCGAGACGAGGTAAGTAATGATCTTGTTGTTCAGGGGTACCATAGTGCTGTAATAGCTCACCAGGCCCTAATGAATTTGGCACGCCGACAGTTGACGCAAGTTCACTGCTCAGACCGGCTAATTTTTGTAATACACGTGATTGTGCGTACGCAGAAAACTCAAGACCACCGTATTTTTTCTTAATGATCATGGCAAAGAAGCCTTCATCTTTAAGGTATTGCCATACATCTTGTGGTAAATCAGCAAGTTCGTGTGAAACTTGATGTTGATTAACCATTTTACAAACGGTTTCAACTGGCCCATTGAGGAAGGCTTGCTCTTCTGCGGTTAATCGTCCTTTAGGGTAGTTATGAAGCTTGTTCCAGTTTGGGTTACCCGCAAACAGATCTGCTTCCCACCAAGTTGTTCCCGCTTCGATGGCTTCTTTTTCAGTAGAAGACATTTCAGGCATGATGCCTTGATAAACTTTAAGTAGTGGACGAGAGATAAAGTTTTGACGAAAAGACTTTATATTCAGTGGTAATGCGAGGGCTAAAAATACTATCCATGTTACACCACCAACAATATCTAATACGCTGCCAATGAACATGACAGCAGCTGCAGCGATTGTTGCCGTTAATAACGACACCCGCATGTAAGTTGCGGCGCCAAGAACTGCGATCATGGCGATGATCCAGGTAAGGGTAGTCAAAGTCTTTCTCCTTAAAGCCCTCAAAAAATTGAGCACTTACAAATTAATGATCCTATTCACAGAACTGAACGTGGTCAGACCTGTATCACATAAAATTAAACCTTACTGACCACGATTACAAGTTTTTTCAAACAATTGTTTAAAATATTTTAAGCAATAAATATCCACAAAAAGTTTTTCACTAGGTACAATAGTCATTAGGTAATTTTTTGACTTTTAAAACATTTTTAAGGCGTGTTTCATGTGTGAATTACTAGCGATGAGCGCTAATGTTCCAACTGATATTGTGTTTAGTTTCACAGGTTTAGCTGAAAGAGGTGGGGTGACTGGCCCACATGTTGATGGCTGGGGAATTACTTTTTATGAAGGTAAGGGCAGTCGAACTTTTAAAGATGCTTGCCCAAGTAGCGAGTCGCATATTGCGAAGTTAATTAAATCATACCCTATTAAAAGTGAAATAGTTGTAAGCCATATTCGTCAAGCAAATCGTGGATGTGTTTCTTTAGAAAATACCCATCCTTTTACACGTGAATTATGGGGGAAGTATTGGACTTATGCTCATAATGGTCAGCTTTCAGACTATCAAGATAAGTTTGTTGTTGAACGTTTTCAGCCTGTTGGGGATACCGACAGTGAATTAGCTTTTTGTTGGATTATGGAACAGGTGTTAGCTGAATTTGGCCATAAGCAACCAGAAGACATGAAAAAGGTCTTTAGTTTCATTTCAGGGCTTGCGGATGAGATACGTGCCTTAGGTGTATTTAACATGATTTTAAGTGATGGGGTTGATTTGATGACCTATTGCAGCAACAACTTATGTTATATCACTCGTCGAGCACCGTTTGGTAAAGCTACTTTGATTGATACAGACGTCGTAATCGATTTTGATAAAGAAACCACACCGAATGATGTTGTTACGGTTATTGCGACAAGACCACTGACCAATAACGAGCAATGGCATATATTATCGCCAGGCGAATGGAAGTTGTTTAGACAAGGTGAACTACAAGTCTGTTAACAATACTTATGGTTTTATACTGAACCTAAAATAGTCTGCTATATAGGGCGAATGATTTAACAGAGATTGTTTAACAAGCATTGTTTCTAAGAGGCTGTTTTAAGAAATAGCTTTTAAGAGATAGCTTTTAAGAGATAGTTGCTTCAGTGAATATTACTGACGAAAAGCAATTATCTCTTAAGTCAGCATATCCTTATTCCTTAGAATGTACCGTTGGGGCTTCCATTTTTTGTGATTCAAAAAAATGGTAATTGTCTAATTGGATATCCAGTTGTTTACTGCCTTTAGAAAAATGGCTTAATCGAACAGGTAAATAATTTAAATCAGGTGCCATCCAAAAAAACGTTTGTCGCTTTTTACTGTTACGAACCACTTCAATTTTGACCGTTTGATATGTACCACTATCAATAATGACTTGCTCTTTACCCACAATTTTAAATTCGTAGTCATCAAACTCTTTTTCTTTGACCATATCGTAATGTAATGTTTTAGGGTTTGAGTACATATCCATTCTAAATTGCAGTTGTGCGGTTAATGGATCAAGCACATTTTCTGCGTATTCAAGTTTTTCTCTCTCTTCTTTATATATTGTATGAATGACACCTTGTGACGCTGCAAATGCAGTTTGCTCACTGTAGTCGCTGCCAGTACCCGAGCGTTCACTCATATAGCGAATGGGTTTTATTTTTCCCTCTACTAACTGAAATTCACTTTTAATATTGCGTACATCGGAGAGCATTAACAAACTGACATCACTATCAAAACGATATTCATAATAGCCGTCACTACTTGCAGGTAATTGATAGCGTGCTTTACCTAATTCAATACTGCCATAATAGACTTTGTATTCCGCATTATGTGGAGTCAATGGCTTCAAAAAGTCTTGATGTGAACTTGTTTCAGCAGGCTCTGCAGCGATTACGGGGCTTGAAAAAGTCATCATACCTGTGAGTATTACAGAACATATCTTAATCAAAATTAGACCTATACATGATGTTAAAAAGGTAAGGACAAAACCAAGGTTGCCATGTCTGGTTTCCACTCAAATTTCGACAATGAAATCTTGCCTTTGTTCACTTCTATTCCTTCTGATCTTAGTCGTTCTTGTTGATTTTGGAAATGAAGGGTATTGAGTTTAAATGAAATTTTGCCTTGGCTATTGATGACACGGTGCCAAGGAAGGTTAAGATGCTCAGGTGCTTCTTTTAATGCTTTAGATACATATCGGGCACGACCTGGAAGTCCTGCGAGATCGGCTACTTTACCATAGGCTAACACATTTCCAGATGGGATCATGTTAACGATAAACCAAATTCGTTGTTTCGGGGATAGGGTGGTCATAACTATGTTCTATAGCAGTAAAAACAACAGCATAAATCATTCAATTCGTTATAGGAAACCCTCAGATGATTATATTTTTAATGCGAAGTAAATGATAATTAAATGACAGTTAAGTAAATACACAAGAAATGCGATAGCGCACCAGCAAGGACAAAGAGATGCCAAATAGCGTGATTGTAAGGAATACGTTTATTTACGTAAAATACCACGCCAACGCTATAAAATGCACCACCTGCAAGGAGCAAATTGAAACCTAAATCTGTCATACCTTTTATCAAATCACTCATTACGGTGACACACAACCACCCCATGATGAGATATAGAATGACTGAAAAGGCTTTAAATTTTCCTATAAACAAGGTTTTAAAAATGATACCCCCTAGCGCTAATAGCCAAATGGATGCTAAAACAATATTGGCTTGTTCACTATCAAGGCTAATGAGCATTAAAGGTGTGTATGTACCTGCAATCAAGGTATAAATTGCACAATGGTCCGCCATTTTGAATCGTTTTCGCCAAATTGGACTGGTACTAGAGTGATATAGGGTTGATGCAAGAAACAGCAATACAATACTTAAACCATATATAGCAACACCAAGTAATTCAAAAGTCGTTAATTGTCCATATCCCTTTATTAACATTGCGGAAAATGCTGCGATACCTGCAACAACACCAAGCCCATGAGTGAGACTATTAGCCATTTCTTCAGTAGCACAATAGTCAGCCTGATGACTGCTTGTTTGATTTAATTGTTGTTGCGCTCTTAACTCAATTGACATTGTTGCATACGACCTAGATAAGCAAATAGGAAATTAGAGTAACAGCTTAAATCTGAAAAAACCACCATTTTGGCTTACACGTGTAAGCTTATTTATGGCGTTTATTTTCAGTAGCTTAGATAATTATGAGTAGAAATAGTCGGAAATGCGGATAAGAATTGAACTAAATTTAATCTTTAGTATCTGAGGTTAACTGAGTATGTTAAATGATTTATATAGGTTATTTTATGATTGAATTCATAGGGCTAATATTCATTAAGCCGTATTCATGCTGCCAGTATAAAGAGTAAGTGACCTGCTAAATGTTAACCATCATAATGCGATAGGAAGCGCTAATGAAACAACCTCGAGACAACTCTGTTGAATCTAAAGCACATGTTGATAAAGCTTTTAAAGTAGAGTCTCGTAGTGAAGAGGTTGTGCCAATTGAGTTTAATCAATATGAATTGGCAGTTATCTCGAATAAAGCTGACTCTATTAAGTCGTCTTTGACTCTCGCTCAAGATGAGCACGCGATTGTCACCCCTGTATTACCCCCTGTTATTTCATCTCAACATGAACGTCATAATAAAGCTGTTAATCCAATAAATCATTGGAAAATGGCTCTGATGATCATTGGAATTTCAGCCGTTCACATAGTAGGTTTTTGGTTATTAATGCAAGTCGCAGACAAAACGGTTGATGCATTTGTCGAGGTTGTTGAGTCACAGGAAAATGTGGCAGAAACTCCAAGTAAAAAAGAAATTAACGCCTACTTTATGACGGCAGAGCAGCTAGCCGCAATACAGGCATCTTTGCAGCAAGAAGATGAAACGCCAAAACAAAATACTCAAGATGTTGCCACAGAACTACCAGCGATTGATGAGGCATCAGATAAGCAGCGAGAACATAAAGCTGAAGAAGCATCGATAAAAGAAAATGATTTGCAAAAATCAGCACCTGAGCTAGATGAGAATGCTGCAACTGCCAGTCAAGAAAAAACAATGGCGCCTGAACCAGAAAAAGCACCTGTTGTTGAAGTGACAACGCAACACATTCAATCACAACAGGACTCTGAACTCAAAGCGGTGGTTAAATTAAGTGATACCGTTAAAGCGGAATCTTCACTGTTACAACAAGGTGAGCCAGAACAAGCGTTTAATTGGAATAACGTTGAAAGTATGTACTTGCAAGATATTGAGCAAGTGAATAGCGATAATCATCTTTTTGACAGTGATTTGTTTTCGTCCGAATCAAAGGCAATAGGGATTGGTAGTAATGACAAGCTCGCCATTATTAATCAAGCGAGCCATGACATGTTAAAAAATTTGAATCAGCAATCGCTGGATTTATTAATCGGTAATCAAGCACACAATGCAACATCAAAAAGTGGTGCAAGTGTGAGTGAAATGACACCGGAGATGAAAGATATTGAACTCATTATTATTGAAGATACTCGTCAAGCAACAACATTTGATCACCGTTTAGATCCGAATCGAATTATGCGTCAAGGTGATACCTGCTATCGTGTTGTTAAACTGCCTACGCAAATAAATCCTCATGCTGAAGGGTTAGGTTATGCAGAGCCTTGTGATAGTGCCAAAATGAAGAAAGCCATTTCAAAGTCAATTGAGAAAAGGTTAGCTAAAATTCGACTTCCCTAAATGATTTATTCGTTTGTTGGAGGTTTATTTAAGTTATTTGCTGTCATTAATATTCATTCAACTTATACTTTAGTAAGTTGGTTTTGAAATATAAATAATAATATCAGTCAATTAATGGAGCGTAATTTTTGAACGTAAGGCGAATTAACTTTATATAAATTCACTTGTAATTTGTTATTTAAGCTGAGTATACTGCTGACATCTTGTCGGAGTGCCTTATGGCTGAGACCGTTTATTCGGGATCCGTTGAACCTGATCAGGTTAAAACCTGCGAAGGAAACAAGCAGTTAATTTGCTCGTTTTTTTGCTTAGCGTGTAAATGATTCGCTTCAAAATAAAGCCGTTTATGCTTTGTTTCTAGCAAATTATTTCTAATGTAAAAGCATAGAAAGTTTACGCTCAAGGATCATTTTTGAGTAAACGTCATCAGCAAATTACAGAGTTTTTATAACTCGCTCGTCATCAACATCATTCTCCAGACAAGCAACTCTATTTATTTAATTAATTTTGAGGTTGCTAATGTCAAATCGTCGTCAAACCCGTGAACAAGCCCAAGCGTTTATTGATACGCTAAAACCACTACAACATCCTAACTCTGAGAAAATTTATCTGACAGGCTCTCGAGATGATTTGCGAGTCGGCATGCGCCAAATTCATCAAACGGACACCATTATTGGTGGCAATGATGAGAATCCGGTTACCGAGTCAAACCCACCAATAAAAGTTTATGATTGCGCGGGGGCTTATTCAGATCCTGATGCCAAAATTAATGTCCGTCTAGGTTTAAACAAATTTAGACAAACATGGATTGAAGAGCGTGAAGATACTGAGCAGCTTAAAGGGGTTAGCTCTAATTTTACTCAGCAAAGATTAGCTGACGATGGGTTAGACCATTTACGTTTTGAGGCTTTAGTGTCTCCTAAACGCGCCCAAACGGGCAAGTGTGTTACGCAGATGCATTATGCTCGACAGGGGATTATTACTCCTGAAATGGAATACATCGCGATTCGTGAAAACATGGCTCGGGAGCAGGTTACCGATAAGATCTTAACTCAAAAAGCTCAAGGTGAAGCCTTTGGGGCAAGTATAGGCCAGCCAATAACTGCTGAATTTGTTCGTTCAGAAGTGGCTCGTGGTAGAGCAATTATCCCGCTTAACATCAATCATCCTGAAGCTGAACCAATGATCATTGGCCGAAATTTTTTGGTTAAAGTGAATGCCAATATTGGCAACTCAGCGGTGACCTCGTCTATTGAAGAAGAAGTAGAAAAACTTGTCTGGTCAACTCGATGGGGCGCCGATACGGTGATGGATTTATCCACTGGTCGTTATATTCATGAAACCCGTGAATGGATCATCCGTAATTCGCCTGTGCCGATTGGAACTGTACCCATTTATCAAGCGCTTGAAAAAGTTAATGGCGTTGCTGAAGATTTAACATGGGAAGTGTTTAGAGATACTTTGATTGAGCAAGCAGAGCAAGGGGTTGATTATTTCACGATCCATGCAGGGGTATTGCTTCGCTATGTGCCAATGACTGCAAAACGACTGACTGGCATTGTTTCTCGTGGCGGTTCGATCATGGCGAAATGGTGTTTAAGTCATCATAAAGAAAGTTTTTTATACGAGCATTTTAGAGAAATTTGTGAGATTTGCGCCGCATATGACGTGTCACTGTCACTAGGTGATGGCATGCGCCCAGGCAGTATTGCTGATGCCAATGATGAAGCGCAATTTGCAGAATTAGAAACATTAGGCGAATTGGTTAAAGTGGCGTGGGAGTATGATGTTCAAACCATAATCGAAGGTCCTGGGCATGTACCAATGCAGCTCATTAAAGTGAATATGGAAAAACAATTGGCTCACTGTGATGAAGCGCCGTTTTATACGTTAGGCCCTCAAACTACAGATATAGCTCCTGGATATGATCACTTTACGTCAGGTATTGGTGCTGCGCAAATGGCCTGGTATGGCGTTGCAATGCTGTGTTATGTCACGCCTAAAGAGCATTTAGGTCTGCCAAATAAAGAAGACGTTAAGCAAGGGTTAATCGCTTATAAAATTGCGGCTCATGCTGCGGATGTTGCCAAGGGGCACCCTGGCGCACAAATTCGTGATAATGCCTTATCTAAAGCCCGTTTTGAGTTTCGTTGGGAAGATCAATATAACCTAGGTTTAGACCCTGATACAGCAAGAGCGTATCACGATGAATCATTGCCACAAGAATCCGCTAAAGTTGCGCACTTTTGCTCAATGTGTGGCCCTAAATTCTGCTCGATGAAAATCACGCAAGAAGTACGTGATTACGCTGCCAAACAAGAACGTGAAGCAGGTAATACTGGGGTTTCTCAAACCATTTCAGTGGTAGATGCAACTGCATTTAGTGCTTCTCAGGTTAATGATCCTCAGCATATTGAAGCGGCAATGGCACAAAAGTCAGCTGAATTTAAAGCCACAGGCTCAGAAATCTATCAACCACTCAATAAGACGAGCGATAAGCTTGAAATGGAATTGGAATCTGAGTCTGTTGAGGGGTGATTCATGAACCAATTTCATCAACAGCGTCAACAACCACTAAGTGCCAAGCCTATCGTTTGGACGATTGCTGGCTCTGATAGTGGTGGAGGCGCTGGTATACAAACCGATTTAGCGACAATTAATGATTTGTCATGCTTTGGTTGCAGTGTTATCACAGCATTGACGGCGCAAAATTCCATGACTGTTGCGCTGGTTGACGCTGTTTCTCAAGAAATGTTACTCGGCCAGCTAAATGCTTTGGCCGAGGATTTAGCGCCATCAGCAATAAAAATTGGCTTAATTGCCAATCAAAAACAGCTTGAATTAATAGCCCGTTGGATAAAATCATTTAAATGTCGTTCATTGGCCTTTAAGACTATCCCTATCGTTTTAGATCCGGTTATGGTCGCAAGCTCTGGAGACAGCCTCAATAGTGAGTCTGAGTTAGATTTTACTCCATTCAAAGGGCTAGTGGATTTGATTACCCCCAATGCCCATGAACTTATAAAGCTAACCCAATCGAATATTGATATTGATGCTCAGCATGGCTTTTATCAAGCGTCATGTTGGTTAAGTGAATATCTAGATTGTCATGTGTTGGCTAAAGGTGGTGATACTCATGGTTGGCAAGGTGATAATGCCATTGATTTATTTGTCTGTGAGGCAGTTTTAGGTGTCAGTGAAGAACACCAATTTCAGCGATATTGGCTAACCGCGCCAAGAGTATTAACAGCGAATAATCATGGTACTGGTTGCACGCTTTCAAGTGCAATAGCTGCTTTTATGGCCAAAGGTTTTGTTTTGCATGATGCGATTGTCATGGCAAAAGCATATGTTTTAAAAGGCTTAACCTATAGTGTTAGTTATGGGAAGGGCGCAGGTCCTGTAGCAAAAACAGGATGGCCAAGTGATATTAGTTTTTATCCTAAGATTGCATATTATATCAATAATACATTATTGCTCGATAGCGAGTTAAACCATGATGCACAAGCTAATGAGTTTGTGCGTTTGCAACGTGATATCGGCATTTATCCTGTTGTTGATGACATAGCGATGCTAGCGCAATTACTGCAAGCGAATTGCACGACCGTACAATTACGAATTAAAGCCGACGGTCCTGTTTCTAGCGAGCAGCTTGAGCGAGATATTAAGCAAGCTATTGCATTAGGTAGACAATACGATGCGCAAGTATTTATCAATGATCATTGGCAACTGGCTCTAAAACATAATGCGTTCGGGGTGCATTTAGGGCAAGAAGATGCGATTCTCGCTGATTTACCAGCCCTTAAAAGTGCAGGCATTGCATTAGGTCTTTCTAGCCACAGTGTGTTCGAAATTTTATTGGCCAATCAATTAAAACCTTCGTATATCGCACTGGGGCATATCTTTGCCACCACAACCAAAGTGATGCCTTCAAAACCGCAAGGTTTAGAAAAGCTTTCGATTTATGCTGAGTTGTTAAAACATGTTTGTCCAACCGTAGCAATAGGTGGGATCAATGAATCGGTACTCGCACAAATTAAGCACACAGGTGTAGACAGTGCTGCTGTAGTAAGAGCCGTAACAACCGCAGATGAGCCAGCTAGCGCCTATTTAAAGCTGTATAAACAATGGTTAGCACCAGAGTTTAGTCCTCATCGTGCGAGTGATAGCCCTATAGATCTAGTCACTCGTAGACCTCAGTTAGAAGAGGTGTGCGATGAGTAAGGCTTATGAACTGAGTGACCAGCAATTTATGCGCTTTTCTGCGCAAATATTACTGCCTGAATTTGGTGAGTTGGGGCAGCAAACACTGCAAATGAGTAAGGCGGTAGTCATTGGAGTCGGTGGCTTAGGCCATGCTGTGGCTCAACAACTCGCTGCTGCAGGTATCGCTGAATTAATATTATTTGATGATGACAAGGTTGAACTTTCTAACTTACCTCGGCAGCTGTTATTTACAGATTCGGATATTGGTAAAGCTAAAGTAACCGTTGCCGCGCAAAAACTATCGTTAGCTTATGAAGACTGCACAATAACAGCCCGCCAAAAACGCTTCACTGAACAGGATGCTGATGTACTGCAAAGTGTCGATATCATTTTCGATTGTACTGATAATTTCGAGTCTAGATTGCTGAATAATAAAGTCGCGGTTAAGTATCAAATACCCTTAATCAGTGCTGCTATTAGTGGTTACCAGGGGCAATTATTGTGTGTTGCGCCGGCTTATGAGCCTTTATCAGTAACCGCATCTATGCATGACACGTCACTAGCAAGTTCAACACAAGCTAATTCAACACAAACTAAGTCAGCAAAAGCACTGCCAAATAACCGTAGTGGCTGTTTTCAATGTCTGTTCCCAGAAGATACCTTAATGGCTCAAAAGTGTTCTGTTCTCGGTGTATTAAATGCAGCAGTGCTTAGTGTCGCATCAATGCAAACACTGATGGGATTGCAATGGCTTAGTGGTGACGATGACGCGAAACAATCATTAATAGGGCTGCTACATCTTTTTGATGCTCGCAGTTTGCAATGGCGTCAAGTTACGCTGAGTCAAGATGCTGAATGTCCCGTTTGTTATACAAGTTAACCTAACTGAGCTAGGTAAGGCTGGAATATATGATTACGATAAAATTTAATGGATTACAAGAAGAAGTAGGTCATAACCCGAGTTTGTTGCAGTTAATTGAGTCGAAGGAAATTAATCCTAAAACAGTGGCTTTAGTGCTGAATGAACAAGTGGTACCAAGAAGTCGCTGGGCTCAAATTGAGTGTCAAGATAGCGATAAAATAGATATTTTTTCAGCGGTAGCAGGAGGCTGACATGTTAACTATTGCCGATCACCAATTTGAATCTCGGTTATTTACCGGAACTGGCAAGTTTTCTGATACTCAAACCATGTTAGCTGCATTATCGACTTCGCAATCGCAGCTGGTCACATTAGCCATGAAACGTATCGATCTCAGCAAGAACTTTGATGACTTACTCACGCCTTTACAAGAAATGGGGGTGAAACTATTGCCTAACACCGCTGGCGCTCGTACAGCGAAAGAAGCCATTTTTGCTGCTGAGTTAGCTAGAGAAATGCTTGGTACTAATTGGGTTAAACTTGAAATTCACCCAGACCCTAAATACCTGATGCCTGATGCTATAGAAACGCTTGCTGCAGCCTCAGTGTTATGTGAAAAAGGCTTTACGGTGTTGCCATATGTTCACGCAGATCCAGTGTTATGTCGTCGACTTGAAGAAGTTGGCTGCGCTGCTGTGATGCCACTGGGTAGCCCAATAGGCAGCAATCAGGGGTTAGCGACAGAACCATTTTTAGAAATCATCATAGAGCAAGCTAATATTCCAGTCGTTATCGATGCTGGGATAGGTGCGCCTTCACAAGCGTGTCGGGCAATGGAAATGGGAGCTGATGCTGTGTTAGTTAACACAGCAATTGCGAGTAGTGCCAATCCTCAACATATGGCGACATGTTTTAAAGATGCTGTTAACACTGGGCGTATGGCTTATCTTGCAGGTCTTGGTAGTGTGACAAAACATGCTGAACATACCAGTCCATTGACACAGTTTTTAGAGAACTGATCAAACTGAGAAGTTTTTCATCAACCTTAGAGGTTATTTGATGGACGGTAGATTTTTTATCAGGATGAAACGATGAGTTTTAGTGATTATTTTAAACAATTAGACCTCGATAAGTTGTCCATGCAGTTATATTCCTGCACAGCAAATGATGTTGAACGTGCACTTGCTGCCCCGCAGCGTGATATCGACCACTTAATGGCACTGCTATCACCAGCAGCATCTGCATATTTAGAGCAAATGGCGCAGCAAGCATATCAGATAACAAGACAACGCTTTGGTGCCAATATTGGTATGTACTTACCTCTATATCTATCTAATTTATGTGCTAACGAGTGTGATTATTGCGGCTTTTCAATGAGTAATAAATTGAAAAGAAAAACATTGTCTGATGATGAGTTATTAGCAGAAATTTCGATCATTAAACAACGTGGTTTTGATTCAATCTTATTGGTGTCAGGTGAACACGAAACCAAAGTTGGAATTGACTATTTTAGCCATGTTTTACCAATAGTTAAGCAACATTTTAGTTATGTTGCTATTGAAGTGCAGCCATTGAAAACAGAAGAGTATCAAGCGCTTGTAGCATTAGGCTTAGATGCTGTTATGGTCTATCAAGAAACGTATCAACCCATAACCTATGCTAAGCATCATACGCGTGGTAAAAAACAAGACTTCGTCTATCGGTTAACGACACCTGAGCGTGTAGCTAGTGCTGGTGTCGATAAAATTGGTCTCGGAGTATTACTTGGTTTGGATGATTGGCGTTTAGATGCACTGTTAATGGGGTATCATTTATCGTATTTAGAACGTCGCTTCTGGCGTTCTCGTTATAGTATTTCTCTACCAAGGTTAAGACCTTGTACTGGTGGTGTGACCCCGAAAGTTGAATTAACTGATAAAGGCTTAGTGCAAATGATTTGTGCATTCAGATTATTCAATGCACAACTTGAGATTAGCTTGTCAACACGTGAAGAACCCAGCTTTAGGAACAATTTATTGCCGCTTGGCGTCACCAATATCAGTGCAGGGAGCTCAACAGAGCCTGGGGGGTATCAAAACCCTAATACACAATTGGATCAGTTTGAAATAAGCGATGAACGTAGCGCCAGTGAAATGGCAAATACTATGCGTACTATAGGCTTAAACCCTGTTTGGAAAGATTGGGAAAAAGCTTGGTGCTAGAAGGTAGATTGATAAACAATATTCTTTGTTCAAGGGAAGAAAATTGAAGCTCGCTCTCACTGTACAAAGTGCAAATTTTGTTTGATAATTGTTGTTAGTTTGATTGTCTACAAATTAGGGGGCAACGAGTATGCAAATACCTTCAGCAATGAGTTCAGGTGTTCAAGGCCTTCAAGGGGCTCAGAATGACCTTGCTCAGGCAACCACCACAGTGGCTAAACCAGAACCGGTTCAAACTTCACCTTCGGCCTATTTAGCTGAAGATACAGTTAGCTTGAGCAGTCAATCAAATTCGACAGATAAAGTGTCAGCACTAATTGATGCTCAACAAGCGGTTAATCATGGTCAAGCATCTGCAGAGGTCATTAATGTCGCCAATGAAAATGTTGGCACAATTATCGATTTATCTGTTTGATTATGATTAATGCGGTTAGCCACAGTTTGAATCCTAAAATGATTCAAACTGAACAAACTGTCACTCAATATAGCCAATCAGCTATAGCTAGGAATGCTGTAACGCCGTTAACGGCAGTTTCAAATTCCGAAAAGACCACGACCTCATCAAGCCTGGTTTCAACTCAAGCTTCAAGTCAATCTGCTCAAGTATTAACTCAATCAACAATCCAAGCATCAAGTCCAAAAACGCCAACGTTTATTGCACCATCAACCCTAGTCGCATCTTCAAAGACTGCACTACTGACGTCAAGTAAGAGTGAACCTACAGCGTTACATGCGCCTGAAATATCACCTTCTCAAATTCGTCAGATGGATGGTTCAAGCCATGCTGATAAGCTAGCATTTCAAACGATAATTCCTACGGGGGCCTCATCACAGACTGCTATTTCTCAAACTTCATCAGAAAATAGCGCGACCTACAATTTAAAAACCGGTGCAGTCAATGTTGCGGGGCTAATGGGAGCGAGTGATATCAATCAAGGCGCTACTGTCATGCTAGAGAATGAAAAATCAACGGAACAGGATCCCATCATTAATCCTAATGCTGACACTTCTCAATCTGTGAACTCAGAACAAGCGGTCACAAGTTCTAGCCAGCAAGAGCCGACTGAACAAGAACAATCTGCAGAGAAAGATAAATTAGAAAAGCAAGACCAAGTAGAGCAGGCAGAAAAAGAACAAGCTGATCAGGAAAAGGTTCAACAACAAAAAGATGAAGCAATTATCAAGGCACTTGCAGCAAGAGATCTTGAAGTTAAAACTCACGAACAAGCTCATGCAGCAGTCGGTGGCAATTATGCTAACTCTCCTGAATATACCTACGAAAAAGGTCCGGATGGTAAGCGTTATGCAGTAGAAGGTAAGGTAAACATTGATGTCGGCGTGATAGAAGGGGATGCTCAAGCTACGGTTACTAAGATGCAGAAAGTTTACGCTGCAGCAATGGCACCCGTTCAGCCTTCATCAGCAGATTTACAAGTCGCTGCAGAAGCAACTCGAAAATTAAATGAAGCCAAAAAAGAGCTTATAGTCGAGCGACAAGAAAAAGTAATGTCGACAGAGGAAACTCAACATATTAATGACTTAGGTCAGATTTTTAACAATGTTGATGGTGACAGCCTCAATAGTGGACTAGAGCTTGAACAGCTTAATTCCACATTGTCTGATCAATCAAACTTTCAAGCAAACCCTCAATCAGAACGTGAAACCAATACACGTTTATCAGCCATTGATATCGCTGTTTAATCAATTATTAGCAATATGCTACAGCGTTACCGTCTATTTAATAAAAGCCTAAAGTCGAGTAAGCCCATGCTGTTGTAGAATCAGCGACTCCAATAATTGGCTAGCAGGACCTTGTCTATCACGGTTGGGTACAACCAGTGAAAGTTGGATTTTCCGACTTGTGCTGCCGATTAATGACAATCTATGTAGTGACTTATTAGCAATGTCTTCACTGACTAAATAAGCGGGTAACCAACAAAATCCCAACCCATTTTTTAAAATGGTAATGGCCTCATGAAAATTAGTTACCGTCCAGCGTTGTTCTGACTTGAGCCAACCTGTCTCGATGGTTTTTTCTTTCGCAGTATCTTTAATAACGATTTGCAAATGTTGCGCTAATTCTTGATCGTCATTAATCACTGATTGTTGTGCTAATGCGTGTTCAGGGGCGCATACTAATATCATTTCTGATTCACAGATAGATTCTGCAATAAAGCCTTTCGGGGGGACACCACAAATAGCGATATCTGCTTGTTGTTGCGTAATTAACTCATGAGTACCAGAAATGACAGAATCGATAATAGTGACTCGAGTGCCCCGACTATGTGGTAAGAAGGCTTGCAATGCACCGACTAAATAGTGCATCGGATAGATGAGTTCTCGAGCAATGGTTAAATTTGGCTCCCAACCTTGTCCTAAATTACTGGCAAGTAACTCTAAATCATCCACAGTTTGAGTTAAATGACGGGAGCGTCTTAGTAATACTTCGCCTTGCTCAGTTAGGTAGGCTTTTCTGCCTTTAACTTCAAGTAACTGAATACCGAGCTGCGATTGTAATTTAGCGACTGCATGATTAAGTGAAGATTGACTTTTATTCAGTTTTTCAGCCGCTTGCGCGTATCCACCGTAATCCACAACTGATTGTATTATTCGCCATTGTTCTAGGGTGGATTTAGCTCTACTCATTTTTTTCTCTATTTGTATTTTACTATTTTATATAAAAATGGCGCGTTGTATAACGCGCCATATAACAAGTTAAGCTTACTTGTTTGGTTTAATCTTCTCTTTTGAAGTGACTTGCACTGGCAAATACTTTTGAGTTGCTTTGATATTTGCTAAGTATGGGCCTTTATGCAGCGTTTTTGGCCAATCTAATAGCATCATTGCCAGCACATTTCGATGTTCTCCCATGACCATATCAGGATTTCCTCTTGGTGATGGAATAAGCTGATACTCAGGATTAAACGATGAGGTTATGTGATCTTGAGTTTTCTTCACCACAGGATGCTCTCGCTGGCCTGTAAGTAAGAAACTAATACCTACTTCGGCAATAATATCGTCAGTGGCGTCAGTTAAAATTCGTTCAATATTGCTATCGAAATAGTCTAAAATCCATTGGAATTCTTTTTGACTCACTTCTTGTTGATAATAGCCGCTTGCAGCAAAAATAAAGTGCGTCATACCGTAGAGTTTGTTTCTAAATTGCTTTTTATCTAATTCAGAATCCTGCTCATTTGGGTAAGTCTCGATAAACGCTTTTTTATATTCTGCGGCATAATCGCCAACATTAAGCTGTTTAGCCCAATAGACATAGTTTACCAGTTGTGCTGCCCATGCTTTTATCATTGCAGGATCAGTTAATGCTGGCGCTAAATCGTATGATTTTACTGCCTTAACCATTTGCTGATGACAAGGTCCCATAAAGCCTAATTCATCAGTTCTACTTGCATAACGTAATAAAATATCACTGTAGAAAATGAATTCAGGGAAGGGAGCTAGTGCTTTTTTACGAGCTTTAGCTCGAGGGCCTTTACCTAACACGCTAATCGCTTGTTGGCTTTGTTCATTGATAAAATTAGGTTTATCTACGTTACAAGCAAAGAAGTTTTGGCGCTCAGTAATGGTAATAAGATCAATTAAGGCAGCATTAGAATACTTTTCATCACCTGTTATTCGATACATTCTTAAACCATAATGCCCTTGAATTCTTGGCGGCAAAGAATACATGTTTTGTTCTAGGTTCACTTGAATTGCACTTCGTACTTGTTCATGTGTGAGCTGGTGATCGTTGGATTCACCAGTTTTAGCGAAACTTGCACCAGAGGTGAGTAACAAAGAAAAACTAGCTAAACAAGCAAATGATTTAATCTTTCGAATTGCCGTCATTTATGGTTCTCCTGATGATGGATGAAATATCAGTGGGTGGCGCTAGTATAATGGCCAATTGCTCGCTGAGAATTAAATTATCTTCGTTAACAATAAAAATTTCAAAAACTTGACGCGCTGTTACTGACGATTTACGAGAGTGAATAATGACATTAACAAGTGCTTGATACCATAGCGGTAAATAATACTCGATGCCTTCGTTAGCAATGCCGTTAAAACTATAGGTTAAATCTGCCGCTTCATACCAGTGTGAATTAAAACTATTATAAAAAGTGTTGTGTAATCTTGCTGTGTCTAAATGAGATGTTGAATAGAACTGCATTATTAACTGACTTCTAAACACTCTTAATTGCTGCTGATAAACGCTAGCTGCTTGCTCACGCGCCGAGGCTTGCAAGTGTGGGACACGCAGTTGTATATATTGGCTTAACCAATGCTGACCAAGTTGATGGTGGTCCGCTGAAGCACCAAATTTATTGTTTAAGTAAAATTGGCTGCCTCTAGCAAGCCCCGAAATAGCTTGCGCTATCGCGTCAATAACGTTTAATGCTTGTCTTCTATTTTTGATTTTTTCTCGATAACTGATGCTAACCTGTGCATATTGATGGCCGATCACCGGGTAACGTATGGTGTGGGTCGCTGTTTTTTCGCTAGGGTGGATAAATAACTCGCCTAATAAACGCTTGTTATGCCAAACACGTATAGTCGTATTTTGATTTGCATTTAACGTGAGATTTTCTGTATCTGTATCTTTATCTGTACCGGTAACGTTTAAAATATTAGTTTGTTGCGAGGATAGATTATTATCGAGCTTATGAGCATAAGGTTTAATCACGTCGAATGTAACGCCAAAGTCACTTAGCACGTCCATGCTTTGTTCGATTAACGTTAACGCTGACGTTGTGCCCTGATATGCTTGATGAGGCAGCGTTGCGAGATACTGGCCAATATTCCATGGGGCTACATTGATGTTGTTTGTTCGAGAGTTTAAAAATCTTGTGATTTGTGCAGAGGTTAAACTGCTGTCGTAATATTGCGCTGAGTAAATTGATGGCTTAGCGGCCTTAGATGCCATTTTAATTGTTTTAATTGCAGCAAGTGGCGTTTTATTTTTGTCTTTCGCTCTTGTTTGGTAAGCAATCCAAGCACTTTTTCTGCATTGTTCATCAGGTTGTAAAATAAGGTATTTTGCTAAACTGATATCAAAATCTTTCTTATTTCTTGCGTTAGTTTCTACGTTACTCATGTCGAGCGTTTCTTTTGACTTGATTTCCGCTGTCGCTGAGTTAATTGGTTGAGGTAATTCACAGCCAGATTGATTAAATACCATTGAGAGATGTTGGCTTTGTAAGTTTCGCCTAATTGTTGCTTGCGCATTATGGAGTTGCGACTTGAGGTTAATATCTAACTGTGTGGCTTTTAATGTGGCCAGTCTTAACGATAATTTGGCGTAGGTAGGCTCATCATTTTCAAGCTTACTGATCAACTTCGTTAAGTTAGGAGAATTGAGCATGGCTTGTAATTCATCAGCAAGATGTAGCTGACACATTAAGATGCTTTCACGTTGATTATCTTGGGCTAAGTCACGATAGTAATTTAACCTATCATTGATGTTATTAAAGCCCAGAGTGAGCTGCTCAAATTGAACAGCTTGAGTTGAAGCACTGGCTTGAGTATCAAGCTGAGATAATGTTGGCTTAAATTGCAAACATTGCTGAATGAAGAGGTTTAAAGGACTGGCAACTGCCGGAGCAGTTGCCATAAGACTAAAAACTAGGATTACTACAAAAGTGTTCTTTTGCATAAGCGACGCGTTCTTCCACTGATAACGTCGGTCCTTTTAGACCTTCGACATGTTTAAGTCTTCCTACAATCCCTTTTCCATTTGCTGTTTGAATCGCAAGTCCGGGACGTGCATTGAGCTCAAGTAATAAAGGCCCACGTTCTTTATCTAATACCATATCGGTACCTAAATAACCCAGTTCACACATCTCATAAGCGCTTGATGCGGTATGTAACAGTGTGTCCCAATTGGGTACTTGAATTTTTGATAATTCAAAGTTGGTGTCTGGGTGTTTAAGTACTGGTTTATCAAATTGAACAGCATGCAGGCTTTTACCTGTCGCGATATCTAAACCAACCCCAACAGCGCCTTGGTGCAAATTAGCTTTGCCGTCTGAGGCTGCTGTAGAACATCGAAGCATTCCCATGACGGGGTAGCCTTTGAAAATAATCAACCGAATATCTGGAACGCCTTCATAACTGAAACCGTCAAAAACCGGGTCAAATTGAATTAAGCCTTCAACAATACCGACATCTGGCTTGCCGCCTAAGGAGAATAAGCCACTCAATATGTTTGATACATGACGGTAGACTTCATTAGGGGTAACTTCATCACCATTAGGTTTGTAGTAACGTCCATTTTCTACATGGGTAATAACTAAAATCCCTTTACCACCAGATCCTTTAGCGGGTTTGATAACAAAGCCACTTCGTCCTAAAACCATTTGTGGGATTTCATTAATTTTATGTTGTTCTTCAACAACACCAATTAAGTCAGGCACCGCAATATCGTTAGCTAGCGCAAGCTGCTTTGTAATCAATTTATCATCAACACGCTTGTAAAACTTACGTGGATTATATTTGCCAATATAATCGATATTGCGCTTATTCATGTTTAACACGCCATTTCGGCGTAACTCCCAAGGCCAAGCAAAGTTCATTACTTATCTCCAGCCAAAGGCTTAAAGCGTTTAAGCTCTGTTAAGCGATATCCTGTGTATTGTCCCATCACAAGAACTAAGGCTAAAATCACCAAGTGAATACCTAAGAAGTTAAATACCCAATGTTGGATTAGCGTGTTACTCATTGCCAAATAAGCTAAGGTTGCGACAAATAGACTGCCGCCACCTGCCATCATGACTGATTTAGGGCCTTCTTCTTCCCATAAAATCGACATTCTTTCAATCGTCCAAGCAAGAATAATCATCGGGAAGAAGGTAATAGTTAATCCTTCACTAAGCCCAACCTTATAAGAGATAAGGGTAAATAAGCCAATAATGAAAATAACCACAATGATGACGGCCGATATTCGGGATATTAGCAGTAAGTTGAGCTGCGATAAGTAAGAACGAATCATCAAACCAAACGCCACAATTAGCAAGAAGCCGATTAGACCTGTCAATAATGTAGTTTGTATAAAGGCGAGGGCGATTAATACTGGCATAAACGTACCAGACGTTTTAATCCCGATAATGACGCGTAAGAATACGACGACTAACACACCAATAGGAATTAATAGGATGCCTTTAAAGGTGCTTTGCTCTTCAAGTGGTAATTGATACAAAGAGAAGTCTAAGCTATCGCTATTCATCATCATATCGATAGAAGTCGCTAAGGCTGAGCGAGTCTCTTGTAACATTGAGAAGTTAACTTGTGAATTACTCCCCCCAGTTACATCGAGTACTGATAAGCCATTGTGCTGCCAAAGAACCAAGTTTTCAGGACGGCCTTGTTTATTATTTTCAACGTCAAATAATACCCACTCACCATCTTGGTAGACTTGAACATAGGGATTTAATTGTTGACGACGACGCTGATCTTCAAGCATTAAGCCGCTAACTTGTTTAGCAGGAACCCCTTTAGATTGCATCATATGTAAAAATAGTTGGGTACGAGTGTTTACCGATAACAACAGAGCGAGATTTTGAGATTGATTACTGTCATTAATCACAGACATAAGCTGTTGCGCGTAAGACAGATTACTGGCGCTTCGTTCCCATACATCATTGATAATTTGTTCAGCAGCACCGCGCTCTGTAACTTGCCAAAGGTATGGTTCAGGAGTCACAGGTTCTTCTTCTGCATCGACTGATAACTGACCCGTAGGCACTAATGTGACGCGGTAGTATAGAGATTGGCGGCCTGAAGCTTCACGTATTGACCACACGGCACGGCGATCTTCACCTTCAGAGATGTTTAGGCCATAACCCGCAGATGTGGCATTTTCAGCAAGCACGTCAAATGCGGGATCTTGTGGTAAAGACAAAGATGCTTCAGCAGGTTTGTCTGTGCCATTGAACATCACTTTGGCTTCAACTGACCAGCTTTGAACTTGTTTGCCCGGAAAAAACGGTACGTTATGCTCAACACTTCGATAAATACTGGTACTAATGCCAAATATAAAAAGTAGGGCGACAAAGATAAAAAACGGTTTACGAGAATGCATTTTAAGTCCTATTGGCTGTTAGTCGCTGCTTGTTGCGGTTTTTTACCGTGAATATAAATTTGGCCGACATCAACAACTGCAATGTCTTTCATAAACTTACGACCAAGCAGTAATGGATATTCAAGATGGCTTCGGTCGGTTAAGTTCAAATCTGTTTCAGCTGCATATTTGCCAATTTTTAGATGAGCATGGATTACTGGGCGTCTATCGTCTGGCGCATCTGCATCTTGTTTAATACGTACAAATCGCTCAACTTTATGCTCAAATGTATTACCTGGTTGATCTTTTCCATTGGTCATCACATCAAAACGAACCCACTGAACACCGTTTCGCTCAAAAAGAACGATATTTCTGGCATCTAATGATGAAGACTCTGCACCGGTATCAATACGTGTTTCAAATGACGCCTTAAGTTCATCGACATAAACATGTTCAACTTCACCAAGCATGATTTTGTCAGACACTGCAGATTCAGGACATTGCGGAGCTTCACTGAGCTGAGCAAGTGCTGCTGCATCATCATTCATTTTTTTAGATTGTTTTGCTAGTGCATCGGTAATCTGTAATTTTAGATCGTTTACTTCAGCGCTTAAGCTTTGCATCTCGGCGGTAGAGTGGGCGCATTGTGCATTAATGGCTTCAATGATGGCAGTTTGAGACGAAGCTAAATTTGCATTTAACTCATCACTTCCAACTGGCGTGATTTTGTCTTTACTTGCACAACCGGCCATTAAAGTAGCGGTGATTGATAAAACGATTACCTGCTTTAACATGACAATTCCTGTTATTAATACATCTGAATTTATTGTTTTTACTATTTGTTATTACTAACCAGTGTAAGGTTAGACTAAATCATGATTGGGTTGATTTTTTATTGCTATGATTGTGGCTCTTTTAGGAGCAGGGTAACCCTCTACTGTTAAGCTCACATCATTAGGGTCAAGATAATCCACTAAAGATTCATTCTTCATCCACTGCGTAGAACGTTGTTCTGCCATAGATGTAATATCTACGTCTACACATCTAATATCGGTAAAGTCGCATTTCTTTAACCATAGCATGAGTGCATCTACAGAGGGTAAAAACCACACGTTATTCATCTTGCCATATCTATCTTCTGGTACAAGAACGGCATTTTCATCACCATCTATGACTAACGTTTCAAGCACAAGTTCGCCACCCATTCTTAATTGGTCGCGTAATTGAAGCAAGTGATCTATAGGTGAACGGCGGTGGTAAAGGACTCCCATTGAAAACACGGTATCAAAGGCGTCGAGTGGAGGTAACTCTTCAATGCCTAGTGGTAATAAATGAACAGGGTGTTCATTACCTGCTAGGCGTTTAACCGCTTCAAACTGGCATAAAAATAGTGGTGAAGGGTCAATACCAACCACACGTTTAGCACCAGCACCAAGCATTCGCCACATATGGTAACCACTGCCACAACCCACATCTAAAACCGTGCGGTTTTCAAGTGGTGAAATATGTTCTTTTACTCGGTCCCATTTCCAATCACTTCGCCATTCAGTGTCAATGTCGATACCATGGATTTGAAATGGTCCTTTACGCCAAGGTTGAAATAATCCGAGCAAATTCTTTAGCTTTTCAGCTTGTCCCGTAGTTAATTGCGAGCCATCTCCAATTTGTACACCATTGAAGAGGTCTATTGTAGTTGGCGCTGGGTAATGTAGCTTATTGAGTACTTTTTCCCATTTAGGTAAATTGCCGTGTTTATGTTCACGTTGCCATTTACCTAATATTGCTGGAAGTTCTTCTAACCAATGTTGAAGATTCGAGTCTGCTATTTGCTGATAAAAAGAACTAAAACTAATCACTTTATTGCCACCATAGATGCAAAGTTAAAACATTGAAACCACACTGTCGAATGGCTAAAACCATTATCGGCAAAACGCTGTTGATGCATAGATAAGCTATCAGGGCGCATGACATTTTCTAATGCACTGCGCTTTTGGCTAATTTCTAATTCGCTATATCCATTGGCACGTTTAAAGTCTAAGTGTTGCTCATCCAGTAATGTCTGAATAGTAGCATCTTCAAAGCGTAATTTTTCTGATATGACTAATATACCACCTGGCAATAGTCCTTGATAAATTTTGGCGATGATTGCGTCTCTATCCGTTACAGGCAAAAACTGTAATGTAAAGTTAAGCACCACCATTGATGCGTTTGATATTTCGATGTCTCTTATATCACCACAAATTAATTCGACTTCGGTATCGCTAACGTAGGCTGATAGATTCTCTTGGCAACGAGACACCATTGATTCGCTATTATCAACGGCAATGATACGGCATTGACGCTGCTCAATTTGACGACGAATACTTAGCGTAGCTGAACCTAATGAACTTCCTAAATCGTAAACGTTAGATTTTGGTGTGACGTAACGATTAGCAAAATCACCTATGGTGCTAATGATTTGGGTATAACCAGGAACAGAGCGACGGATCATGTCGTTAAAAACACCTGCTACACGATTATCAAACTGAAAATCTGATATTTGTTCGCTAGCGGAAGCATAAATTGTGTCTTGTTGAGAATTCATCTGCAGTAACTTGAAAAAATCGTAATTTCATTTTAGCTAATCCTAGCAAATAGCAGCAAGTATCCTATTGGTATTTTTTGTATTTTTTTATTTATTTAGCTAATTTTGCATAATTTTTTAATGTAAGAGGTCAAATGGTCGATATAAATCGGTATGATGAACATAAATGTAAAAACTTTTACATTGTTAGTAGAAGTTCTTAATAAATTTTTTACAGAAGGGAATCACTGATAAAGTGGTAAACCTCATTATAAATCATTGTAGAGTTGGGACAATTTACAAAGGAATGCGCTTGAAGTTAATTAGAACATTATTAGTAATAGTACTGGTTATCCCTTTTTTCTTCTTCGTTTCAGCCAATGAAGGCACTTCTTCTGTTGCTGAATCGCTACCAAGTAGTATGACATTATCTATGAGTGAGGATGCTTATCCCTATCAATTTGTCGACGCTAAAGGTAACGCTGCAGGGGTCATGGTTGATTTATGGCGCGAGTGGTCAATAGTCACAGGTACCAAAGTGACATTTAAACCCATGCAATGGCATCAGTCTTTACAAGCCTTAACAGATGGAGATGTTGATTTACATATTGGTATGGCGGTGACAGAAGAGCGACTGCGACAATTCTCCTACGCTGATAAAGTTTCGTCACTTCATTCCTATTTATACCTGCATAAAGATATCGCAAATAAAAAATCCATTACTGAAATTAAGCCTTTTAAAATTGGCATCATTGAAGGCACTTCTCACGAAGCCGATTTATTAGCCATAGAACCTAAATTAACCTTTAAATATTTTAAAACCAAACAAGCGCTATATGATGCTGTGGTAGCAGGTGAGTTATATGCTTTTGCTGCTATACAGGGTTATTACAATGGCATTCCAATCAATTTTGAATTAGCTAATAACTTTCATATTTCATCAAGATTACTGATCAAAGAAATTGATTTGTCTCCTGCAGTAAAGATAAAAAATGCAGCTTGGTTACCTGCGATTAATCAAGGTTTTGAGCAAATACCCACGCAGTTAGTTGATGAAATTGAAAAGCGTTGGTTTGGTTATCGTCGTGAATCAAGTGGTGTTGTCATTGCGATGCAGATGAATGTCGAACCTTTCGTTGATATTGGATTAGATGGTCTACCCCATGGTTTGTTTGTTGATCTTTGGCGTTTATGGTCTGAAAAAACAGGCATTGCTATTGATTTTATTCCAAGTGATATGAACGGCAGCATCGAGTTGATTAAGCAAGGTCATGCTGATGTGCATATTGGCTACCCGGAAAGCGATCAAATCAATACGGGGCTTAATAGGGCTAACCATATCTATTCTGTAAAAAGTCGATTTTTTAGCTATGAAAAAGAAATAAAAGACATTAGCGAAGTTGATGGAAAGCGTATCGGTTTATTTGCGACATCGCCTTACATCATCGAATTAAGAAAATTAGTTCCTAATGCGCAAATTCGTTATTACGACTCAATCGACCAATTAATAAAGGCCAGTCGCGACGGCGATATTGTTGGATTCGTTGCATCGAGCGCGTATACCTCGCACTATTTACTTAACCATAAATCTTGGTCTGAGTTTTATCAGTTTAATGCCGTAGACTTTGATACCAATATTTATAACCTCACAAATTTAGAAGATGTTGAGCTTGCAGAGCGAATTGCCAATGGTTTTAAGCTGATTAGTCAGTATGAAATGGCGAAAATAGAGCAAAAATGGCTACTCAATAAAGCCGATAGGACGTTTTCTACTATTGATAAAAAAATCTATATCAGTAATAAGGAAAAGCAATACTTAGCTTCACTAGGTGCCATTAAGTTAGGTTACTTAACCGAATGGGCTCCAATGGAATATCAAAATGAACTAGGTGAATTTTCTGGTATTAATAAAGATGTCGTCAACATTATTACCCATCAGCTTGGTATCGACATTATTCCAGTTGCGTATCAGAACTGGAGCATGCTCAATCAAGATTTAAAAATGGGGAAAATTCACCTTGTCGGGAGTATGGCGAAAAATAGCCATCGTGAACCAAATCTTGAATTCACTGAGGGCTATTGGCCGTCACCTTGGGCAATTGCCACCACGTTAACCCAGCAACCATTGTTTAACCTAAGCCAATATAATGGTAAGCGCATTGCTGTGGTTAAAGATTACAATGTGATAAATATTTTAAGGCAACAATTTCCAGGCCTTGAAATTGTGCAAGTAGAAAGCACGAAAAGTGGCTTGAGTGCAGTGTC
Organism: Shewanella sp. MMG014; assembly: GCF_018100775.1. Lineage (NCBI taxonomy): Bacteria > Pseudomonadati > Pseudomonadota > Gammaproteobacteria > Alteromonadales > Shewanellaceae > Shewanella > Shewanella sp. MMG014. The sequence continues at coordinate 229,376 of NZ_JAGJDZ010000008.1, forward strand.
TTCCGGTCACGTAGACTTGTTCATTGAACAGGTTGTTACACTGGCTTACGCCCTTAATGAAGGGGGCTTTCCTGATTTGAAAATGGCCTTGGTTGCTGATTTAACTGAGCAAAAAAGTCACATTGGTGTCTATCCAAAATTAAAAGAACTGGTACCGATTTTAAATCGAGCAATTGAAACCATTGATGAAACTAAACAGCAGCAATTATACCAAGACTGGGTCGCAGTCGATTTACGGTCAGAAGCTGACAAGTACCAAAAGTGGTTCAACATTGTGCTATTTGGCTTGCTGATTATCAGTGTGATTACGTTTGTTGTGTTCTTAGGTAATAAGCGCCTTAAACTTGAGATTTCTCGTCGCAAGAATGCTGAAAAGAAAATAAAATTTATTGCAGAACATGATCCTGTGACCAAGTTACCTAATAGAGGATTATTAGATGACCGTTTGGCTTGCGCAATTAATAGCCATCACCGAGAGCAGGTGAAGTTTGCGTTGTTATTTATCGATTTAGATAAATTTAAAATGGTGAACGATCAATATGGCCATCATATTGGCGATGCGCTATTGATAGGCATTGCTGACTTGCTTAAGACGGTGGTGAGAAAGTCAGATACCGTGTCGCGATTTGGCGGTGATGAGTTCGTTATCTTGCTTAATAAAATTGAAAGTGCTCAATGTGCAGCCAAAGTCGCCGACAACATTTTAAACGTGCTCAGTGAGCCAATTAAGGTGGGAGAGATTTCGTTAACCGCATCTGCAAGTATTGGCATCGCCGTTTATCCAGATGATGGTGATGACCCGATTTCATTGTTACAGTTCGCTGATAAAAAAATGTATACAGTGAAAAAGCAGGGTGGTGATAAACACAGCTAATCGTTGCCATTGGCTCAAAAATGGCCAAAAGCAGCCAAAACATTATTGTTTGCTGCTTTTTTGCACGCTTATGCTGCTAAGTTTTTCCTAAACTCTAGCCAATTGCAGTAAACTGATTGATACTTCCTAGCAAAAATTACGCACTCATTTATTAAACGCTAAATTGGCGTATTATAAGTGCTATAGTTGCCAGCATTATTTTAATATAATGCAAAAATACATTCTTTTAGACACCTATTTCCGAATAAAGGGTAGAGTTAAATGCGCAGTCATTATTGTGGAGACGTCAATAAGTCTCATCTTGGTCAAGAAGTCACCTTAGTCGGTTGGGTTAACCGTAGCCGTGATTTAGGCGGTGTTATATTTTTAGACCTTCGTGACAGAGAAGGGATTGTTCAGGTTGTATACGATCCTGACTTAGAAGATGTGTTCAAGGTGGCCAGCAGTCTACGCGGTGAATTCTGTGTGCAAGTTAAAGGCTTAGTACGTGCGCGTCCTGATAGCCAAATCAATGCGCAGATGAAAACTGGGGAAATTGAAGTATTAGGTAAAGACCTAACCATTATCAATACTTCAGCGCCTTTACCACTGAGCATGGATAATCACCAAAACAATAGTGAAGAACAACGCTTAAAATATCGCTACCTAGATTTACGTCGCCCAGAAATGGCTGATCGTTTGGTTTTCCGCTCAAAAGTGACTAGCGCTGTTCGTCGCTTTTTAGATGACAGTGGCTTTTTAGATATTGAAACACCAATATTAACCAAAGCCACACCTGAAGGTGCGCGTGATTATTTAGTACCTAGTCGTACTTATAAAGGTCAGTTCTTTGCTTTGCCTCAGTCTCCACAATTGTTTAAGCAATTGTTAATGATGTCGGGCTTTGATAGATATTACCAAATCGTAAAATGTTTCCGTGACGAAGATTTACGTGCTGATCGTCAGCCTGAATTTACTCAAATTGATATCGAAACGTCATTTATGTCATCTGAGCAAGTGATGGCAAAAACGGAAGAAATGGTTCGCGGTTTATTTAACGATTTACTGAATGTAGATTTGGGCGAATTTCCAAGAATGTCATATGCAGAAGCAATGACACGATATGGTTCAGATAAGCCTGATTTACGTAACCCACTTGAGTTAGTGGACGTCGCTGACGTTTTAAAAGACGTTGAATTTGCAGTATTCAGTGGTCCTGCAAATGATGAAGAAGGCCGTGTAGCAGCATTACGTATTCCGACAGGTGCATCACTGTCTCGTAAACAGATTGATAACTACACTAAATATGTCGGCATTTACGGTGCTAAAGGTTTAGTGTGGATGAAAATCAATGATTTAAGTGCTGGGATGGAAGGTATCCAATCTCCTGTGCTTAAATTCTTGAACGAAGACATCGTTAATGAAATTATTGCTCGCACTAATGCACAAACTGGTGACATTATTTTATTTGGTGCAGATAAAGCTAACGTAGTTGCTGAAGCCATGGGCGCATTACGCCTTAAAGCCGGCGAAGACTTTGAGTTGTTAGAAGGTGAATGGCGTCCATTATGGGTTGTCGATTTCCCTATGTTCGAAAAAATAAATGGTGGCTTCCATGCTGTTCACCATCCATTTACCGCACCACGTGGTGTTTCGCCTGAGCAATTAGAAGCCGATCCAGCTGGTACTGTTTCTGATGCTTATGACATGGTACTTAATGGTTGCGAATTAGGTGGCGGTTCAGTCCGTATCCACAATGCAGAAATGCAAAGTGCAGTATTCCGCATCTTAGGTATTTCAGACGAAGAAGCAAACGAGAAGTTTGGTTTCTTATTAGAAGCGTTACGTTACGGTACACCACCACATGCTGGTTTAGCCTTTGGTTTAGATCGCATTATTATGTTGATGACCGGAGCAAGCTCAATTCGTGATGTGATGGCATTCCCTAAAACAACAACGGCAGCATGTCCACTAACTAATGCTCCAGGATTTGCCAATCCACAACAACTGGTTGAGTTAGGTGTGAGTGTCATTCCTCAAGAGAAACCTGCTGCTGAAGAGTAAGCTTAATGATTAAGTCGACTTTTTTGTATGTCGACATCAAGCATTAAATGACAAACCGAGGCAATTGCCTCGGTCTGTTTTTATATAGAACAAAATAACTGAAGGAGTCGTAATGGCTGGTCACAGTAAATGGGACAACATTAAACATCGTAAAGCAGCGCAAGATGCAAAACGAGGAAAACTTTTCAGTAAATTTATCCGAGAGTTAACAGTATCGGCACGTGAAGGTGGTTCAGATCCTGATGCAAACCCGAGACTGCGTGCCGCGATTGATAAAGCCTTATCCAATAACATGACCCGTGATACAGTCGAACGTGCTGTTAAACGTGGGGCTGGTGAGCTGGATGGGCAACAACTCGATACCATTATTTATGAAGGTTATGGACCTGGCGGTACTGCAGTGATGGTTGAAACCATGACTGATAATAAAAACCGAACCGTATCAGGTGTGCGTAATGCGTTCAGTAAATCGGGTGGTAACTTAGGTACTGATGGTTCAGTTGCTTATATGTTTACTAAGTCCGGTGTCATTTCTTATGATGCAAATATCGACGAAGATGAATTGATGGATGCTGCATTAGAAGCGGGTGCGGAAGATGTTATCACCCATGACAATGGCGCATTTGATGTCATGACTACGCCGGATGCTTTTGGTGTGGTAAAAGATGCATTAGATGCAGCAGGCTTTGAAGCGATTAATGCTGAAGTGACTATGATTGCAGGAACTAAAGCTGAATTAGATACGGATACAGCTGCTAAATTTATGCGCTTAATTGATAACCTTGAAGATCATGATGATGTTCAAGAGGTATATCATAATGCTGAAATTTCAGATGAAGTAATGGAGACCTTGGGTTAACACGCTCAAGCAATGGGTAAACCATGACAATTATATTGGGCATTGACCCAGGCTCTAGGATCACAGGTTACGGCGTTATTCAATGCCAAGGTCGCCAACAACGCTATCTTGGTAGTGGCTGTATTCGAACTTCTGCCGATGATTTACCCACAAGACTCAAGCAAGTTTTTGATGGTATAACAGAAATCATTAAACAGTATCAGCCAGATCAATTTGCCATTGAACGTGTGTTTATGGCTAAAAATGCCGATTCAGCACTCAAACTCGGCCAGGCGAGAGGAGTGGCAATTGTTGCAGCTATGAACGCCAACTTACCCGTTGCTGAATACAGTGCAACTCAGATCAAAAGTGCAGTTGTTGGTACTGGACGCGCCCAAAAAGAGCAAGTTCAGCACATGATCCAACAAATTTTCAAATTGCCATCTGCCCCGCAAGCAGATGCCGCTGATGCATTGGGTGTTGCCGTTTGCCATCATCATACTTTTCAAAGTTTAATTGCAATGGGCGGTAAAGCCCATAGCCGAACATACGGACGTTATAAATGATAGGAAGATTAAGTGGGTTGGTTGTTGAGAAACAAGCACCGGAAATCGTGTTGGATGTAAATGGTGTAGGTTATGAGTTACAGGTACCTATGACCAGTTTCTATGAGCTCCCTGAGTTAAATCAACAAGCAATGTTATTCACCCACTTTGTGGTGCGTGAAGATGCACAGCTTTTGTATGGTTTTATAACCAAGCAAGAGCGGGCGTTATTTAGGTTATTAATTAAAACTAACGGTGTTGGTCCTAAACTCGCCTTAACAATATTGTCCGGTATGACGGCGGCGGAGTTTGTTAATTGTGTCGAACGAGATGATATAGTCACTTTAGTTAAGTTACCTGGAGTCGGTAAAAAAACGGCAGAGCGTTTAGTGGTTGAGATGCGAGATAAGCTTAAAAGCTTACTAGAGGCTTCAGTTGGATCTGAGCGCGAGTTTGCTTTACAGAGTAACTATAAGCCAGCAGCTGTTGAAAACAATGCAGAAGAAGATGCCATTGCAGCACTTGTTTCTCTAGGCTATAAACCTGCACAAGCGAGTAAAGCTGTATTAAGTGCATACACTGACGGTATGAGCAGCGAAGTCCTGATTAAGGCTGCATTAAAGTCAATGCTATAAAAAGAGGCAACAATGATAGAAGCGGATCGTTTAATTCAGCCACAAGAGTTTGAGCAAGAAGTGCATATTGACCGTGCTATGCGGCCGAAAATGCTCGATGATTACACAGGGCAAGATGACACTCGTGCACAGCTTAAAGTATTTATTGAGGCTGCACTGAAACGTGAAGAAGCGCTGGATCATATGTTGATATTCGGTCCTCCAGGATTGGGTAAGACGACGTTAGCAATGATTGTTGCCAATGAAATGGGCGTTAATATCAAATCAACTTCTGGGCCGGTTCTTGAAAAAGCAGGCGATTTAGCCGCTCTACTAACTAACCTTGAGCATGGCGATGTGTTGTTTATCGATGAAATTCATCGTTTAAGTCCAGTTGTTGAAGAAATCTTATATCCTGCTATGGAAGATTATCAACTGGATATTATGATTGGTGAAGGGCCTGCGGCTCGTTCAATTAAACTGGATTTACCGCCATTTTCTTTAATTGGTGCGACAACTAGAGCAGGGGCATTAACATCGCCATTAAGAGCGCGTTTCGGTATACCGTTAAGGCTAGAGTTTTATAACGTCAAAGATTTGTGCACCATTGTGACTCGCTCTGCCAAGGTGATGGAGTTACCGATTGATGAAGCTGGCGCTTTTGAAATAGCCAAACGCTCTAGAGGTACCCCTCGAATTGCCAATCGTTTATTAAGACGCGTTAGAGATTACGCTGAAGTTAAACATAATGGTTTTGTTACTGAAGATGTGGCTAAAAAAGCGCTGGACTTACTCGATGTCGATTTAGAGGGCTTTGACTATTTAGACAGAAAGCTATTGTTAGCCATTATTGATAAGTTCATGGGCGGGCCTGTTGGTTTAGACAACCTTGCAGCTGCTATTGGTGAGGACAGAGAAACAATTGAAGATGTATTAGAACCATTTTTGATTCAACAAGGCTTTATTCAACGAACACCTCGAGGTCGTATTGCAACAGATAGAGCTTATCAACACTTTGATATAATAAAACCAGCAGAATAAAGTGTTAACATTTTTAAAAGGGAAAGCATTAGCTTTCCTTTTTTTATGTTTTTAAAAAGTGAATAACTATTCAAAAGTGATTGTTATCATTTTTATAACAATTGCTGCTGTGTAAAATTCAATCAAAAAATATTTTTCTTCAGCATGTTGTTGCTGATTTGTTATACCTGGGCAGTATATATCTCCAATGTAAAAATATCTTATTGATTGTGCCAATATATCAATTCGTAATTAGTACAACTAACTCAAAATAATTACCCTCCATTGTTAATAATAATGCTGATGAAATAGACATCATTATTTGATAATCCTTGAATGCTAGTTGTGGCGGTGCTTTCAGCGTTTTCTGAGTAAAACTATCCAGTAGCTGAACCAATTCTGAATTAATTAACGATTCTCCAATCATGGTTCAATATATTTGTGTGATCTGGGTCACACTTTTGGTTAGAAGTAAGTTTAAAAAATGTTATAACGACACCAGTGATTAATGCTGAACAATTTGCAATTAAATAGTTTTTTATCCTGCTTATTTAAATTGAAGGTGTTTTGGGATGTAGATCACTTATTTTTGATTACAATCGTAGTGCATATTTATTAACAAAAAATGGCTTAAAAGTTACAACTTCGTGGTTTGACGAAATATCTCTGGTTATTCAGTATCTAGGCCAACGCAATTTTAAATATTTATTTATTTGCGTAAACAGAATAAGAAAAGATATCACCAGGGAGCAACAAATGATTAAAAGATCAAAACTATCAAACAGCATAAACGTGGCTTTATTAGCCTCAGTTTCCGCTGCTTCAGCCGTATCGGTAAGTGCTTATGCTGAAGAAGAATCAGCTAACGTAGAAAGAATTGCAGTTACTGGCTCCCGTATTCAACGTCAAGACATGGAAACTGCTTCTCCAGTCACTGTGATTGATGCTGCTGCGATTCGTTCAGAAGGTTTTACAACAGTCGATGAGCTACTTCAGGCTCAAACGTCAATGGCTGGTGCTGCAGTTGGTTCAAGCACCAACAACGGTTCTGACGGTGTTGCTCAAGTCGACCTTCGTGGTATGGGCTCACAACGTACATTAGTATTGCTTAACGGCCGTCGTATGGTTAACTCAGGTTCTGGTGCTGATAGCTCAGTTGACTTAAACGCAATTCCAGTTGCAATGATTTCGCGTGTCGAGATTCTAAAAGATGGCGCTTCAGCTGTTTATGGTTCTGATGCGATTGCTGGTGTAGTTAACATTATCACTAAGAAAGACTTTGAAGGTTTCCAAGTAGACGTTCAAGGCGGCATGACTGATAAGAGCGACGGTGAAAACGGCGAAATCAGTGCACTATATGGTTTTAACACCGATACAGGTAACTATACGTTTGGTGCTGCATACTCTGAGCGTAGAGGTGTTATTCAATCGGATCGTGATTGGACCGATCCAGGTAACAGTTCTACTACGCCAAATGGTTCTTTAGATGGCATGGTTAAAGATGCTGATGGTAACTGGGTTGATCGTGAAGAAGGCTATGACTTCACTCAAGACAGTTTCTATCAAACACCAAGCAAACGTTACAGCTTATTTGCAAACATGACGCAAGAGCTAGGTAATGACATTATTTTAACTGGTGATATTCTTTACACTAAACGTAAGTCGAATCAGCAGCTAGCAGCTCAACCTGCAATTTTAGCATTAGATGTTTGTCAGCCGGGTGATGATCCAGCTAAGTGTTTTGAACTTGATCAAGACATGATTGATGCTGGTATGGCTCCTAATGATGACGGTCAAATCGACTACCGTAAGCGTATGAATGATGTTGGTCCACGTATTTACAGTCAAGATACTGATACTTGGAGAGTTTCTGCTGGCCTTGAAGGTTCTTTAGATATCAACACTGGTATGAACTGGGATGTATCTTATACCTATGGTAATAACAAAGCAGATACCTCTGTAGAAAACTCGATTAATGCAACATTAATGGCTGATGCTATTTATGCTGATCAAGATGCGTGGTTAACAGGTCAACCGATGACTGACCAAGCGTTATTAGACAGTGTTGCGTACACAGAAAAAGCTAATGGTGGTAACGAGCAGCATGTATTCTCTGCGGGCTTAAACGGTGAGTTATTTGACTTAGATGCAGGTCCAGTAGCTTTCGCAGTTGGTGCTGAATACCGCTATGAAAGCGGCTATTACAATCCTGATCCAATTATCGTTGCTGGTGAAGGTACAGCAGCCCAGCAAGATCCAACAGATGGCAGCTACAATGTTTTCTCTATCTTCCAAGAAGTGAGCGTACCGTTTACTGAAAAACTAACCGGTGAATTCGCATTACGCTTTGATGATTACTCTACATTTGGTAATGCATCAACTTGGAAAATTGGTTTAACCTACGAAGCAACAGACGACTTAATGATCCGTACCGTTGCGGCAACCGGTTTCCGTGCTCCAAGTGTGAGCGAGCTATACGGTGGTAACTCAGGTTCTTACGATTACTTAGAAGATCCATGGGGTAATGAGCAAGATGAGCAAATCTTGGTTAACTACACATCAGATGAAGATCTACAACCAGAAGAATCAGAGTCTTACACAGCAGGTCTAGTTTACTCGCCTAGCTACATCGATGGCATGTCATTAACGTTAGATTACTGGCGCTTTAAAGTTAAAAACGCAATTACGCGTTTAGATACTCAAGCAGGTCTTAATGCATGTTACAACGGCGACCAAGCAACTTGTGAGCTATTCAACATTGGTTCAAATGGAGATTTGTCTAACTTAACAAACTCATTAACCAACGTAGGTTACCAAGACACAAGTGGTATTGATTTCAACTTAGCTTACCGCTTTGACGCGCTAAACTTAGATTGGACAGTCAGTAACGATACAACTTACTTGTTAAACTTTGAGCAAGATGGCATTGACTACACTAATACTATCGACGGTAACTTCGGCGCATACGCTCAAGTACGTAACAACTTTAGTATCAAAGCAGGTCAAGATGATTGGAGTGTAATGTACTTCAACCGTTATATCGGTGAAATGGATGACTTAAGTGCTGGCACTAAAGTTGATTCAATTCTTTATCACAACATTTCAGCTAGCTACTTTATCAATGATTCTTGGATGTTAAGTGGTGGTGTTAAAAACTTAACTGATGAAGAACCATCAAGAGTGTCTAACGGTAGTGACGGTGGTACAGTACCAGAAGTTTACGACACTATCGGTCGTACATACTTTGTTGGAGTAACAATGAACTTCTAATCGAAGTTTATTCCATCAAAAAAGCCAGCATTTGCTGGCTTTTTTGTTGAATATAAAGCTAAATCATTAACGAATTAACCTAATCCTTCGCTCATGGCTTTCTTTTGAATCAGTTCAATTTTATAACCATCTGGATCTTCAACGAACGCGATTTCAGTTGTGCCACCGGCTACAGGGCCAGGTGCACGAGTGATTTTTCCGCCAGCAGCTTCAATTGCTTTACAGCGTTCATAAATATCTTCTTCACCAATAGCAAGGTGACCAAAGCCATTACCTAAATCATAGCTATCAGTGCCCCAATTATAAGTTAATTCGATCACCGCTTGACCAGTAGATTCTTCACCAAAACCAACAAAGGCGAGGGTATATTCATATTGGGCATTTTCAGATTTTCTCAGTAATGTCATCCCCATAACCTGGGTATAAAACTCAATACTGCGTTCAAGATTACCGACTCTTATCATGGTGTGGAGCAATTGCGACATAATAAACTCTTTGTAGTTAGTTGTTTTGTTTAGGGTAACAAATTTTAAGCCTGTTAAAAAATTGATTTAGCGTGCCATTTTACTGTTTGAGTTCACATAATTACCTCTAAAAGGTAGGAAAAATGTCTAGACACGCTAAAATTAATTTATATTCATTTGGAGACAAGATAATGACAACAGAAATAAAAATGGCTCTTGGTACCTCAGTGGTAATCGTAATTTGTTTTAGTGCTTTCTTTGTTTCAATGTTTTAAGAGCATTATTCAAGTAGCCAAAAGAAACCGCTTAACGCGGTTTTTTTGTGGCTGAATTTCAAGTGAGTGTTAATATTTTATGAAGAGCTTACTAACGCTAAAATTCCCAATTGAAAGCAGTTTGTTGTTCTGATACTGTCCACAGCTTGCTTAAAACAGATGCATCTGTAGCAAAGGATTCAAGCTTACACTCGCCAACAGGGCCAACCCAATTCCACCTTCCTGAAGGCCCATAGTATGCACGTTGCGCAATGGATTGTTCAGTGGCACACATGACTTCAGGATAAGCACCTTGCTCAGCGGTTTGAACTAAGCCAAGTTTGACCATCATCGACCATGATGCGCGAGTAAACAGGTTTACTTTTTCGTTAATCAGTGAAGTATTTGATGCACCAGGGTGGCAAACATATACTTCAACATGCTTATTCGCGGCGGCGATTTTGTTTTGTAATTCATACGCAAACATCATCTGCGCTAATTTACTATGACAATAAGTTTTGTTTGGATGATAGTTTTTATCCCAATTCATATCATTAAACTGAATTGTTTTAAGCCCCATCTTATATCCTTCACTCGCAACAACCACAATGCGTCCTTTAGATGCTTCAATTTTGTTAAACAGTAAGCCGCACAGTAAAAAATGACCGTAATGATTTACACCCAACTGACTCTCAAAACCGTCTTTAGTGAATTCTTGCTTAGCAATCTGTGCTATGGCGCCATTACAAATGAGGGCATCTATCTTTGTTACTGTTTCAAGGATGCTTTGAGCTGCACCTCGAACAGATTTAAGTTCAGCGAGATCAAGTTTGATAAAACTAACATCGGCTTCTGAGCTAAATTCTTGCTTTAATTTTGCTATCGCTGCAGAGGATTTTTCTGGGTTACGATTAAGCATTATCACTTTAGCGCCTTTAGATAATAGTATTCTAGAAGCTTGAAATCCTGCTCCTGCATTAGCGCCTGTGATGAGATATGTTTTACCTAAAAGTGAACCTAACTGTGTTGGTGTCCAGCCCATAGCACCAAATGGATTGTTGTGTGACATGTGTTTCTCCTAAGGCGATGGCGTGTGCATCGTGAATAGTAAAATGAGTTTCTTGTTCATTAAGGTGTCTGTTTAATGAACTGATGAAGCTACTATAACTCTCACTTATGGCGATAACTAGGCGATATAGTCTCTAAAATATGCCTATTTGTATCACCTTGTTGAGTTGGCTGTTTTTCAGTGCTACTTTTGAGTTACATGAAAACAAGCAAAACATGGCTTTATTTATTGTAGCTGTGGCAATTAGCAGCTTAGCGATTGTAGTTTGTGCCACTAAGAAGACATTTATGAGTAAATCAGAAATTAAACGATTAATAGAAGCTAAAATCACGCAAGATGGTGTAATAGAGACTGGGATAAAAGGCGTGCAACTGTTTCGCGTGACTGAATCTATGCGCTGTGCACCTGCTGTCTACGAACCTTGCGTTATTGCGATTATTAGTGGTGCTAAACAAGCCATATTAGATGGTAAACATATTATATATGATGAAAATCGTTATATGTGTTGCCCTATATCTATGCCAGTTGAAGCAGGAACCCCAACAGCATCACCTGATAATCCGTTATTAGGAGTGATGATATCACTAGATACAAAAACGATGACTGAACTTAGCATTGAAATGGCAGCGAGTGGGGGGCACAAAAATAAATATAAAACAGGCTCTCAAGGCTTATCTTTAGCGCGTTGGGATGACACGTTTACAGATGCGTTACTGCGTCTTCTACAACTACAAGGTAGTGAACTTGATATTGCGGTTCTGGCTGCAAGCCGACTGAGAGAATTATATTTTGCGGTACTAAAAGGCGATGTAGGCGAAGCTGCGCGAGCAGCATTCGGAGTCGGAAATGAGATAGCACGTTCAATCGAATACCTTTCATCACGTTTACATGAATCTGTCACGATTGAAGAGATGGCTGAACAGGTAGGTATGAGCCGCGCAGTGTTACATCGAAAATTTAAGCAAGCAACTGCCATGTCGCCGATTCAATTTGTAAAAACAATGCGGTTGAATACCGCTGCAATGAAAATTGCTACAGGAGTGAGTGTAAATGTTGCAGCAATGGCTGTTGGCTATCAAAGTTCTTCGCAATTCAGTCGTGAGTTTAAACGATTGTACGGACAATCACCTAAACAGTGGAGCCAAGCTACAGAGCTACCACAAGGGGCAATAGTGTAATGAGTTTGATGCCTTGCTGCATCTAATCAGGAGTCATGATGGAAGATAGAATACTTATCAGAGGGCTGGGTTTTATACTCCTTTTGATTGGGTTAGTGCTGTCAGCTAACCCAGAGTTAGTGAGTAATAAACCTATTCCAAACGATACGTTTAACGCTGTTGAGCGACGGATCTGGTGGGGGTTATTTATTGGTGCAGGGCTTTTGCTTCAGTTTCATTTTCAATTAACGCCATGGCAAGCGACTGTTTCTGCAACACTAACCTCGCTACTCATTGGTTTGTTAATAGCAAGGCTTATTGGTATTGTGCTTGATGGCTCTGTACCTAAACAATGGGTCAATGTCGCAATAGAACTTGTGATGTTAGTGCCTTTAGTTTGGTGGACGATTAAAACACGAAGTTAAATAATTTATTGTAGCTGAAATAAATCAGTCGCTTAAGCGCATGGAGCGGCAAGGCTAAGTTTATCTTAATGGTCCTATAAAGACATAAAACAAGCCTAAACCTAAAGCTATTTTCTGCTAATAATAAGAATAATAGCTTTCAGGTTTGAAGCTTTTATTTAAGGCTAGTTAGCACCATTAACTTTAGTGCTATTAACTTTAGCACCATTAACTTTAGCACCATTAACTTTAGTGCTATTAACTTTAGTGCTATTAACTTTAGTGCTATTAACTTTAGTGCTATTAACATTAATCTCGTTCGCTTTAGCCTTATTCACTTTAGTCTTTATTAGCTTGAGTCCAAGTCACTTCGGCTATTTGATTAGTCGCTGTTTGATGAATAATTAGACCATTTTCTCCCATCCTCATGTGCCGGATAAGTCCTGAATAAACCCCATCCTTACTAGGAATTTGCCAGCTTTGCATGGTTTCATTTTTAAGATCAAATCTGACTAGTGTCTCTGGTCTTTTAGCGGATTCATTAAACCAAATTGCATCATTTGCATACTCTATTGCATAAGGATGACTATATTGACCACTAGGCGTATCCCATTGTGTTATTTCCCCTGTTTTAGGGTTATACCTGCCGAGTTTTCCCATGCCTGAATTGACATAAAACACCATATCATCAGGAGTAATTGCGAGACGACGCGTATGAGTCTGATCACCAGGCAAGCGAATTTCATCTAAAGCCATAGATTGCTTGTCTACTTTAATCAGACAGTTTGAGCCATTACATGAGACCCAAGGTGTACCTGTCGAGTCGAGTTTAATGCCATAGGGGCGAGATTTTTTACTTGGCAATGAAACAAGCTTAATGTCGCCATTTATAGGATTTAATTGGCCAATCATATTACTGTGTTGGAGGGTAAACCAAAAAATGCCGTTATCATCGAATACACCAGTATGAGGATCGCGAGCGTTTTTGTCAGGCATGTTAAACACGGTAAACTTTTCTGTTTCGAGGTCTAAATAACCTACTGTGCCATTTTTATTCCCAAGAAACCAAGGCGTTAGGTTTTTATCTAAGGATACGCTGTGGGGGAAGGTGCCTTCAGGCAGAGGGTATTCCTTCATTTCACCTGTTTTGGGATCCAGTCGCCCAAGGATATTCCCCCATTGTCCGACCCACCAAATGATGCCATCTTTTCCTTGAATGGGATCTCTTGCCCGTTGACCTAGTGTAGGCACTTGCCAATAGGTAAACTGTAATTCAATGTCACCATCGACTACTGTCGAAGCTCGTTTGTCATTAGGCGGGTTGTTATTGGCAAGATATTTACTAATTTGACTGACAGAATTAGGATCTAGTTTAACCATGGATGATATAAGTGACTGCCAATGAACTTGTGAATACCCAGCACTGCGATCAATATTGTTAATGCCATGGCAGCTCGAGCATAGCTGGTTAACCATTTTTGCTTGATCATCACTTAACACCGGCGCTGAGCTTAACGTTAAGGTAAATAATGCAGTTAATGAAGCTAGTCGCTGTAAATTGCTTTGCTGATGTCCCACTGAAGCCCCCTAATCACGTTGATTGAGTATCCACTATGCCCCCAAAATGTAACTGTTTATTAAGCCAACATATTCGGTGATGGTTTAAACAATCACTAATTTACACACAGACTGATTATGTTGGTCAAGTGATATTAAGTCACAGGTGCGTTATCGAGGGCGTTTGTAATTATCGTTGAGTGGAGAGGAGGCTAAGAGGAAGGGCGCCTTTGAAAAGTTTAAAATACTGTTCGTTCAAAGGCGATATAGTTGAAAGACGTTGGTAAACCTTAGTCTGTTTTATCTTTAAATTCACATAAATCTTCAATAATGCAACTGCCGCAACGAGGTTTACGGGCAATACAGGTATATCTTCCATGTAAGATAAACCAATGATGCACATCAACTTTAAATTCAGCAGGTGTCACCTTAAGCATTTTTTCTTCTACTTGGTCGACATTTTTACCCATGGCAAACTTAGTGCGGTTTGCCATTCTGAAAATATGGGTATCAACTGCGATAGTAGGCCAGCCAAATGCAGTATTGAGTACAACATTAGCGGTTTTACGACCGACACCAGGTAGTGCTTCTAATGCTTCACGGTTCTCTGGCACTTCACCGCCATGAAGGTTTATCAACATTTCACACGCTTTGATGACGTTAATCGCTTTATTATTATAAAGACCGATAGTTTTGATGTAGGTCTTTAATCCTTCTACGCCAAGATCGTATATTTGCTGGGCAGTATTTGCTACAGGAAACAGTTTGTCAGTGGCTTTGTTAACACTGACATCCGTTGCTTGTGCCGACAAAGTCACAGCAACTAACAATTCAAACGGTGATGAAAAGTTGAGTTCTGTTTCCGGCTTAGGGTTGTTTGCCCGTAAGCGAGTTAAAATTTCATGGCGTTTTTGTTTGTTCATGACTTAGCTAACCTTTGTTATCCGAGCACGTGCAATTGTCTCTGTTTCTTGTTGTGGTTTTCTATTTTCAATTTGCGCGTCGATGACATTTTTTAATGCAATCAATAATCCCATGGCGATAAATGCACCTGGTGGTAACATCGCTAAGAGGAAAGGGCTTTCGACATTAAATACTTGAATAGTTAATGAGCTAGCCCAATCGCCAAGCAAGAGTTCTGCACCATCAAATAATGTGCCTTGACCCAGTAATTCCCGCATTCCACCAAGTACCACTAGAATACCTGTGAAACCCACACCCATCATGAGTCCGTCAAATGCAGCACTGGTCACATTATTACGTGAAGCAAATGCTTCAGCACGGCCGATAATGACGCAGTTAGTGACAATCAGTGGCAAGAATATACCTAATGAAAGGTACAAACCATAGGCGTAAGCATTGATAAGTAATTGCACGCAGGTGACGAGCGCTGCAATGATCATAACAAATACCGGTATACGAATTTCTTTTGGTACATAGTCCCGTACTAACGAGACTAAAATGTTAGAGCCCACTAACACCAATAGCGTCGCTAAACCGAGTCCTAACGCATTTGTCACAGTGGCAGTGACTGCCAGCAGTGGACATAAGCCTAATAGTTGTACTAAACCTGGGTTATTTTTCCATAAGCCTTGCCAAGCTATTTCACGATAATTAGTCATGTTCACGTCCACAATGATTGACGGTTGATAACAACTCATCACGATGTTGTTCAACAAATTCCAGTGCTTTATTGATAGCGCCTACATAAGCACGAGGAGTAATTGTCGCACCTGTAAATTGGTCAATGTCGCCACCGTCTTTTTTAACTGCCATTGGTTTGGAATTAGAGTCATAAGTCATACCGCTAAAACCAAGAACCCAATCAGATTTTCTAAGTTCAATTTTATCGCCAAGGCCAGGTGTTTCTTGATGAGTTAATGTACGAACACCCAGTAATTCGTTGTCATTACTGATACCAAGAATAATTTTTATATCCCCATTGTAGCCATCTGGAGCCACTGCTTCTATGGCAAGAGCAACAGCTTGTTGATCCATTTTAGCGATATAAACGGGTAATGGCTCATCTGTGCCTAAATATTCAGCATTGGCCACTAGGATACAATCATCAGTAAGTTGATTGTTGTGCATTGAGTTAGGAATGATTTGCTCTAACACACTGACAAGTTGCTTGCGTTGTTGTTCGATAATCGTATCTTTAGTTAGAAAATTAACCGACGCTACAAGGCCTGTACAACACAGCGCAAATAGCCCGAGTAATAATCCATTTTTAGAAATAATTTTTAACATTGATAATCCAGTTAGCTCGCAGATTAATTACCTGCACGGTGGCCATATGAACGAGGACGAATGTAATAGTCAATAAATGGTGCGCACATGTTGGCCAATAATACGGCAAATGCTACGGCATCAGGGTAACCACCATAAGTGCGTATCACAAAAATTAACACGCCAATTATTGCGCCGAACAGTAATCTGCCTTTTGGGCTCGTTGCTGCTGTTACAGGATCTGTAGCGATGAAAAATGCACATAACATTGTGCCACCAGAAAACAAATGCAGAATCGGGCTTGCATGGGTGTCAGGGTTAAGTAAAAACGCAAAACCTGAACAAATAAAAATACTGAGTAATATTGCACTACTGATATGCCAGCGAATGACCTTGAGCTTCAACATCACCAAGCCACCAAGAAGGTAAGCCATGTTTACCCAAAACCAGCCGATACCTGTCATACCGTCAAATACGTTACGCTGCAGACTTTCTGTACTGGTCATTCCCATAGATAAATCTGTTTTAAACGTATCTAATGGCGTGGCCATCGTGTGTCCATCAACCGTGATTTTGAAGTAATCTAAACTCGCTGGGCTAATTTCAAAAATTTGGCTTAAAGCCGCTGTAATTCCAACATGGTTGGCAGTCAGTTCTGCAGGTGCTACCCAATTGGTCATTTGCAGTGGAAATGAAACAAGCAGCAACACATATGCAGCCATTGCAGGGTTGAAAATATTATTGCCCAATCCGCCATATAGATGTTTAACGATCACGATGGCAAATAAACAGCCAATCACGGTCATCCACCAAGGCGTTAGCGGAGGAATGGCAACAGCAATAAGTAGTGCGGTAACTAGAGCGCTGTTATCTGATAACGCACTTTTTATCGACTTGTTTCTCAATTTCATCACTGCAGCTTCAGCGGATAATGAAACCAAAACGGCAATTAATATTTGCACCAAGGTGCCCATGCCAAAAAAGTAAACTTGCGCTGCAATACCTGGAATAAGGCATAGCGCGACTCTTTGCATCACCTTATTGGTTTGCAAATTGATACTCACATGGGGTGAAGAAGCAATTTTAAATGCCATGTTTATTCCTTTTCACTGCTCTGTTGATTCGCTAATTTTTTCGCTTTAGCTTTGGCTACAGCAGCGGCGATTCTTGCTTTTTTTACCTCAGCAGCCGATTTTATTGGCTCAATTGAGGTTTGCTCTGATTGGGTGTCGCTAATGTCGGTTTCAACTGCTTTTGTTTCACTTTGCAGTGGCTGAGTTGCACTTTGTGCGAGCTTTTTCGCTTTTGCTTTAGCGACAGCAGCGGCAACTCTTGCTTTTTTCTCATCTGCAGGAGACAAAGTGAGTGTTTCCGCTACTGAACCTGATTCTGTTTCTGGGGTAACGGTAACGGAAGTGTCAATTGCTTGTGCTTGTGCAAGGTGTTCATCATCTTGCTGCGGTTGTCCAGCACTTTGAGCCAGCCTTTTCGCTTTTGCTTTAGCGACAGCTGCGGCAATTCTTGCTTTTTTCTCATCTGCAGGAGATAACGACGCTTGCACTGACGATTGCTCGTTAACTGAAGACGATTCTATTGTTTGCTGTTGATCTTCTGATTGAGTATCAGCTTGTTTAGCCAGTTTTTTAGCTTTAGCTCTGGCTACTGCAGCAGCTATCTGGGCTTTTTTATCATCAACAGGTACAGATTCATTAGTGTTATCGGGTGCTTGCTCAGAAACCTTATTATCGCTCTGTTGCGGACGTTTTTTGGCTTTTGCTCGTGCAACTGCCGCAGCTATTTGTGCTTTCTTGTCATCAACAGGTGAAGCGTGTTCTGTTGTTTGATCTAACTGTGCTGATGGTTCCTGAATTGATGCTTGATTTTCTGCCTGTTGCGCGAGCTTTTTCGCTTTAGCACGTGCAATGGCAGCGCTAACTGCTGATGACTTATCTGTGGAAGCGGCAGGTTTACTATCTGCTTGAGTGTTTTGTTCTGCCATTTTCTTTTTCGCAGCCACTCTAGCCATTGCTTCAGCAACCGCGTTTTTCTTATCACTATTTTCCATCGCAGCTTTACGTTTTTCTGCGGCTAAGCGTGACTTTTCTTCTCGTGCACGTTTTTCATCTTCTAAACGCTGCAGTCTTGCCTCAAATCGGACTTTTGCTTGTTCTGCTTGTCTTTTTTCTTCAGCTTCGTTTTTAAGAGCAGATTTTGCAATACGATAATATTCAACTAAGGGGATATCGCTTGGACAAACGTAACTGCAACAGCCGCATTCGATACAGTCTTTTAAATTAAAGCTGGCTGCTTTGTCATACTCTTCTGCTTTTGCATGCCAAAATAATTGCTGAGGCAATAATAGTGCAGGGCATGCAATGGCGCATTCTCCGCAGCGTATACATGCTTTTTCTTCAGCATCAGGCGCTATTTCATTTTGACTTGGGGTCAATATACAGTTGGTGCCTTTTAGCACTGGTACATCAAAATCTGGTAGTGCGTAACCCATCATTGGGCCACCAATAATCACTTTTTGTAAAGGCGCCTCATCAAAACCAACTTGTTCAAGTATATCTTTAACACTTGAACCTATGGGTAACCAGTAGTTACCTGGTGTTGAGACTTGTTCACCAGTTAAAGTCACTAGGCGCTCAATTAACGGTTTCCCATGTAGCACGGCATCTTGAATAGCGTAAGCCGTACCGACGTTATGAACAACAATGCCTTGCTGAGCTGGAATGCTGCCAGTTGGCACTTCACGGCCAGTAATGATTTGTATAAGCTGTTTTTCGCCACCAGAAGGATACTTAGTAGGGATGACTGTCACTTTGACAATCCCTTGTAATTCAGTAGCGTTATCAAGTGCACTACGCATTGCACTGACAGCTTCTGGTTTATTATCTTCAATAGCAATAATAATGCGCTGAGGAGAGAGCAAAGTATTAATGATGTTAATGCCAGAGAGGATCTCGGTAGCGTTTTCACGCATAATTACATCATCTGAGGTAATGTAAGGTTCGCATTCCACACCATTAATGATAACTAAATCGATTTCACTGGCTGGGTTTAATTTTATATGGCTGGGAAAACTTGCTCCCCCCATACCCGCTATGCCAGCTTGCTTGATTTTATCTAGAATTTGTTGATTAGATAAGGTTGCTAACTCACTGCTCTGATAATCAATGCTGTCGTCTTTACCATCAGCTTGTATCACACATGTCAATACGGGTAAGCCTGATGCATGATTACTTGGCTTTAACGCAATATCAGCAATAATGCCTGATGTTGGGGCATGCACTGGTAAGTACATAAAGCCTTCACCTTCAGTCAGCATTTGGCCTTTTAATACTTTGTCGCCAACCTTTACTTGTAAGCGTGCGCTGTCACCCACTTGCGGGACAGGTACAGAATAATAACGCGATAACGGTAGTCGAGCGCTACTAACTTGATTGGATACGGTTTTTAATTGTGGTGGATGGATCCCGCCTGGAGAGTGCCATAACGTCCCTTTATCAATTTGTTCTAATAAAGTTAGCACTGAGATTCCTCTTTTACTTCACGGTTAGGCGCTTGAACACCTTCTACAATAGTTACTGGGATACGGCTTAACTTCCAATCCCAATTTTTAAGGTTTTGTTCAACAGGTATCATGTCAATGCAATCTACCGGGCAGGGCTCGACACACAAATCACAGCCTGTACAGTCTTTAGCGATAACGGTATGCATTAACTTACCAGCACCTAAAATGGCATCCACTGGACAGGCTTGAATACACTTGGTGCAACCAATACATTCGTCTTCGCGAATAAAGGCGACCTTTTTAATATTTTCTTGAGCGACTTCATTTAACGGCTCAGGCTCAACACCCATTAAGCTGGCTATTTTTTCCATTGTCGCAGTGCCGCCTGGAGGGCATTTATTGACATTATCGCCATTGGCAATTGCTTCTGCGTATGGGCGACAGCCAGGGTAGCCACATTGGCCACATTGTGTTTGCGGTAGCAGCGCTTCAACTTGTTCAACAATGGGGTTGCCTTCAACTTTAAACTTGATGGAGGCATAACCTAAAATGAGTCCGAATATGAGTGCTAATACGGTGAGCACGATAACTGCGATTACAATACTAGACATGATTATTTAACCAGCCCCGCAAATCCCATGAAGGCAAGAGACATTAAACCCGCTGTGATCATGGCGATAGCGCCGCCTTTGAAAGGTAGAGGGACATCAGCTGCAGCAAGACGTTCTCTCATGGCTGAAAATAAAACAAGCACTAATGAAAAACCAATAGCGGCGCCAAAGCCATAAACTGCAGATTGAATAAAGTTATGGTCTTCATTGACGTTCAAAAGGGCAACACCTAATACAGCACAATTGGTTGTGATAAGTGGCAGGTAAATACCTAAAGCTCGATGTAATGATGCACTGGTTTTTTGAACCATCATCTCAGTAAACTGCACGACGACAGCAATGACCAAGATAAAACTCATGGTTCTTAGATAGTTGAGGTCGAAAGGCTTTAATAAGAACTCATTGGTTAAAAAGCTGAGAATACTAGCTAGGGTCAACACAAACGTTGTCGCCATGGACATACCAATGGCTGAGGCGAGCTTGCTTGATACTCCCATAAAAGGGCACAAACCAAGGAATTTTACTAACACAAAGTTATTGACTAACACGGTGCCAATTAACAGTAAGAGATAGTCTGTCATTACTACACTTTTTAATTCAGATATTAGTTGTATTATCTAAGGTTTAGGCTTGAGAAACAACGGATAAAAAAAAGGGTTATGTAAATAATAACCCTAATTTGTAAGATTGGACTGACATTGGTCGATTATTTATCTGTTTTAGCGATAATTTCTGGCCTAGCAATATAATAACCTTGTAATCCGTCAACTAACATTTTTTCTAATGTGAGTTTCTCATCTTGTTTTTCAACGCCTGTGGCTATGACTTTAATCCCAATTCTGCGTGAAATATCAACAATCATTCTGACAAAGAATTTGTTGTTATTATCTTGATCAATGTTTTCGCTGTAACTGCTGTCTAATTTAATGACATCTGGTTTTACTTCGCGGAAAAATTTAAACGAAGAAAAGCCTAATCCGAAATGTTGAATGGCCACTTTTGCGCCCACTTTATGCATTTCGTTGACGAAACGGCGACTGGCAGTGACATTTTTTTGCATGCCAGATTCATTAAGCTCAAATACGATTCTTGCAGAGGTAGAGCGGTGACTCGACAATATATCGCGTAACCATGACACAAACACTTCTTGTAAGGCTGATGAGGCACTGATGTTAATACCGAAGTTACCCGTTAGGCTTGGGTTTGAATTTAATAGTTGTAGCGTGTGCACCACAATCATTTTATCTAAATCCACATTTAGCCCATGACGTTCTGACATGGCAATGACACTGGCAGTGGGCAAGTTTGAGCCTTCACTATTATAAAAGCGAGCAAATAACTCTCGATAAACATCCACTTGATTGTTACAAGGTAAAATAGGCTGCTGGAAAAACTTGATGCCTTTACGATTAATTAATTCATTAATGGTCACTTTCCAGTGATCGTCGCCCAATTGCTGATTACCAGAAAACTTCTCGAGTATATGGTAACGATTAGGCCCTGATGTTTGAGCAATGCTGACTGCAGTATCTGCAAGTGTCAGCAGGGCATGAGAGTCACAGTTTTGTTCAAACGGCACCATTCCGCTATGGGCGATGCTGTCGGTATCAACCGTTTGAGCATATTCATCCAGGTAACGTTTTAAGCTGACTAAAAACTGTTCGCCTTCTTTAACGGTAATATCGTTGATAAATAGCGCAAAATCACTGCTCGATACTCGATAATATTCATTGACCCCAGTTTTGGCTGCTGCTTGACGTATGCAAGTGGCAATTTTACTTAGATAATCATCGCCAGCTTCACGGCCATGAAGCTGATTAATACTTGATAATTCGGCGGCTTTAATAATGCAAAGCACCCCAAATTGTTGTTTATCTGAATCAGTAATCGTTTTTAAATAATCATTAAATCGACGACGAGTAGAGAAGCCAGTTACAGGATCTTGATAAGCGGCTTTGGTTAATAAGTCGTTTTCTTTATGGAAGTTACCAATACTGGTTTTAAGTTCAATTCGGCTTTTCTCAAGAGCAACGCCAATGGGTTTTAATGAACCTCGTAAGCGTGAAGTCTCAACAGCCTGAAAAGACAGGTTGGGGATATTATCTACGTAATCACAAATATATTTTATGCCACGGCGATGAATGGCCATAAGTATTGCAAAGCTAATCATTATCAACAAGTAAGCGACAATTGTTAAGGTTGCTGCTTTTTCAAGGTTGACAAAACTTGCTGAAATTACCGAACTCGTACTCAGTCTGACTTGCAGTCGGCCTTGTGAGAATGCTTTTGTATGGCCAAGTTCAATTTTAAAAATGGTATCTTCAAAATTGCCTTCAGCTTTAGCGAGTGAACCAAACGTGAAGTTCTTATCACTGTCACTTTCATGTATGTATTGAAAAAATTGAAAAGTAAACTGTTGAGAAAGTAATTCATATAGTGATTTGCCGTCACCTGTCCAATCAGACATTTGATTAACATATTCAGCGTACTTTTCGGTCGCTATAGAACCTTGGCGCTGCATTTCTTTATTTTCTAGATCGTAAATCCGATAAAGTAATAATCCGAAAATGACAAATAAAACTAATTGGAAAGATTTTGATAAACCCATGAATAGTCCATTTCCTATAATACACAGTTGTCTTCATTCAATTTTGGTATAGCGGAAAAATAAAAAGCTACAACAAATAAAGGAGTTAACGAATAGAATTGTAGTGTAATTTACAAAAAAATATAAGGGAATTTAAAAAAGATAGTAATAGGAGGAAGGTAGTAATTTTAACGATTGAATTCTTCTTGGCTCCCCAGACTGGACTCGAACCAGTGACATACGGATTAACAGTCCGCCGTTCTACCAACTGAACTACAGGGGAATTGAAGAATATATAAGAATTGGCTCCCCAGACTGGACTCGAACCAGTGACATACGGATTAACAGTCCGCCGTTCTACCAACTGAACTACAGGGGAATCGCTATTTCTTAATTGTGTTTTAATTGGCTCCCCAGACTGGACTCGAACCAGTGACATACGGATTAACAGTCCGCCGTTCTACCAACTGAACTACAGGGGAATCGATTAAAACTAAGATAAAATTGGCTCCCCAGACTGGACTCGAACCAGTGACATACGGATTAACAGTCCGCCGTTCTACCAACTGAACTACAGGGGAATCGCATTTTATCTTTATTTTCAACAAACTAAACTAAATTGGCTCCCCAGACTGGACTCGAACCAGTGACATACGGATTAACAGTCCGCCGTTCTACCAACTGAACTACAGGGGAATCGTTTTTAGCAATGTATTGCTGAGAACGGAGCGCATAGTAAAACGCCCTGATCAATGAGTCAACTCGAGATATAAAAAAAAGTGAAAAATTGATGTTAACTGCTCATCTAATACCCATCGTGGCTTATAAATGCCCATAATGGCTATTTTTTACTAATCAATTTGAAAAGTAACACTTTTACTCAATGGCAATGAATCTTGTCATTTAACTCATCATCTCCACTTTAATGGGTTAATTCAAGTATCAACCACGGCAAAATAAGGTTTTAACTGCTATCAGCGCCGATTTTCGGTTGTCTTTTTGCTTTTTAGGATTGATTCAAGACGAGTATGTTATGTCGTTTAACGATTTGGACTGCCACTAAGCTTGTTTTGAACTAAGCATCAAGCACTAAGTATTGAGTTAATGAACAAACAATGCACGTTAATTAATGTACAGCTGATAACCTTTAGCGAACAGCGCATAGAGTGTAAGGCGCATAGCGGCAAATGAACAGCAGATGAAGATAAGGTTCAATAGAACCGATCAAGTAATGAGAAATCTTTAGTCAATAAAGAGGTGGCAGAAATGACAAACCGACATTATTACCTATATAGGTAGAAGGTTCACGTTAGCTATAAAAGCACTTCTTATATAAAGCTCTTCGTATAAAGCACTTCCTATAAAAGCAATTTGTATAAAACATTTTGTGTAGAGCGCTAAAGAAGGGCGCTAAAAGAAAAACACTATAGAAGAGCGCTTGCAAGCGTGTACTAGAAGAGCATGCTGAGTATCGAGCATTTCAACGTGTGTAATTAGCATTGGTTAATACTACAAGGTAATTAACAATAGCGCTTTGAGTAAAGTAGCGTTAGAGCATCATCCTATAGAATGGCTTTCTATTGAGCTGCGGGAGTATTCAAAAAACACCGTCGTTTTTGCTACTAAGCAGTAAACCTGTTCTGCAGCCTTTACTCAAAAGCATCAAGAAATGTGCTGTAAATGGCAATGTATTATTGAACCCAAACCATAGGTTTTCATCAAACCATTGTACTAGTCTTGTATGCGCTAAAATAGGGCACTAATTTAATCAACTTACAAATGTAATTTTATTTCATGTTGCTTTTCTTACGGTTTTATTAATTTCTGTTTACGTCGATAGCCCACGATTAATGGGTTTGAAGCACTTATCCACTAAATCTGTGGATAAGCCTGTGAGTTACTCCTTAAATATGCTCTGTAACCCTTATTTTTATTGAAACAGACTTAAATTTGGCTGATATTCAACAAGATTATTTTTTATATATTTTTCAGTATGTTGAAAAAAGCAATAACTATTTTTTAGCACTTGTTATTTAGGGATGGGTAAAGTATTCAGTTATTGCACCAGATTGTGTATTAAATTGCCTAATAAACGGGGTTTTTGGCGGTTTTACGTACAAATGACATAGTGTGTAACTGTTGTAGCATTATTTCATCTTTCTTTCTTTATATTGTAATAATCTCTTGATAAGGAAGTGGGTTGCTCTATCCGTTAGCGACTTGATTAAAGTTTATAAGGGGTGGGTATTTACGCATCTAACTCATCACTTTAGCTCATCACTTTAACTCATCAATTGAATACACTTTGTTTTTTGTTTTGGGAAATTCAACCGAACGGTTAGCTAAATTTATCGGGTTCAGTATAAAATAGCATGACGTTATATAAAGGGTATTTGCTTTGACTGACACAGTATTCAACCTCGTTTCAGATTATTCACCCGCGGGTGATCAACCGACTGCGATTAAACAACTTGTTGATGGCTTAGAAGCGGGAGTGGCTAAACAAACGCTGCTTGGGGTGACGGGGTCTGGTAAAACCTTTACGGTTGCTAACTTAATTCAAACCTTAGGCCGCCCAACGATTATCATGGCGCCTAATAAAACCTTAGCTGCACAATTATATGGTGAAATGAAAGAGTTTTTTCCACATAACGCGGTCGAGTATTTCGTTTCATATTATGACTATTATCAGCCTGAAGCTTATGTGCCTGCTTCCAATACCTTTATCGAAAAAGATGCTTCTGTAAACGCCCATATTGAACAAATGCGTTTGTCTGCAACTAAGGCCTTGTTAGAGCGCAAAGATGTAGTATTGATTGCTTCAGTTTCTGCCATTTACGGTCTAGGTGATCCTGAACTTTATATGAAGATGTTATTGCATCTTCGTCAAGGCGACTTTATGGGGCAACGTGACATCATTACCCGCCTTGGTGAATTGCAATATACCCGCAACGACATAGATTTGCAGCGTGGTACTTTCCGTGTTCGTGGTGAAGTAATCGATATTTTCCCAGCAGAGTCAGAAAGAGATGCTGTCAGAGTTGAATTGTTTGATGACGAAATTGAACAGTTAAGTGAGTTTGACCCGTTAACAGGTCAAGTCACTCGAAGATTAGCGCGCACCACGGTATATCCTAAAAGCCATTATGTGACGCCAAGAGAAAAAATCATCGAAGCGACAGAGCATATTAAAGAAGAATTAAGAGAGCGACGTCAGGAATTATTGGATAACAATAAGCTGATTGAAGCGCAGCGTATCTCTGAGAGAGTACAATATGATATCGAAATGATGGTTGAGCTTGGGTATTGCTCAGGTATCGAAAATTACTCTCGCTATCTTTCTGGTAGAGCTGAGGGGGACGGGCCGCCAACCTTGCTTGATTACTTGCCTGCCAATGGGTTATTAATTATTGATGAGTCACATGTTACCGTACCGCAAATAGGAGCCATGTATAAAGGTGATCGTAGCCGTAAAACGACGCTTGTAGAATATGGTTTTCGTTTACCCTCTGCATTAGATAATAGACCATTAAAGTTTGAAGAATTTGAGCAATTAATGCCACAAACGGTATTTGTGTCGGCAACCCCAAGTGATTACGAACTTGACCAAAGCGACGGCGAAGTCGCTGAGCAAGTCGTACGACCTACAGGATTACTTGACCCTGAAATTGAAATTCGTCCAGTGGCCATACAAGTCGATGATTTATTATCTGAAATTCCTAAGCGAGTCGCTGCTAATGAAAGGGTGTTAATCACGACCCTGACAAAACGAATGTCTGAAGACTTAACCGAATACCTTGATGAACATGGGGTTAAAGTGCGCTACTTGCACTCAGATATTGATACTGTAGAGCGGGTGGAAGTGATACGAGATTTACGACTCGGTCATTTTGATGTGCTGGTAGGGATTAACTTACTTCGTGAAGGATTAGACATGCCAGAAGTCTCACTGGTGTGTATTTTAGATGCGGATAAAGAAGGATTTTTACGCTCAGAACGTTCACTAATTCAAACCATTGGCCGCGCTGCGCGAAACGTTAATGGCAAAGTTATCTTGTATGCCGATAC
This sequence comes from Shewanella sp. MMG014, assembly GCF_018100775.1. Taxonomy (NCBI): domain Bacteria; kingdom Pseudomonadati; phylum Pseudomonadota; class Gammaproteobacteria; order Alteromonadales; family Shewanellaceae; genus Shewanella; species Shewanella sp. MMG014. The sequence goes on from NZ_JAGJDZ010000008.1 coordinate 256,497, forward strand.
AGTGACTAAATCAATGGAAAAAGCGATAGGTGAAACTGAAAGGCGTCGTGAAAAACAGCACGCTCATAATGTTAAATTGGGACAAACGCCAAAAGGTGTGACTAAAAAGATCACTGATGTGATGGATTTAGGCGATCCACATCGGGGTAACAGCAAACATAAATATACCGCATTTGGTAAAGTTGCAGAGTCTGAGCCTCAATACGATACCGCTACCAGTAAAGTACAAAGCGTTGCTGAGCTATCACAGCAAATCGACGAGCTTGAAAAACAAATGCATCAACATGCAAGGGATCTTGAATTTGAACAAGCAGCGGCGCTCAGAGATCAAGTTAAGCAGTTAAGAGAGCAAATCATCTTAAACAGTTAACAAGGTTTGATCACATCGCTTTAGTATGAAACAAGCTCAGCCTTTGCTGAGCTTGTTTGTTTTTGGCTTATGTAAACCGGGGCAAGACAAAAACAATTGATATTTAACTAAAAATTATTTTGATGAAAACTCAACTCATCGAAACAATAACCCGCCGATTTGCCATTTTACGCATTCATTTTGTTAAAATATCTAACTTTTGGTGTAAATAGTGACATGAAACAAGATTGTTCGGGTCATTTCTCAGCAAAAGCTCACCTTATAACGTAAAATATAAATACAATTTTCGAATGAAAATTTCTTCTAATTGAGGATCAATGAAAAAGAATAAAGATAAGTACAGTATAGATAATACCGATTACACAGTCGGTCAGGATAATATTCAAAAATGGGGCTTTGATGTCCACAACCCTGTTTTTGGGATCAGCGCTTCTCTCATCGGCATATTCATCATTGCCTTACTCGTTTTAGACCCTGCCACCTCCAAAGCCGTACTTGATGGAATTAAATGGAAAATCATCGGCGCATTTGACGGCTTGTTTATGTGGTCTGCCAACATTTTTGTTTTGTTCTGCCTGCTAATGATTATTTCTCCTTTTGGTAAAGTGCGTTTAGGAGGAGAAGAGGCGAAAACTGACTATTCAAGATTATCATGGGTGGCAATGTTATTTGCTGCCGGTATGGGAATTGGCTTGATGTTTTGGGCGGTTGCAGAGCCTGTTGCTTACTTCACAGGCTGGTATGAAACCCCGCTAGGCGTTGAAGCGAATACGCCTGAAGCAGCTAAATTAGCAATGGGCGCAACCATGTTCCATTGGGGACTGCATCCTTGGGCTATTTACGGTGTGGTGTCATTATCGCTAGCATTTTTTGCTTACAATAAAGGCTTACCTTTATCCATGAGATCGGTTTTCTATCCTATTTTAGGTGATAGAACCTGGGGCTGGCCTGGTCATATCGTGGATATTCTTGCGGTATTAGCCACTTTATTTGGACTTGCTACTTCACTGGGCTTAGGGGCTCAACAAGCGGCAAGTGGTTTTCATCATATCTTTGGCATTGCTAACGGGTTAACGCTACAAATTACCATTATTTTTGCCGTCACCTTAGTCGCAGTTGTGTCAGTGATGAGGGGGATTGATGGTGGTGTTAAGGTCATTAGTAACATTAATATGTTAATGGCGTTAGCCTTATTGGTGTTTGTCGCGTTAGTGACGTTTGCAGTTTCAATGGGCACCATCCCGACAACGGTCATGGGTTATATCGAAAATATCATTCCCCTCAGTAATCCTATTGGACGAGAAGATGAAGCTTGGATGCACGGTTGGACTGTTTTCTACTGGGCTTGGTGGATATCTTGGTCCCCATTTGTGGGCATGTTTATCGCACGTATTTCACGCGGTAGAACCATTCGTGAGTTTATGACTGCGGTGTTAATCGCTCCAACAGTTGTTACCATCATATGGATGTCAGTATTTGGCGGTGTGGGCATTGACCAAGTGGTCAATGGCGTAGGGGCATTAGGTGAAAAGGGCTTAACAGAAGTGCCATTAGCCATGTTCCAGGTATTTGATGAGTTACCTATTGGTAACATCATTTCGCTATTAGCTGTGGTGCTTGTTTTGGTGTTCTTTGTTACCTCTTCAGACTCAGGTTCACTGGTTATTGATAGTATTACCTCGGGCGGTAAAGTTGATGCGCCAGCTCCACAACGTGTTTTCTGGGCACTGGTTGAGGGGGCAATTGCTGCAGCACTTGTTTGGGTCGGCGGCACAGAAGCTATTGAAGCACTACAAGCTGGCGCCATATCCACCGCATTACCTTTTACCATCATTTTACTGGTGATGTGTGTGAGTTTAATCATGGGGCTTAGAACCGAGAAGCGCTAATTAAGGATTCGCTGTGCTAGCAATACTAATGTGTGCTAACGCCAGTAATGTTCGTTAACGCTAGTAATGTTCGCTAACGCTAATAATCCAAACAATAGAAAAGCCGATGAGTGTGTTGCACTCATCGGCTTTTCATTTGTGGTTTGTGAATAATAGCTTAAACACAATAAGGTTACTGGGTGAGCCAGTTAAACAAACAAAATTAGAGCCATAACTTTTTAATCGGTGTTTCGGGGCTGAAATGATGCCTAATTTGCGCTTGTAATAATTCAGCTGTAGCAATCGCATCGGTGAGTGCATCATGGGGTGGGTAAGTTGGTAAATTATAGCGTGTGCGGCTATTGGCTAAACGAATAGAGTGAGGTTTAGGTTTAATAATCCAATCAAGAAACTGCTTAGGTCTAGCTTGATAAATATCAGCTTCAATTTGCATCGTATCAATCACAGGAAACACTATGCCTTCGTTAATTAAACTGCGAAGTGCAGCATCAAAGAAGTCACGTTCAATACGGCGGTAATGTACTACCACAATTTTGCCTGCTAATTGATCTAATAATTGCTCAAGTATCCTGAGTAAATCAGGTGCACCTTTTAAATCTGAGTGGGTAATACCATGAATGATAATAGACTCTTCTTGCAGTTTATCTTCAGGGGTAATAAACCAATGCTTAGCTTGTCGACATGCGATTCGGTTTAGGGTAAAGGGAACGAGCCCAATGCTAATAATGCTATTTTGCTGGGCATCTAATCCTGTTGTTTCAAAATCTAATGCCACGAACTCAATATCTTTTAACTGAGTCTCACCATGGTAGGTGTTAGCTTCGTAAAAGTGAGTTAAGCGGGCATCTTTGCTTTTTAAGGCTTTGTTTTGTAGAAAAACCTTCCAGTTAAGCACTTCTTGATTAGCAAAATTACGCATAATTACCCTTGCATGCTATTAGCGCTATAACGGAATTTCAAAAAGTTTTGCGCGCTACTTAACACCAAAAAAGCATCTTTTAAGTTGCGGCGTTCAAAACCAGACATGTTTTCAGGCTCAATATTGTTATCGGGTTCTTGATCTGCCTCAATATCCAGTGCTTGATGACGAATACGCACAAGCGAGATAAGCTCCATTGCATGCTGCAAATCTTTACCTTTGGTTGGCGGTAAAATACCTGCTTCAATAATATCTTCTAATCGATCAAATGAATTTTGAGATTGTGAACCAATTGCTAACGCATGCACACGTATTAAATCAGCCAAGGGTGCTGTGCCACGGCGTTTTAAATTTATAGAGTTATTATGGCGTCCATCTTTTTCCATTACAAAATCTTTGAAAAAACCCAGCGGTGGTGTGCGATTAAGGGCATTCCTCGCTAAACATGCAAGAAAGCGGTTATTCTTTTTGGCTTTACGTAATATGAACGCATTGAGTTGCTCAGCCCATTTAGGACGACCATACACCCCGTATAAATCAAAAAATATCGAACAGTTAAGTAACGCTTGTGCATTAGGGTGTTCAATCCAATCAGTAAAGCATTCTTCCCACTCTGTTTGGGTTTTTCGGTATTCAGGGTTAGTGGCCATAATATTGCCAGTACAATAAGAATATCCACATGATGCTAGTCCATCACATACAAATGTGGCTAAGGATGTAAAGTATTCACCATGAAGCGCTTCTTGATAATCGTTATCTAGAATAATGGCGTTATCTTGGTCTGTTACGATTAACTGCTCGTCACGCGCCATAGAACCTAATGCAAGAAAACAATAGGGAATTGGCGGGGGGCCTAATTTTTCTTCTGCAAGTTCAAGTAACCTTTGTTTAAAGCTCCTGCCAATTTCAGACATAGCGCGACCCACCATGTGGGAGTTTGCATCCTCATTCACCATCCGAACAAAGCAATCTTTAATTTGGCTTGAAAGTACGATCAAATCATCAATACTGTTTTGCTGAAAAATACTGCTAACGATTAACAGGCTGTTTTGTGATTCATAGCGAATGATGTCAGTGACTTCAATTAAACCTATTGGTTGTTTATTCTTGAGGATAGGTAAGTGATGCACGTTATAACGAAGCATCATTAACATGGCTTCAAAAATATAAGCGTTGTGATCAAGTGAGATTAATTCTGTCGACATGATCTCATCGACTTGGGTGTTTACATCTAGCCCTTGAGCGATAACCTTGGCACATAAGTCTCGTTCAGTGATGATACCCACAAAACTATTCCCGCCTTCACTTGGCAAGTTAGGATCATGGATCATGGCTGCTGATACATTCTCATCAGACATGATTTTAGCCACTTGCTGAATGCTGGTGGTTGTCGCAAACATGACGGGCTCACCACTGACTAATGTTTTAACTTTTGAGGTGGTTAACGAGTTTGCATCATCGTTATTATCTTCAACTGCTTGCTGTAATCTAATACTGCCTTCAACTTCTACAAAATCCGCAAAAACGTCATAACGCTCGCAAAATGCTTCAAACAATTTTTCAGGAATACAATACAGTAAGGTGTCTTTAATCGACTTAGCAGGGTAACGGACTTTATTATTGGTCAATAAGCCCATTTGACCGAATAAACCGCCTTGATCTAAACGATTGTATAACTCACCGTTGCGTCGATACACTTCTACAACGCCACTTCGGATCATAAATAAATCGTGTATTTTATCTGCAAATTCAATGATCATACTATCAGCACGATAGTAAGAAATTTCAACGCTTTGTGAGACTTCTTCTAACGCCTGTTCAGGTAGCTGATCAAAAGGAGGATATTGGCGGATGAAGTTACGAATTTCTAATAGTTCGACTTCCATTATTCGCTCGATATTTTTAAGAATTGATTTTGTTAATACAGTATATGATATCAATGATATATATGCAGCTTAGCCAAGCCTAAATTAAAGGGTTCGTTAAGGTTTAATTGATATTTTATTGACAAAGTGGGGCGAAGGTTTGATGTTAACTATCGCTATCATAATGTTTCTTCAAACAGTTATTACGGAGTGATGATGACCAATATTGCTAATACCCCTAAGCCACCATATTACGCTGTGGTATTTTCATCAACACGTTCCGACGTTGATGAAGGTTACAGTGAAGTTGCGACCCAAATGGTAGCGTTAGCAGCGCAACAACCTGGCTTTTTAGGAATAGAGTCAGCAAGAGAAAATATAGGTATAACGGTGTCTTATTGGAGTGATATTAATGCGATTAAACAATGGAAAGCCAATTCAGAACACATGTTAGCCCAGCAGCATGGCCGAACCAAATGGTATAGTGATTTTAAAGTTCGTATCGCGAAAGTTGAACGGGATTATGGCACGTTATAGTGCGACAAGCCTTACATTGTTAAACGGAAAATTGTTTGGCAAAGGTAAGTCCAAGTAGCCCTGTTAACGGGCGGCTGAACCTCGGCTAAAATAACCAGCTCAACAAGAAAAATCTAGCCTTAAACGTCCCGTTGAATGCTTTGTCAGTGGGTGGTTAATGCCTTTTCATAGGCCGGTTAACACCTTTCTATAGGCCGGTTAACGACTTCTGCATTGCCACGCAATCCATTACAAAACCTCGTGGGTTGTTGTACTTGATGACGGTATCACCAACATAGCCAAGTGAACGATAAAACGGCGCAGCATTTAAAGTTGAGTCTAGGTAAACGGTTTTAATGTTACTTTCGAGAGCTAAAGCTTCAAGAAAAGCCATAATCTGTTTACCGACACCTTTACCCATAAATTCAGGCTTAACAAAAATTGCGTAAATTTTATTTTCGCTATAACTGAATGCACCTAATCCTAAGATGTTATTGCCTTGCAAGGCAACATAGAAATGACTTTCAATCTCAGATGCGAAACCTTCAGGTAGGGCACCATTAAGCCAAGGTTCGATTACTTCGTTAGGGTAATAATCAACGCATTCAGCTTTGATTGATTCTTTACGAATTTCCCACGCAACATCAATGTCGCTTGTATTTGCTTTACGTATACGCATATATTTCCTTAAGCTTTACGCGTCCACCTTGATTGGCTTGATAATCATTGAGCCCCCTCCCTAGCAAGCCGCATCAGCGGTATGCTTAAGGTGACCAAACCAACAGGAGAAAGCTCAATGAGATTTTATAATAACTCACATCCATACTACTGTGGTATCGATTTACATGCACGCTTACTTTATGTCTGCATCATTGATTCTCAAGGGGAAGTTGTCGTCCATAAAAAGATTGGGGCTGACAAAGATGATTTATTACTCATACTCGAACCCTATATCGGCAATGTCATTGTCGGAGTTGAGTGCATGCATTGTTGGTATTGGGTGTCTGATTGGTGCGCTGAACTCGGCATCGACTTTATTCTAGGTCATGCCCTTTATATGAAATCGGTGATGTCGCCCGATTTGAATCTGTACAAAAGTTCGCTTCTTACTCTAGATTAGTGAAATGCAAAGCCGAATCCGCCGGAAAAACCTATGGCACTAATGGCAATAAAATCGGTAATGCTCATTTAAAATGGGCATTCTCTGAAGCGGCGGTGCTTTACCTTCGAGGTAATGATAATGCCCGTAATTATCTTAATAAATTACAAAAAAGAATGAGTAAGGCCAAAGCCTTGTCAGCACTGGCACACAAGCTTGGTCGCTGTGTCTATTTCATGCTAAAGAACAAAACGGTGTTTGATGAACAACGATTCTTAAAAGGATAAGTCGCGCAATAAGGTGAGCTGAACACCTAACTAGATACTCTTGAAAAAGAGAAGCGAGCATGACCGTGAATGATGTGGCTAATGAAGCAATGACTTCACACCATCATCACTATGCCAAATGCTATTTAAGCTACATCGACTGCACTTGATTTTATAAAGAATGACACCTTATTGGCGCGCATTAATGAGTACAACCACCAAAGTCGTTTACACCTTAAATGAGCCTGAAACTAACTGTGCAACAAGCACCTCTGACTTGAATAGTGCCATCTTAGGGTTAACCGATAAATGTCTCAGTTTTGGCTTCCTGCGTCACTCTATCTCCTAAATCCATTTAGTCGTAGTGCCCCTGATATTTCAAAGGATTGAAAAGCGTCAGGCAGCACTCTTTATTTTTAAAGAAATCGCACTAGAAAAGCCTCTATATGTGTTTGCATGCTGTTGTTACTAAAGGCACGATGATTTGACAGCTAACTGACAGACGAAGTAGATGAATTTGTTGATTGATTTTAATTTGACTGCAAAAGCAGTCAAATAAGTTAGGCTTGCCTATTGACTAGCGGAAGGCTCATATGTGTTAGTTTACAATTACACCAATACTAGTGAAAAAGCGCTTAGCCAAATTAGCTGAAAGCCATATGAAATACGCTGATGGATTCCAGGATTGCTTTGGGATTTTACAGCTTTAGCCATTGCGAAAAGATAATAAACAGCAGCTACAACAGAAACCAATGAAAAAATACGGAAATATAATGGGATAATTTCAGTTGTTGGACTTATAGCAATTAATATTGGTGCTACAACTAATGAAAGCAACATGATAAAACCTGCCCAAGAATGTACCTTACAATTAAAAGTTGGATTTTTAGTAAATGGATCGGCGTCCATTGGGAAGTAACCAGCGACCCATGTACCAACACCATGAGCTATAACTAACCAACCCGCTACATTCACTAAAGTTGAAACATTTGAGAGTTGAGCCAGATACCAGCCGAAAAAACAAAATAGAAAACCAAGAGGATAATTATTAATTAAAGGAGACAATTTTTCAGTTGGGCTACCAGTCGCACCTAACTCGCTACAAAATTGCTTAGAATGGCTATACCCAGCATAAAACCGACTTGCGACATAAACACCAATGAAAATCCAGATTGTTGCAATTAATCCTGAATAGATCGCAATACTCTCAAACACCACCAAACTCCCTTTGTAAAC
>NZ_JAGJDZ010000009.1:0-222556 GCF_018100775.1 Shewanella sp. MMG014
TACATACAATTTACACTACTGTCGAGTTTGCAATTTACCTAATAAAATGAAGCTTAAACCAATTAGTGGGATATTAGTTGTAACCGGATTAAACGCCCCGACCAAAAGTTGAGGCTGTAAAACAGCAACAAAAAACAGTAAACCAATTAGACCTGCAATATTTAACATTACAACAGTACGTTTTTTATAAAATATGATAAATATTAAACCAAATATCAGCTCGCCAATACCTGCTGCTTTAGTAATAAAATAAGAAATTTCGTCAGAGAAGCCTAGGCTAGCAGTCATTGCTTTTTCTAATGGTGCAATATGCAATAACTTTGGAAAAATACCGTGGTAAAGCCAACTAAACCCAATAATGTATCGTGCAATTTGATCAGATGACACCTAACATTTCCTTGTATGTATAACGCCCGCGTCACAAGCTAAATTGTAGTGAAGTGTTTGGCGTACAATTGCGAAGCTATGCCAAAACGCGTAACGGAAATTTAGTCCTTGGTGCACGCGCTTGTTACATTTTTTTAACTTGATTTAGCTTAACTGATAACTCATATTCAAATAAGCTTATATCTTTAAGCTCCTCACAGACTAACATTAAATCTTCAGAAATATCTCTGGCAATGATCACCCCTCTTACAGATTGACCTACTTCGATAATATTTCTTTTAACCCAAGAAACATACCTGAGCAATTGACCAATAACTCTGTCATAGCCTTTAGACACTTTAAGCTCAATTACAACGAAATTGTTACTTTTATCGACTGCAAGAATATCAATAAATCGCCCGCCCGCTGGATATTCAATACCTGAGATTCCGTCCTCCTCATAGACTTTAAGTCCTGGCTCGATTAGCTCTAAATTTCTAGCTAAGAAATTTTGAAGATCTCTTTCATATGCAAACTCGTTAGTATCTCTTACTTCCTCAGGCTCATTAAAAGATTCATTATCTTCGTCTGTTAAATCTGAGCTTAGAGGTTGGGGGTCAATAGAAGGGTTATATAAGCGATAGGTACTTTTACCAACTTGATAAAAAAGGTCGTCTTCTCCAACTTTTGCATTGTAGTGATGGCGACTGTTGGCATTTGTAGAAAACTTTATCAGGTGGCAAGAAATTGTGTTCTTTTTGATTTTAGGATACTTCAATGAGAACCATAACATCACCTCAGCTTTGGTAAAACTTTTGCCCTCTGATAGATCCATTTCAGAAATCATATCACGCATTAATTGACCTGTTGGCTTATTGTATATAGGCATATCTTTCCTTAAATGTAACGCCTCGTTAAGGGGCGAGTAATTGTTGGCTAAAATTGTGTAGCGAAGCGGAACCGAGCCAACAGTTACGAGTCCCACTTCAACGACTTGTTATATGGCTTTAATACAGACTAATCACTTACCGTCCGAACACTAAACTGACCTATATACGCTGTACTAAAAAATAAAATCAGCCTATCTAGGACTTTTGCAATATATGCAGTTTCTTTAGTTTTGATAATTTCAGCTCTAATTGAAATTAACTCATGAACCATTGAGTTGCATTCTTCGTTAGTAAATCCTGGATCGCGGTAAAAATTAGCTTTTAACTTTTGCAATTGAGGAAGCCCATCTGTAACAAAACTAAAGAAACTCTCTTCATGATGTTCAATACACTCATAATTGGAATCAAAATAGAAATCACACGCCATAGTTTCCTGCCATATAACGCTCTAATAATGGGCAAAAAATTGTTGGCTAAAATGTTGAGGAACGAAAACAGCCAACTGTTTTTTGTCCTTATTTATTAGCTTGTTATATACCTTTACCACCAAAACCCTTTATTGATTTATAAAGCCTATGCCCTGAAAGCAAAACTAAAATAAATATCACGACCCAAAAGCCAGTAGGATCTTCGGAGATATTATAATTACCCATTTTTGCAGCATTACCAATAGACCCTTTTATTACTCCTGATATTGCTAAAAATGCGAAAACTAGTGAAAGAAATAGATTACCCCATGCCCATTGAAAAGCATCTGATTCTTTCTTGGTCATTTTTTTAGATGATTTTTTTAAGTCACCATTTTTAATACGAATAGCAATTTGCTCTTCGATAATTTTGACCCGTTCAGGGTAAGCATTTTCGTCAATATGCTCTCTGCAATCTCTCAACTCTGATAGGGAGTATTTCGTGTAGTCTACGTCCATGCTTACCTAGGTATATAACGCCCCGCTAAGGGGAAATTTGTAGTTGGCTAAAATTGTTGAACGAAGTGAAAACAGCCAACTGTAAATTTTCCCTCTTGAGCGCCTTGTTAGGTGACTACTTCACCAAACGTCACGCCACGTTTTACTAAATATATAAGGCGTACAAGTTTTACCTTTTATATCTTGATACTTCATATTTGTATCAAGCCAAAAGCCATCATTATTAGAATTAGGCCCAGATAAAACTAAATCTCCATTTTTATCTAAACCTATCTCTCGTTTAGGTAAATCATTGTCATCAAATTCAATTAGCCATTCTTTCACAAGATGAAGCTTACTTTCGTAATCAGGATTTGCCTTAGGAATAAACCAAAGCACCTTTTCAATGACCAATTGAGATAGCGATTTCTCTAACTTCCAATCTGTTGCCAAATTTGTCCGAAGATACTTCACTCAATAGTCACCTAACGCCCTAATAATGGGCAAAAAATTGTTGGCTAAAATGTTGAGGAACGAAAACAGCCAACTGTTTTTTGTCCTTATTAATTAGCTTGTTAGTTTGCAATTTCTGGTGCCCAATCATCGCTTACACTTGACTGTTTGTAAAATGCGTTTAGTAACCTTTTAGGATATTTAGAAAAACGAGCGCTCTGTAGGTTATTAAAAATGCTAAGACTCTCAATAGACAAATCTTCTGGTACAACGCCAAACAATTCAACATGCTTTAGATTAGGTAACTTAGCCAAAGGAGCCAATGAGTCTACTGCTGTCTTTTTACCCGAAGAATCCCAACTAGGTAGCGTAGAAAGAGAAAGCGTTTCGAGTTGATTTAAAATAGGAAAACTCTCAAAGCTTACAATTTCAGGCAAGTGAACAATTGATAGCAATTTTAAGTTTGGGCATTTAGCCAGAAATTCAAAATCACTTTCAGGTAGCGTAGCAATAGATAGTTGTTCTAAGTTATTACATTCAAGGATTGATTTAAGTGAGTGAAAATTGCAGTGCCATATTTTCATAGAAGTAACCTTAGAAGGGTTTTCTATTTGTGGCATTATTTGATTTTTATCTCTCAAAAATTCGATATGCACGATGCTTCCTTGCAAACTAACAGCTTATTATATAGCTGCTCGATAATGTTCCTGACAAAATTCAACTTAGTAGCAACGATACCAAGCCAACCGACTGTTTAGTATTGATAAAATGAAAATGTAAGACCCGTTTTATTAATATCAAGCCCGCAAAAGTGAGCGCTTTGATGTAGAGGTCTCTACAACCTTTTATCAATAACTTTAGATTCAACAACTTATCAAAAAACTAGCAGTTTATCGAGCATAAATCACCCGATTTTTTGCTCACTATACTCGCGAGTCATCTGCGTACAATTATAACTGTGTTTCTATCTAGTACTTCAAAGTCAGATTTAGTGCGCAATACATTAGAAAAGATAAGGGGATATTTCCGCTCACTGCCACATGAGTTTCTCTTGCTAGCTCGTTATGGGGCATAAATGAGTTACGAACAGCAACTATGAAATTCATTTATCCCTGCTCAAGTATCGAAGACCATCACTTCAATCTAATCCATTGCCTGCCGCAGGCTTATGTGCAGATGCATCCAAGACACGCCGTAAACACATCCATGTGGGCTCTGCGAAAACATCCATGTTTTCGAAGGTCTTGAACGCATCTACACTGGGATTATTGTCTCTTCGATTTGGCATATTCGTGTCAATTAAAAACTACAAAGACCAAGAATCTAATCAGCTAAAAGACTCAATTTGGGTTGAGGACGTTGAAGAAAATAGGGTGATGCTCACATGGATGTGAGCATAGCTTTCGCGGTGCAGGGATGCACCATCGGAAACGTTAGCATTTTCGAATAAGTCTGAAGTTAACAACAAACGAAGTTAAAAGCTGGAGCAATCCCCATCGAAAATTATGCGCTTTTTAGCATTTTTCGGCGGGGCAGCGGGGTGTTCCAAGAGGGTATTGCTGTTGATACCCTTTTGGTCTGGTGTGGGCGAAGCGTCACGACGTTAATCTAAACAGAGTTTGGAAACACAGGCTGAAACCCTGATATCAAAATCAGCAGTGGGCAGAAAACCCACGACGTTAATCCAAACGGAGTTTGGAAATACAATGGCCAAGAACACAAAAATTAGCTAATCAGCCGATAACACTTTGGTCACGCTATTCAATCTATTTCGCCCCTGAGCTTTAGCTTCATAAAGTACGGTATCAGCCTCAGAAATAATATTATCAATGAGCTTGCTCATATCATCAGGTTTGAATTGATTAAAGCGAAAATGACAAGCGCCTATTGAAACCGTTATGGGTTCAGCTGTAATACCAATGGTGGCAATATTCTCCATTACTCGTTTGCAGACAATAGAGCATTCTTCTTGAGCAGTATCAGGTAACCAGAGTAAGAATTCTTCACCACCAAATCGAGCGACAAAATCATAGTCACGCAGCGATTGAGTGATTTTCTCTGCGATCGCCACTAATGCATCATCACCCGCTTGATGACCATAGGTATCATTTAATTGTTTAAATCTATCAATATCGAGAAGGGCAATGGTTCCATGTCCCTGGCTGCGGCTTAATCTGTTCAAATCTTTGTGCAATGTCTGATGCATGCCACGTCGGTTAGGCACATTGGTCAAGCTATCAAAGTTGGCTAAATGGTGTAATTCTTTGTTTAATGCTTTTAGTTGTGCTTCTTGTTCTCGACGAATCAACTCTACTTCAACCCAAGAAGCCATTAGCTGCAAGGCATCAATATCAACATCGCGAAACATTCTCGGGTAAGGGGTAGGGCTGGAAAAATTGAGCGTGCCATAAAGTTGGCCGTTTAAGCGAATAGGGATACCTATATAGGACTCAAGGCCAAATGCTTGGTATGCAGGGTGAACTGCTAATGCATCATCTTCACCCATATGTTCAATCCCAACAGGACCTTTGGCATTGCAAGTCATGCTGCAGTAGGTTGCATTTAAATCAAAGCAGTCGTTAGGATTTAACGGCACTTCATCTGGTGTGACGCAATATTTAACCACATATTTGTTTTGATCTATTTTAGATAAAATTGCAATGTCTAAATCAAAGCGTTCAAGGCCCATTTTTAACAGTTCTAAAAGCTGGTGCTCAAAGCCTTTACTATGATCTTGGGTGACTTGGTATAACCTGCGAATGACGAGTTCACTGCTTGATTCATTGGTCATTAATTTCATCCTTGCAATTAATTGGGTCACCCGAGGTGAGTGAAAGGGGGGAACAAGTATCTTATAATTTTTGTTCTAATAGTTATTTGTAAATACCCACCCAATGCTTATATAAAACGATTTATAAAAGTACGCATTTTTAATGAGTTGAGTATCAGAATATAAATAAGTTGAGTCAGAGTAAACAACATTTTAGAAAACTAAAGTATTAGCAATATTGTCGCTAGGTTAAAGAACAATTTTCATTAATATGAGAGTAAAGTGATGGCTTCGCTAAAAGGCTGCAAACTTCTTATCCACTATTATTTTCGAGTGTGATGAGAGAGTAAAGAAAGGGGCTAATAGCCCCCAGTTCATAGATTTTATAAATACTTTTGAAACCAGCTGACTAACTCTTGGTTCATTTGTTCTCGACTATCTCTTAGATAATGATTATCGGGGTAAAGTACCAGTTTATGGGGAATACCATATTGGGTTAATGCATCTGCAAGTACAATGGATTGGTTTGCGGCAACTCGTTTATCTTCAGTTCCGTGTATTAGCAAGATTGGTACATTGGGAGAGAGGTTTTTAGTCCAATTGATTACCGAGCGCTTTGATAATTCTGCATCTTTTTTGAGTTCATAATAAGGAATTCGTTTCTTATAAACATTTTCCATTTCTGGCCGTTCTAGTAACCCTTGTTGTAAATCTGATACACCTGCAATAGTAGCAATTGCTTTGATGCCGCTTGCTTGTTTCATGGCTAAATGTGTCTGCATACCGCCGCGGCTGCCTCCGTACATGCCAATGCGCTGCGGATCTGCGCCTTTAATATTGGGGATTAAATCGAGTAGAGCAATAACGTCACTCACATCTTTTCCGCCAAATTCATCTTTAGCACTTGGCTGCTTAACATGAACTCCACGGTATTGACTCCCGATGATGACAAAGCCTTGCTCTACAATCGGAAATAATTCATACATCATTGTGCCAAAGACAACACTGCCAAAGTTGCCGTTACCACCGCGGTTATAAATTAAAACGGGTAACTTAGCTTCAGACTCTTTGGGTTTTATGACATAGCCCATTACCTCGGTATTATTTACCGTATAACTAAATGTGCTACAAGATAAATTCGCTTTAAAGTGATTGAACTTTTCTGTGCCAAACGTGGCATCAAATTGTAATAATGCTTTATTGAATTTGTGTTCAATTTTTAATTTCTTTCGATACTTTTCTTCCATGAATTTATGCCAAGTATCGTAGTCAGTAAAAATAGAGCTAAAGCAATTTGTCTGATTACTGATGCGATCATCGTTAATTAACTTATTTGCTTGAGCGCTGAAGGAAGAGAATAAGAAGGTAAATAGTAGAATATACTTTATCACGTGAACTCCATGTCTGTGATTAAACTGCTTTTGATGTATATGTAATAGGCCAACTAACTTAAGTGATTGATAAGATTAAATCAACAGAGAGAATATGTTTTAAAAATTGAAGTTTAAAGGTTTATTTCTTTGAATGTTCAATTCCAATTGAGGTAAGCAAGAAAATCGCGTGAGACCAGACATGGTCTTTCTCGTATATCCATGTGCTTCAAGGCATTTAGTGCATCCTACACTTAAGATTTGAGCTTGATTTCGACTGGAAGGGTCACTCTTTGGCATCCATCCCATCGGAAGCGTTAGTGATTTTGGCAGCTTGCCGGGGCAGGCTGCAAAGAAGGTTAACGCTGGTTGATTCTCCGTTGGACATTTTGCTGTTTAAATTTCGCCGGAGCTGCGGGTGTAGCTCTTAGCGAAAAGTAAGAGGGAGTCGCAGTTAACTCCTTTTAGTCTGGGGTGGGCGAAGCGCCACGACGTTGACTTAATCCAAACGGAGTTTGGAAAATAGGTCGATTCAAAAAACAAAATTGGTCTTTAATAGGGGGCATCATAGCCTTTATAAATTTAGACAGTCATCAAAATAAGAGCTTAATTCTGCTTGATTGATGTGCTTTGGGCATCACTTACTGTAACTAGCGCAAGGATAAATATAATTGCCAAGAAATCAATTGAGATTGTTTGAGTTTGCAGCTTCTCAGTGTATTCATTAAAGATAAACCCTGGTGAAAATGAAGCAGTCATACCAAATAGAAACTCAGGGTTCCAATTAATGTAAGTATAAATACCACCAAGCCCTGAATATGTCGCTGAAATTGAACCAATTACAATATTAGGAACTTGAAGGGACTGGTTAAGAATTGAAACCCAATAATATTTATACATTTCCTTTATTGCTGTCAGCCCAGCAATTAAATTAAGTGCTATAACAAATATAGACGCTGCGGTACTTAGCAGTGACACGGAGCCGTCGAATATTGAGGTGATGTAAAAGAACAAAATTGCTACAGCAGCAGTAACTTGAAAATAGCCTATTACTTTCACTCTACTTTCAGCAAGTGAGAATGCTTTAGCCTTTTCCTGCTCTCGTTTTTCATT
Organism: Shewanella sp. MMG014; assembly: GCF_018100775.1. Classification (NCBI taxonomy): domain Bacteria; kingdom Pseudomonadati; phylum Pseudomonadota; class Gammaproteobacteria; order Alteromonadales; family Shewanellaceae; genus Shewanella; species Shewanella sp. MMG014. The sequence continues at coordinate 7,868 of NZ_JAGJDZ010000009.1, forward strand.
TATTTCATCCTGCCTATTGGATAGTTCGCTAATTAAAACACCATAGTTAGCCGTATTGGGATCTATATTTTCTTTTACATCAAGTAGTTCATCAGTTGAGTATTTAGAGTAGTCAATTGAGTTCATAATTTTCCTTGCAGCGATTACTGTTTATTGAGTATTTCGCAACCAAACTCGGAATGTGAGCGAAAGTCAGATACCATTTTAGGTTCACGAATACTTGCCTCGGCAGTGACTTAGTTGTTGATATAAAAGAACCGCCTGATGGCGGTTCTTTTTTGTTTAGCTAATTAGACCTTGCGTATTGTCCACTAAAACAAGCCAGGCTATGTAAATAGCAGGGCTTAAACACGCGAAAACAATAGTCGTTCCTGCAAAGTGATAGCCAGAACCCGTATCTTCATCGTCTTCTTCATCATCTGTACCACCTATTTTTTCTAAGGCTTGAGCAAGTTCATCGTCAGTTGAATTAGATGAAAACAGTTTACCAATGGCATCTCCTATTTCAGCAGGATCTGACACGGGGCGATACTGATCAATATTTAATGGCTGAGTTGAACTATCTTCATTGTTAGCGACAGCTAATTCACTGAATGAATAAACTGAGCTAGGGCTAGAAGTAGTAAAGCTATCAGTATCAGGTTTAGTTTTTTCTTTGTCTTCTACAGTGCCTTCATCTTCATCTTCAGCGTTATAATAGGCATTAAACTCCTGAGCTAAAATAAAACCTACAATTAAAATAATTGATGACGAAGTCACCGCAGATGCTAGCCACTGATAAGGTAACGTCAACCAATTTGCGTAATCGGCAAACACAACCACTGCTGATGTTAATAAAAAAGCATGCAAGGCCCCCCACCAAAAGTCGCGTTCCTCAACAAACCAACTGCCTTTGATGATATAGATTTGATAGGCGGCAAAAAGCGCAATGTAAAGATAAAAATACCAACTCATAACACTATCTCCTTACCAGAAATCACACCTTGCTGAGACAGTGATTGCAATGAATTTTTCGGCAGTAATATTGCCCATGCTTGTTCGTCGCTCTCGTCGTTATCAAGCAATCCCATCGACAGGCCAGTTTCTTTTTTCAGCATTAATGCCAGATGAATAATAAAGTTCTCTGAAACTAAATGGGAATATTGTTTAAACAACCAATGTTGGGATCCCTTTCTAGAATCAAACTTTAGCTCGACGTTGTTGTTTTCTTCATCAAATTCACAATGAATATTGCTAATCTCTAGCTGGTCTGCACCGCTTGCTATATTTCCCATTACCTCTGCATAGTGTTCAGCAGGGTCAAAAATTTCACCGCTTTGCCAAAGAATACTTTTCTCTGCTAATAACTCTTGCACGAAGTGTTCTTTGCAGAGAGATTCACTACGAAGATCATAGTCTTCTATGTATTCCTTAACTTGCTCTTTCACTTCCGCCGTTAACTCAATAACACCAGCATTAACCAGAGCCGTTATTAATCGCTTCATTTCTGTTTTATTTTCAGTAACACTGACTGTTATTTCTTGTTCCTCATCGTCGTATTCATCAGCGTCTTCGAACTCATTGAGCTCATCTTTAAGCGCCTCAAAGGCTCGTTTTTTTTGCTTTTCTGATGCTGTTCCTGAAAAAGTTGCCGTCACATCCGAAAAAGGCTGTAATGCTTGTCTGCCTTTCCAACTTGAAATAGCTGAAAACACTAAGCATGGTATCCAGAATCCCCAAAATGCAGGCCAGAAAAACCAAGTATCATGAAATAAACCAAAAAATAATGAGAGGGTTAAAGCAACAAAGCCAGCTTTAATTGCAGAGAAAAGCCATACAAATAAGTAGGCATTTTGTAGTAAAGTAAATATTCTCAATATACGTTCCTTCGTATTGTTTTGTTTAAAGTCAGCTAGCTAAGCTAGGGGGGATTAAGGTGAAATAGTTATTTCAGAGTAAACTTTATAGAGGAATTGATTAGCACGTGTAACTGAATGGCTTTTTCTTCCCTAAATGGTGCGCCCGATGATGTTCGAGGTTACCCAACTCTTCCTTAAGTGGCTATACTTTAATATGATTTATGTTAATAATTCAATATTTTACTTAGTTTTTGTTAGCTAAATTATCGAAAGTTATCCCTTCAATCTAATCCATCTCTTGGACGGCGACAGCCGCGCTTACACTGGGATTGCATAACTTCGATTTAATTTCACAAAATTTAAAAATGTGCATGTTCCATTTGAGTTGAGGTAAGCCAAAAGTGAGTCAGACCATGCCTTTTCGCACATCCATGTGCTTCAAGGCATTAGTGCATCCTGCACTTATGATTCCAGCTAATTAGTTGGATCAGAGTAAGCTTTATATATGATTAACATTTTCAATGTTCCCCATATAAGCCAAACTGCGCAACTCATAACGGGGTATAAATGAGTTACGAACAGCAACTATGTAATTCATTTATCCCTGCTCAAGTATCGAAGACCATCACTTCAATCTAATTCATTGCCTGCCGCAGGAATGTTCGGATGAACGGAATGTCGCGTTCACATGGTCAATGATGTTCCCGACATCATCATGACATTTCCCATATCCCTATGGGTCAGATGTGAAAGAGCGACCTTATGCGCAGATACAACTGCGAGTTGGTGGCTCTTGATTTAAAAGTAAGCATCCCTGTAAGCACTGCCAAAACATCTATGTTTTAGTCATATTTGTTCCAGACAAATGATGACATTCCCACCGTCCTTAGCGGTCAAAGCTCGATGCTGCATCTACACTGGGTTTATTGTCTCTTAGATTTGGCTGTGTTTGTGTCAAATTAAAGAGCTAAACAGCTCAAGTTGTATAGGTGTTTTGTTCTTCTTAGAATGCACAATTTGAATTGAGGTAAGCAACGTCCCATCGGAAGTGTTAGTGATTTTTGCAGCTTGCTGTAGCAAGCTGCAAAAGAAGGTTAACGCTGGATGATTCTCCGTTGGAAATTTTGCTGTTTAAATTTCGCCGGAGCGCTGAGGGATTGTTAAGGGGGACAAGCGCTTTCCCCCTTAGCTCTGGTGTGGGCGAAGCGCCACGACGTTGACCTTAATCCAAACGGAGTTTGGAAATGTAGGATTAAACCCAGATATCAGAATCAGGTGTGGCCAAAAGTTGATCAACAACTCAATATCAAACGTATGTTTGAATAGTTTCTGCTCTAGATAAAGAAAGACATCAATAAGGAGCATTAAAAAGCCCCTTAGAATCGAAACTCTAAAGGGCTAGTCAATGCTCTATGTTGCAAGTGATCTACAAGAGCTGTTTTGCGCTAACAAAACATCAAGGGTAACGTCCAATAGCGTCAGCAAGCAATTGCATACTTATTCTATCTTTCGTTGTATTGCTGCTAATGGGTGTCTAAAGCTAAGACACAAACGAGAGCAACAATATAAAACGGTTTAGTACGCTTGGTACATTTCAACAAATACTTTTTTGTAGCTGTTGATGAAACGCTCAAATAATTTAGTCATGTGCTAAATCTCCACTCAGTAATATTAAAATTAGTAGAGTTGGGGATGCAACTTGATGTCCATTTTGTTCAAGTCCAATCGACCTTCTCTGAATACGAGGAGAATTCTATATTCTCCTTATAAAACACTCAAACGAAATAAATTAATCTTAGCTATTAGTATAACTTATCCGAAACTCAATGTTTCTATTGATTAAAATGTTCTTAAAGTTTTTATCTTGCTGATTTTTATTGTGATTTAATGTTTGATGATATCTGTTTAGGTGTAGATAATCTAAGCCTTAAATGTTAAATGTTTATTTTTTGCTTTAGGAGGGCTTTGATTAGTTTTAGGTGGTTTAGAGATGTTGATTTTACAAAAATGTAAACAAATCCCTAGCAGCTATTTGTGTTGGGGTCAACACCTAGTAAGTGGTACTTTGCGCCCATGCTCAAAACCCGCAAAAAACCACTTTTTTATTGCTGAATATGTTGATTGGAGTCAAATTTCGGTGATATAAATTACAGGTCTACAGTATTTGATTTTTTATTTAAGTTGTTGATATTTAATGATTAATCATTACTGGTGGTTTTAGTTTTGTTGTGTTAAGTCACTTTTTGCGCTTAAGTGTGATAAATGTCTCATTTACGAGGTGTTTTAACAAGATAAACTACCCACGAGATTGAGATGAAATAAAGCTTGTGTTTAACAAGTTGTTAACGTGGCAATGTTGCTACTTAAAGTATTTTAAATTTTTTCCTGCAATGGCACTTGTTGTGATTGATGGGAATCATCATGGCATTTGGATGTACCGAGTAAGGAGTCGCCAATGATTATTGAAGAGGTTGTAGAGCTGTCACGATTGCAGTTCGCGCTAACAGCCATGTATCACTTTCTGTTTGTACCTTTAACCTTAGGTTTAGCCTTTATTTTGGCGATCATGGAGTCACTTTATGTGATGACTGATAATCAAATTTATAAAGATATGACTAAGTTCTGGGGTAAGTTGTTCGGGATTAACTTTGCACTCGGTGTGACAACCGGTTTAGCAATGGAATTCCAGTTTGGTACTAACTGGTCATATTTCTCACATTATGTGGGTGATATCTTTGGTGCCCCATTAGCAATTGAAGGCTTAATGGCATTCTTCTTAGAGTCTACTCTAGTGGGTATGTTCTTCTTCGGTTGGGATCGTTTCAGTAAGCGCCAACATTTAGCTGTAACTTGGTTAGTTGCTATTGGCTCTAACATGTCAGCGCTATGGATTTTGATCGCAAACGGTTGGATGCAAAACCCAGTTGGGTCAGTATTCAATTACGAAACAATGCGTATGGAAATGACTAGTTTTGCTGAAGTGGTATTTAACCCTGTAGCACAAGTTAAGTTCGTTCATACGGTTGCATCAGGTTATGTTGCCGGTGCAATGTTCGTTCTTGCAATTAGTTCATACTACATCCTTAAAGGCCGTGATTTACCATTTGCGCGTCGTTCATTTGCGATTGCTGCAAGTTTCGGTATGGCAGCGATTTTATCGGTTATCGTACTGGGCGATGAATCTGGCTATAAAGTAGGTGAAGTACAACGCGTTAAGTTAGCGGCAATTGAAGCTGAATGGCACACTGAGCCAGCTCCAGCTGCATTTACTGCGGTAGGTTTCCCGAATCAAGAAAAAATGGAAACTGACTTTGCCCTAAAAATCCCTTATGCGATGGGTATCATAGCTACGCGTTCTTTAGATGAGCAAGTCACAGGTATCATCGACTTAATTGATGAACATGAAGTGCGCATTCGTAACGGTATGATTGCTTATTCATTCCTTGAAAGACTACGTGCAGGTGACGAAAGTCCACAACTACGTGAAGACTTTGAAGCGGTAAAAGGCGACTTAGGCTATGGCTTATTGTTGAAGCGTTATACTGAAAATGTAGTTGATGCGACAGAAGAGCAAATTAAAGCTGCTGCGAAAGACTCTATCCCTAACGTTGCGCCTATGTTCTGGTCATTCCGTGTGATGGTTGGTGCTGGTGTGATTATGTTATTCGTGTTTGCTGCGGCATTCTGGCAAAGCACGCGTCACAAGATTGAAGAAAAACCTTGGGTACTTAAAGCGGCGCTATACAGCTTACCACTACCTTGGATTGCGATTGAGTGTGGTTGGTTCGTGGCTGAGTACGGACGCCAACCTTGGACGATTTCAGAAGTGTTGCCGACCTTTATGTCTGCATCAAGTCTAACAACGTCTGATCTATGGTTCAGTATCATTTCTATCACTGTGTTCTACTCGATTCTATTAGTGATTGAATTGTTCTTAATGTTTAAGTTTGCTCGTCTTGGCCCATCAAGCCTTAAGACTGGTAGATATCATTTTGAAAACCAAGATGCTTAATCTGAGGACCTGATTATGTTTGATTATGAAATGCTAAGATTTATCTGGTGGGCTCTGGTTGGCGTATTGCTAGTAGGGTTTGCTGTGACAGATGGTTTTGATATGGGTGTGGGTGCGTTATTACCTATCATTGGTAAAGATGACACTGACCGCCGTATTATGATCAACACCATTGCTCCTCACTGGGATGGTAACCAAGTTTGGTTAATCACCGCTGGTGGTGCGTTATTTGCTGCTTGGCCTATGGTTTACGGTGTGTCTTTCTCTGGCTTCTATGTGGCTATGATGTTGGTACTGTTTGCGTTATTCCTACGCCCTGTTGGTTTTGATTACCGTTCAAAAATTGAAGATCCAAGATGGCGTAAGTCGTGGGATTGGGCGTTATTCGTTGGCGGATTTGTTCCACCACTGATTATCGGTGTTGCGTTTGGTAACTTACTCCAAGGCGTACCGTTTAATTTTGACGAATTTTTACGTGCGACATACCACGGTGGCTTAATTGGTTTATTAAACCCATTCGGTTTACTTGCTGGTTTAATCAGTGCATTAATGGTGATGATGCAAGGTGCATCATGGCTACAAATGAAAACTGAAGGTGAGCTACGTGTTCGTGCTGCTAAAGCGGCGCAAATTTGTGGCTTACTTGTGACGGTACTATTTGCTGCTGCAGGTGTTTGGTTAGTTAATGGTATTGATGGCTATGTTATTACTTCGGTAATTGACACTGCGGGCCCTTCAAACCCAACGACTAAAACCGTTGCTGTTGAAGCTGGTGCTTGGTTAGCTAACTACGATAAATACCCGCTAACAATGTTATTCCCTGTATTGGGTCTAGTTATGCCGATTCTTGTATTACTCGCTAGTCGTTTGAATCGTAGTGGCTTTGCATTCTTATTTAGCTCACTCGCTATTGCAGGTATTATCGTGACATGTGGCGCAGCAATGTTCCCGTTCATCATGCCTTCATCGCTTGATCCAAACGTGAGCTTAACGATGTGGGATGCCACAGCAAGTGAAATGACTCTGAACGTTATGACTTGGGCTGCGATTATCTTTGTACCTATCGTATTAAGCTACACCATTTGGACGTACTTCAAGATGTATGGTCGTCTAAACCGTGAGTTTATTGAAAAGAACAAAGCGTCACTTTATTAATTAAGGAGCCATTATGTGGTATTTCTCTTGGATACTAGGTGTATTACTAGCCTGTGCTTTTGGCATCATTAATGCGCTTTGGCTTGAAAACACTGAAAACTTAGATCGTATCAGCGAAGCTGATGCAAAAGATAAGTAAGTAATTTGAGCTGATAAAAAACCCTGCCATAGTGCAGGGTTTTTTATTGCTTTATTAACTCAATGAAGGCCAGCTGTTCATGCTAACTCTTAATAGGAACACTCTAAATCGCGAATTGATTATGGGGTAATTGCTTTTATTGATATTGAGCAGCAGTAATAAATTGGCCGAAACTTTCGCACCAAATAATGACGGTATTGTAATCGCCAACATCAATATCCTTTGTAATTGGCACTAAAAAATTATCGAAGGTTTTGACGTCAGCCACTTGCACCATAGAGGACTTTAGACGATTAAAGTCGGCTTCTGTTTCAACAAACTCTTTAGCAAGGTATACCTTAAAGTCAGGCCCAGGTGATAGCTTACCGTTTAAGGTAATGTAATCATCGCCAATCATCACTGTTCCTTCTCCCCAGTGCAGTGCATCGCTGTCTTTAAGGTCTCGAGTGAACTCTGCAGTGTAGCGTTGTTGGGTATCTAACGATGCGACTTTTTCACTTGAAGGCGCATCAGGCGCAGTTAAAATCGGTAAGGCATAAATGCCACCACCAAAACCAATAGCAAGAGCCAAAGTGTGAGATGCGAGAAGGGCAGCGAGAGTTCGTTTTTTCATATTGATTCCGTTTTTAACACCAAGGACTAACATCAAATACACTGTGTGTTAGGCTGTTTGTTCAAATAAAAAAGGCATGTACCTATGGGACATGCCTTTATAAAGACCTGAGTTATCAGGATATTATTTCAAAGAAACGCATTAGATTTTAAAGAAATTAATTTTAGTATTCAGTTCGCTGGCAAGAGAGCTGAGTCCATCAGCCACATCGACGGTTTCGCTAGCGCGTTCTTGTCCTTCGTTTGCGAGTGTCGATATTTGATGTAGGTTAAGGGTGATTTCGTCAGCGACTGCACTTTGCTGCTCTGTTGCACTCGCAATGCTGCTAGTGAAGGTGGCAAGCTCACCAATACTTGCGGTGATTTGGCTTAACTGTTCACTGGTCTCAAAGCCTTGTTCTGCCGATTCGGTGCCGAGTCTATGGCTGTCTGACATTTGCTGACTGGTTACCTTAACTTGCGCTTGCAGTTGGCCAATGGTTTTACTGATTTCGGAAATCGAACTTTGCGTGCGCTGTGCTAATGATCTTACTTCGTCAGCGACAACCGCAAAACCTCGTCCTTGCTCGCCTGCTCGAGCAGCTTCAATAGCAGCGTTTAGTGCCAGTAAGTTAGTTTGCTCGGCAATACTATTAATCACTTCTGTGACTTGATTAATTGCTTCACTCTCTTTACTGACATTTTCAATGTTATCTTGGCTTTCATTAAGCTGGGTTTTAAGCGCATTCAGCGACTCAACAACGTCAGTAAGCTGCTTATGACCACTACGAGAGGATTGATCTACTTGTTGGCTCTTGACTGCCCCTTCGTTCGAGTGACTAGCAACATCTCGAATAGAAGCTGACATCTCTTCAATTGCTGTGGCAATTTGGTTCGTTTGCATCATTAACGATGCCGATTCATCGCCATTTAACCTTGCCATCTCTTGGGCTTTTTGAGCCTGTGACTCAAGGGTTTCCACTGAGTGCTGCAGCGAGAAAATCAGCTCTTTTAAGTTGTTTGACATGTCGGCAGCACTGAGCGTAATTAAATCTATTTCGTTCTTGCTATTAGGATCACTGACTTCAAATTGCTGGGATAAATCACCTTTACCTAAGGCTTTCAGTTGTTGCTGGAAACGCTGCAAAGGCGCTAATGCTTTTATTTGCAGAGCGGCTAATAACCCACTTATTAGCAGTATCCCTAACACGGCAACACCAGTGGTAATATACAAGAGTTGTAGGCTTTCATTATTAAGCTCAGCGGTTTGAGTTAATCCTATTAATGTCCAGTTCCACCCCGGTATGTTGATACTGTTAGCAAACATTTGCTGTTGTTGGTGGTTAACGTATTCAACGCTTTGGTGGCGGCCCAATAACTGGTTGATGTCTAGGCCATTTAATATGTCGCTATTTAATGCTTCACCCGTGGCGAAGTTGGGATGCGAAATCAGTCGTTGGTCATTGTTGCGCACCAACATGTAATGACCTGTTTCTTCAACTTTGAGGTTATTAATTGTCTTTTGCAGCTCAGAAATTGAGTCGGTGATATCAAAACCAATATACAAAATACCGATGACTTCATTGCTGGCATTTTTGATTGGTCGGTAAACGGTCATGTAGTCTTTACCAAATAGTTTGGCGTAACCTTCATATTCATGACCGTTTATCAATGTTTGGTAGCCTGGGTGGCTACTACCTAGGTAAGTTGCCAATGCCCGTTTACCATCGGCTTTTTTCAGTGAAGTCGAAATACGAAGAAAGTCATCGCCGTCTTTTACAAAAATGGTGGCTGTGCCGCCAGTTAAGTTTGAAAAACGATCTACTTTACTTTTGGTGGCGTTAATTTGCTCTTTTTCATGTACTAGGGCAGGTGTTTGAGTGCTGTAAACTCTGACGGTGCGATCTGGTTTGTGAAAGTTTCCAGGGTACATTGCACGTAGTATGTCGGCATTACGGCGGGCTAGGGCAAGTAAGCTTGTGTACTGCAGCTCAATTAGCGCTGCATTGCTCTGCATTTGCTCGTTCATCGAGTCGATGGCTTTTTCTTTTAATACGTTTGATGAGCTAAAATATGACACGGAAGAAATGATGCTGAAGACTAACACCGTCAGCGCTAAAGAAAAGTACGTTATTTGTTTTGTTAGAGACCAACTTCGATAGTTCATTTGATAGTTTCCGAATTAAAGGTCACTCCAATCTAGAGCAAATAATGCCAAGATGACTTGATTGAGATCATGTCTAGATTGAGTAAATTCGTGAATGTGTAATTGGCGATTCTATAATAAAAAACGACGCATTAATGCGTCGTTTTTTGTTGGTTAGTAGTTGATTATATTAAACTTGTACGGGCGACAATATTTCAGATTTCTGTTGTTTTTTCTTCATTAAAATAAGGTACATGGTGGGTACCCAAATAAGTGACAGCATGGTGGTGAGTAATGTGCCGCCTGCAATTGCAATGGCAAAGGGTGGCCAGAATCCACCGCCAGCAATGATCAAGGGTAAAAAGCCGCCAATGGTGGTGATAGTGGTTGATCCAATGTGTCTGCCACAGCCACTCACTAAGGCAATAATGGTGTCTTTATTGCCTAACCGAGCCTCTGGTACGTCTTCTAATTCAGCTAAAATCACAATAGCAGCGTTAATGGCTAGACCCATTAGGCCCAGCAAGCCAATGATGACGGTAAAGCCGAACGGATAACCAAACAGGTAAACGGCGAGTAAGCCAAGCCCTGCAGACTGGAAGGCACTGAGTAAGATAATGGCGGTTAATCTAAATGAGTTAAACGATAGCACTACAGTGGCTAATAGCAGGGTCACTACCACAACGATATTGGACAGTAAATTACCAACGGCTTCGTCTCGTTTGGCACTTTCACCACCAATTTCAAGATGATAACCAGACGGTAACTCAATTTGTTCTAACCTTGTTTTAACGTCATTAAGCACCTTACCGGGCAAAACCCCACTGACAATGTATGCTTCTATTGTGTTCACTCGCTCGCCGTTACGGCGAGGAATACCGCCACGACTCACATTAATTTGGTTTTGTGATACTGCTGAAAGCGGGATGGTGTCTCCTTGGCTAGAGACTAAGTTAAGTTCTGCTAGACGCGTTGCTTCTTCTCTAGACGTATCAGCAAGCCTAACTCGAACAGGTAATGACTCCGTTTGCTCTAAAATGCTGCCGCCAATAATACCTGTGGTCGCCATTTCTATTTGCTTAGCGATATCAGATAAACTGAGACCACTCATTAAGCTGGCATCTTCGTTTATTTGTAACCAGACTTTAGGTGATCCTGCACTCAAGGTGGCACGGGTATGAATCACATCCTCTGTGTCCATCAGTAAGCCACGCACTTGCTCGCCTAACTGGTTTAATGTATCCAATGACGGGCCATAGATCCGCAGTTCTACTGGTGCATTAAATGGTGGGCCTTGTTCAAGCTTTCTGACCAAGATTTGTGCCTGAGGGAAGTCAGCATCAAATTCTTGTTGCAGCGATAAAATCAATCTATTGGCAGCGTTAAAATCAGTGACTTTCACCATAGCTTGAGCATAGTTTGTTGCCCCTTGCTGACGTTGGGTAAGGTTGTAATAAAACGAAGGTGTATTACCGCCAACCACCCAAGTGATCATTTCAACATCGTCAATCGACTCAAGACGTTCATCAATGCTTTTAACTTGTTTGAGGGTGTTATCTAGGCTGACATGAGGCGCTAAATAGACTTCAATTTGGAACATATCTCGGTCTGAAGGCGGAAAGAATTGCTCGGTCATTTTTGTCGAAGCATAAAAGCCCGATACCGGTAATATTCCGATGAGTATGGCTGTGACTAAGGGTTTTGATAAGCCAAAGCGTAAACTAGCTTTAAAAGCGTGTCCTAGGCGGGGAAAGGCCATGCCTTTTTGGTACCAAGCCATGGACTCGTTATCTTGACTAAAGCGTCCCGCAAGGCCTGCAATAATCGTGTGGGAAATGAGGTAAGACCCTAACAAAGCGAACATGACTGAAATAGCAATGCCACCAACAAACTCACCAGCAGCGCCAGGCATGAGTACAATTGGCGCAAAAGCTAACATCGTGGTGATAGTAGAGCCTGCTAAAGGCAACCAAAGGTGATGCAAGGTTTTACTCACAGCCTCAAGCTTGGTTAGCCCTTGCTTGCGGCGCTGGGCAATGGCATCGACAATCACAATGGCGTTATCGACCATAATCCCAAGAGCAACCACTAAGCCTGTGACTGACATTTGATGGATGGGTAAGCCTGTGTATTTCATGCAAGCAAGGGTGAAGAGCGCAGTTAGCGGTAGTGATAGCGCCACAATAACGGCGTTACGCAGCCCGAGTGTTAACATTAGTACAAAAAGAATGATCAAAAAGCCTTGGATCAGATTGATGACTAAGTCGCCAAGACGAACACTGGTATAAGCTTGTTGATCAAATAGCCATTGCACCTCAATGTTAGCAGGCAGGTTTGCATTATAGCTTTCAACTACCTGACTCACTTGCGCTTGCCATTTATCAACACGGTTATTATCAATCATACGTGCTGAGACTAGTACCCCAGGTTCGCCATTAATTAAGGCGATGCTGGTAGCAGGGGTTTTCGGTTGACGATTGACATTCGCCACGTCACCGAGGCGAATAATCTGGCCGTTTGCATCAATTTTTAGCGGTACTTCGCTGACACGAGTAATAGAGTCTAGCTCACCTGATACCTCAATTAAGGCTTTAAATGTGGCGTTATTGATTTCACCTGCAGAAATTTTACTGTCAGCGTTTGACAGAATGCTTGCAATGCTTGCTGGGGTTAACTTGAGTTGGCTGATTTTATTGCCATCAAGTTCTACTAATATTTCTTCATCAGGTGTGCCTGATAATTTGACAAAATCAGTGCCGTTTAATACCCGAAGCTTGCTTTGTAACTCTTTAGCGTAGCGGTTTAGCACATCAGTACGGATGGGGGTGTCGCTGTTCCATACCAAGCCTAAAATGGCTGTGTTGGCATAACCTGTTTGATCGTCCAATAAACTATTTTGCGCCGATGTAGGCAGTTGATATTTACTGTCTGCAATGAGATCTCGGGCTCTAGACCATACGGGAGCAGTATCAAGTACCGTGTCTTTTAACTCCAATTGAATTACTGAAATGCCAGGACGAGAAGTGGATTGCACCAGCTTTAGCTCTTCTAGGCGGCGCAGCTCATTTTCTAATACTTCAGTGACTAACGCTTCGACACGTTCAGCTGAAGCGCCAGGGTACTGGGTAATAACCGAAGCAAAGCGATTGGTTATGGTGGGATCTTCTGTGCGAGGCAAACTACTAATAGCGCCTAAACCAGCCACCAATAGTAATGCAATCATAAGACTGGCGAGTCTGCCGTTTTCGACAAAGGCCTTAATCATAATGACCTCGCCACAGTCTCAGAAGTGGGATTTACACGCTGTCCTACCACCAGTTTATGCAAGCCTTGAGTAATAATTACATCGTCTTTTTGAATCGCACCATTAATGTAAGCTTGTTTTTCTGTGGTATATAAAATATCAACGTCTCGGCGTTCTATTCGGGCTTGTCCTTGTTCATTTTTCGTGACCACAAAGACATTCCATAAGCCTCTAACACCGTCAGTAAGCGATGAGATTGGCACCCAATATCCCGCATCAGCGATTTGCTGTTGATACTCAAGGTAGGCAATTTCGCCATTAATCACTTGGCTATTGTTGGGTAAGTCGATACGTAATTGAACAGTACGAGTGACAGGGTCTATTTCGGCGCTGATACCAGCGATTAAGCCTTTATGGGTTTGGTCTCCAATGCGAATATCAACGACTTGATTTGATTTAAGCGTTTGAGCGACGCTATGCGGAACACCAATATAGGCTTGCTGTTGATTTGTGCCGATTAAGGTAAATACTGGGCTACCTAACGCGATCACTTCACCTAAATTATGATGACGTTTGCTGATGGTGCCATTAAATGGAGCGACTAATGTTGATTTCTCAAGTTTAAGTTCTGTGGCGTATAGCGAGGCTTTAAGGCGTTTTTGATTGGCTAAAAGACTAGCGACTTGCTGCTGGGTTTCATCGAATTGCTGCTCAGAAACATACTGCTTTTTTTTGAGCTCAATGGAGCGTTCCAAGTTACTTTGGGCTAAATCTAAATCCGCTTGGGTTTGCTGCAGTGATGCACTTAATTGTTGCTGCTCAGCTTCAAGTAATTGGGTGTTTAAGGTGGCAAGCTTTTGCCCTTTAATCACAGTATCACCGCTGTCGACGATAATGTCACTTAGCTTGCCTGCAAGTTCAAATCCTACACCTGTGGTATCAGCTGAGCGGACAGTGCCGGTGTAACTTTGCTGATGTTGATAACTTGAATTAAACCGTAAGGGTTGGGTGATGACATTCGGCACAGCCACAGAAGGCGTTGGGATGGTTTCATCATTGCCGCAACCACTTAGCAGCAAAAATGAAATGACAATACTGAGTGCGGATAATGAACGCGTCGCTGTTTTCATGGGAACATTCCTATTGCTAATGCAACTTCCAAGGCAAATCATAGCTATTGTATTGACCTGCGAATGACATCTGTGTGATGCTCAATAATTAAAACTAGACTGTCTAGTCCATTTTAGGCTTAGTTTATGGTCAAAAAACTAGACTGTCCAGTCTAATTTGTGATTAAATGTTATCGTTGTTGTTTAGTTGTAAAGTGATGACGTGCGCCTGTTGAGACAAAAAAGAAGAGTTTATGAGCAAAATTTCTGATATTCCAGTGACATGTAATCATGACTTGCCGCGAACAAGAAGTGAGCAAAAAAAAGCAACGATACTGCAATCGGCCATTGAGCTTTTTTGTGTTCAAGGCTTTCCGAGCACCAGTATGGATATGGTGGCGAAGAAGGCAGGCGTATCAAAGCAAACGGTTTATTCTCACTATGGATCTAAAGATGAGTTGTTTATTGCTGCTATCGAATCTAAATGTGTTGTTCATCAGTTAACGGGCAACTTACTAGAAGACGCGACAAATCCTGAAAATACAATTCGTACCTTTGCGCACCAGTTTGGCGAGCTAATCATTAGTGATGAAGTCGTTGCTGTATTTAAAACCTGTTTGGCTCATGCTGAAACTCACCCGAATTTATCCAAGCTTTATTTTGATGCTGGCCCCAAACACATATTGGGCTTATTAAGTGAGTACTTGGATGAAGTCAACAAACAAGGCGTTTTTTATTTTGAAAAGCCGCATGACTGTGCCGTGAGGTTATGTTTAATGTTGTTTGGTGAGGTAAAGCTTCGACTAGAGCTAGGCTTAGATGTGAGCGATTTAATTGCAGATCGAGAGCAATATATAAACGATAGCGTTAACCTATTTTTAACGGCTCACCGTATTTAAGATTTGAATGTAAATCAGTGCTTTTGTGTCATGCTAAAACTGTGTAATATCTCATAATATATTGAAATTGTGATCCAAATTGGTAGTGCCTTGGTATTACCTTTTGCTATTGAATATTAATCATTTCGACCACAATAATAATGAGAAAGGAAGCAGTTAATGAAAGTTATTCCAAGCTTGTTCCAGGCTAATCAGCTTGACGTAAGTTCTGTTAAAAAAGTGGTTAAGTTAACAGCGCTTGCTGGACTTCTCCTTGCTCCTCAAGTTATCGCGAGAGATTACTCCCCGTTTAAGTTTCATGTCTCGCGCACTTCCACAGACTCAGCCCAAGTGGGTGACACTAACGCTGAGTTACAACGTGATGTTTGGCGCTTAAAGTTATCGGGTGCGATGCCTATCAACAAAGAGTGGATGATCGGCGCTAATATTGGTTACGACAATTTAGATTATGGCTTTAAAAACATCGATAGCGGTGTGTTGAACGGCCAAGTCACGCCTTGGAATTCAATCAATAAGTACAGTGCGGGTTTGTCACTGATTTACCGTCCAAATCAAAATTGGATGTTTATGGTTGCGCCTAAGCTGCAATATTCTTATGCCAATACCGCATCATCTTCAGATGCACAAAGCTATGGTGTAGTTGGCTCGGCGATGTATCGTTTTGAGTCTGGCAACATGCTCGGCTTTGGTGTGGCATATCTTAATGATATTTCAGAAGTTAAAACCGTACCTTACATTGCCGTGCGCTGGAAAATTACTGATAAGTTAACGCTAGGTAACCCCTTTGAAGCGGGCTTTAGTGGACCTGCTGGTCTTGAGTTGACTTATAATTTGAATGAAAAGTGGGATTTTGGTTTAGGGACATCTCGACGCACAGAGCGCTTTTTGATTTCAGATGCTGAGCAAACCATTGAAGTGGAAGAGTGGGTGAGCTTTTTAAGAGCGGGCTGGAATATTAGTAATAAAGCGACAGTGAATGCTTACGGCGGATATTTCTTTAACAGCGAAATGGAGTTAAGTCAGCCTGAAGTGACTGATGAGCTAGAAAATCAAGCCGCAATTGGTTTAGCGTTCGATATTCGATTCTAAATATCAGATTCAAAGCTAAAACAGTATAAAGAGATGTGAAGCTGGTTAGGTAATTCTAATATCTACAAAAAGGATATATATGAAGAAATGGATTTTCATTTTACTGTTAGCAGCTTCGTTTAACGCCTTTGCCAAAGACAAATCATACTCAAGTTTTTGCGAACCAGTAAATGAGTACCTGACATCAAAAAGATTAGAGTTAACATGGTCAAAAAATGACTGGGACTCTATTAAAAGAGATACTCCATTTTCTATTAAAGTAATTAACTCAGTCATTCCTGTTATTGATCTGACTGATTTCACACTAATAGAGCCATTTCCTGAAAACACTTGGTTTTTTGGTTCAGAAGATAGAGGTATTGCATTTTTAATTACAGTGGATAGATTTGGAAATAAGAAACTCAATGAAATTAATAGTTCTCCATTGGGTCCTAAAATCATAGAGATATTAAATCATGAGCAACGTCAAAAATTAGAAATGTTTTATCAAAATACAGTTCATGACATTGTTCGTAAAGGTTATGAAATTACACCATCAATACTCCAGTGCGATAAAATTTTTGACGAAGAAAGCTTTAAAAAAACCGTAGATGTTAATTGGTTTGAAAATTGGCAGACGTTGTTTATTAAGGATGTCGCATTTTACAGAGACACAGACTTTGTTTACGACATTAATGGCAAAGACTATGGTGTATTAGGGAACAATAGTTTCAGTATTATCGTCAAGGAAAGTGATTATAGTCTTACAATTTATGCAAATTTTGAAGATTCTGCGGTCGTCAGACAGTACTTTTTTAACTTCATGCAAGCTATCAAACATAAAGAATATAATTTGGTTGATTGGAATTATTTTGGAAAAGAAGAACCAAAACCTTTAACTCTTGAGCCTTAATGTCAGAGTTTCTATCTAATTTTACAAGTGGCTAAATTTTATTTGTACAAGTATGAAAATACCACATAAAAAATTTTTTTAGCTTGGTAATAAATATTCTTATCTTAAAACGAGAAAGCCTTACATCTGCATGAAAGGCTTATGATACCAATCTATCGATAGACTATTTAGCCAACATATTTTTACGTAAGCTTTTTTGTGCAGGGTCGTCACCTAACCAAATCTTCAGCAATGCTTGTCTAAATGCTTCGCCTTCAATAGTGGCTTGTTCCACGCCGTTTTTAAAACTGGTTACGCCAGCACCTTTATGAGTAACAAAGGTAAATTGATCACCTTTGCTGACTTCTTCAGTAAATAGGCCCATAAACTGAGTGATTTCAGCTTGTATTGGGCTAATGTCACCGTCAGTTGCGCTATCAAACCCTTCGTTAATGGCATCGACCATTTTATCTGAGGTGATCATGCCAGAAGTAATGTTAAGGCGAACAACAGCTATTGGTTGTCCTAATACAGACGTTAAATCGGTTGCTGGCGTTGGGATATAGAGGCTGCCAACATACAAATCCATAAAGAATTTACTGCGTACACCTGCGCCATTTAATGCAAGAGACTGCTCTGCGATTGTCAGGTTATCTTCAAGTTCGACACCTGATACGGTTTTAGCTTGTACTAGCGTCGATGAAAATAAACTTGTTGAAAGAACAGCGGTTAGAGCGATTGTTGAAAATGCTTTCATAGAGGACTCTTTTTATAATTGTATTGATAGGACCTGTTGATCTTTGCTGGTTAAGTTTTGTTCGAAATAAAAGTGTTTTAATTAAGGCGGATGGATTGATGCCTAGTCATCTAAGCACTTCTTTATTTAAAAAGATTCATCCAACAAAGAGTAAAACACTTTTAGTTGACCCCTTTGGGCAGCGTTTGTTGTCCATTTTTACTGCGTTATCGACTTTTTATGTAGAATAACTACACCACAAAGTCTCTGCCTTGTATAAATGGATAACAATTCGCTGCAAAAATAACCTTGAAAGATCAACAGGCCCTTGCCAC
The DNA here is from genome assembly GCF_018100775.1 of Shewanella sp. MMG014. NCBI lineage: Bacteria > Pseudomonadati > Pseudomonadota > Gammaproteobacteria > Alteromonadales > Shewanellaceae > Shewanella > Shewanella sp. MMG014. The sequence goes on from NZ_JAGJDZ010000009.1 coordinate 26,032, forward strand.
GCTGATAAGTTTGAGTAAACGTGGCTAATCGGTTTTTAGCTGCGCATCCCTAGCTTATATTGTCCATTTTGTTCAAACATGATTGCTTGTTTTTTCTTGGGAGCAATCAGGATTGGACCGTCATCGAAAAACAAAAATGCTTTCCAATTACGGGCAAATACCGCCCAAGTGGTTTCAATAATTTGGTATTTTTCATAGCAGAAGAACACTTGGGTATCGTCGTCCCAATCGATAAATTCAGCAATGGGCTCTAGCAATGCATTGTCATCAGAGTCCCATGCAGATTGCCAATGTTCAGTTTGTTTCCAAGCGTCTTGTTTGGCCGCCCAGTCACCTTTAGAGAATAATTCAGCACGATTACACTTATTACTTATCCATTGATTCCAGACAGTCATCGCACTCTTATCGGTAAGTGGCTTGATTAACGCTTTATCTGTATCTAACACAGGTAAATCTTTATGGTTAAAAATCCACTTGCGCTTGTATGCATCTAATGGGATGTAAGTGTGTGCCAAAAATAGCTCCTAGGTCTGAAAGAGATGGGTCTGCATTAAGACAGGGATTATAACGACTCGGTCATCATAGTGCTAGGGCTGTAGGGCAGGGTTATATTAATACAACAAGAAAGCTTGATGCGCAGCACTCACGGGGGAGTGTAGCGCGCCGCGCACCAAACTTTTAAACTCTAAATCGTCTGATCAGCGAATGAAAAATGCCGATAGTGTTTTCAAGTGATTCACTGGCTGTAAGCGATTTATTCGCTGCATTGGCAGTTTCAGATGCGCCGTCTGCGATATCGATAATCTGTTGGTTAATGTGTTCGGCCACGGCGCTTTGTTCTTCGACAGCAGAGGACATTTGAAAGGTCATATCGGTAATATTAACCACCGCATCTTTAATTTCATTCAGGGCATTACGGGTATTTTCAACGACTTCCACACCGTGTTTTGCTGCAAGCTCACCTTGGGTCGACATTTCTACAGCGCTGGTGGTTCTTTGTGAGAGCTGGTTAATGACGCTGTGAATTTGGTCGGTTGATTCACGAGTTTTCAAAGCTAGGGCGCGGACTTCATCAGCAACCACACTAAAACCGCGGCCTTGCTCACCTGCGCGAGCCGCTTCAATAGCAGCATTTAACGCTAATAGGTTGGTTTGATCTGCAATGGATGAAATGAGATTAGCGGCTTGACCGATTTCAGCGGTTGAGTCAGCTAATTCCTTAACGGTAACAGCAATACTGTCGACGGTATGACTGAGTTGATGAATTGATGACAAGGATTCATCAGCCAGCTTTGAACCTGCATCCACAAATTGAATGGCGTTTTCAGCGCTATGAGAGTTTTCCTCAATTTTTTGGGCGACTTCTTGAATCGCTTGAGACATTTCGGTGATAGCTGAAGCAATCTGTTGTGTGGCAATACCTTGTTGTTCTACGGAGGTCTGAGTGACGGCGACTTGGGTTTTACTGATATTAGAGATGTCACCTAAACCCGAAACCGACTCGTTAATGCGAGTTAACGCGGTGCGGCACCTTGCCATTTCGCTGATAAAGGCAAGCTTTGCTTGAGCACTCATGCCGACATCGTCAAAGTAGGTTTGGGCTACGGTAGCGTCTGCGAACGATTTAGGGCTGATATCCAGTAGGTGCTGCCAATAACTGGATTGCTGTTTAAGACTCCATAAGCTGCTAAGCAAAGCTGTTGCCAGCGTTGCAAATAACCCAGTGTGATAGCCTTGAAAGCCGAAGTATCCCATCAGCGCTAGGCTAGGTAGAACAATTGGCAGTATCTTTACCAGATGATGACTTAGCTGAGTCATTAATGGGGCTGCTGATTTCCCTGCGAGAATCCGTAAATAAGCCTTGGCTGCTCGCTGTTTTTCTGATGGTTCGGCGCTAACCCGTACTGACTCATAACCCACTAAGGTTTTGCCATCATATACTGGGGTAACAAACGCGCTGACCCAATAGTAATCGCCATTTTTGCGACGGTTTTTAACTAGCCCCATCCACACTTTTCCTGCTTTTAGTGTCTTCCACATAGTGGCGAAAACGGCTGCTGGCATATCAGGGTGGCGAACTAGGTTGTGTGGTTTACCAATGAGCTCTTCGCGGCTATAACCACTGGTATCGATAAAAGCTTGGTTGCAATGGGTAATAATCCCTTTGGGATCGGTACTGGAAACGAGTGGGGTATCTGATGGAAATAAATATTCTTTATTGCTTGCAGTATGAGTGTTCATAGTTCTTCTTATTATTAACTGCTGATGTCGCAAAAATGAGCTAAACGTGACGTTTATCTCAAAATGTGTCAAGAATGTAATGCAAACTTAATGAGATTTAAAGTAGCTAAAACAACTGCTTAGAGATGTTTTTTAGGAGGATATGCTAAGGAGTATAAAAACCTTAATTTAAACAAGTGTTTAAGCGGGATTAATGAACAATTGAGTTAATGTTAGGTGATACAATTTGTTGCAGTTTTTGTGTGGGCTAGCGTTAAATTTAAGGCTTTCAGTTTGTTATGGGCATAAAAAAGCCCTGCAAAATAGTAAGCAGGGCTAGATAGTATCTTTATTGCTAAGTCATAATGCAGTCAGACTTACAAACCATTTTGGTATTGCAGATAAGTAGACTCTGGCACCATTTCGGCTAACGTATCACTGGCATTACGATGCCCATCGAGTAAGGCTTCAAATTGCTTAATGAGCGCCACTTTATCAGGTGACTCTCTATCGCCAGCACCAATATTGGTTAGATCAATCATAAAGCCATCAAACATATGGCTTAAATCTTCAATAATGTCAGTATTTAAAAATTGATCTTGATTATAAATACTTGGGTAACCTGCTTTTTGTTTATCAATGGCAAATGAGTCGCCTTTCAGGTTTTTGATGCTAGTTGATTTGTCACAGGACAACATACAGCCATTATCAATTCTTGGCTTTTCACAGCCAACACTTTGCTGGAAGAAACACTGACGGCTAGCCATTAATAAAATTGGATGATAAATACTGTAGAGCATCTTAAAGTTATTTGGTCTGGCTATTTGCTTAATTTGTTGGCGATTGATTTCGTTTGAAATAAAAGCGCCGCTACACTCAAAGCCTTCTTGTAATGCTAATAGTGCATATGAATTAGTCGTATTTAGGAAGGGCCCAGCAATCCACTTAATGCCTAATCGATTAGCATGATAAGCGATACCAGTATTGTTCGTAACGATTAACGGCGGCTTCACTTGCTCAAGAATATTCAATGCGACATCGTAATCTTTACCAATTAGCACAGGCGGGAACCAAGGTATTAGACGAGGATTTTGCTGTAAAAAGTCGACATACTTGGTGCAACCACGTTTATAAGCATCGGGTAATTTAAAGTAAATATCCCCGTCAGTGATGTTGGCTAAATCTGCGTCGGCTTCATCACAAATCAACATTGAAAGCGCCGGCTTTTGGCCTTCAGGTTTTGGGTGGCGTGCAAGCTTTGGCAATTCCACTTCTGGGATGACTTCAATACCATCGTTTAAATAAGCTAATAACTCATTTTTCAGCGTGGTGATTTCACGATAAGGGATACTCATGCCATCAGTGAGGTCTTGGGTGTTTAGCTCGACTAAATCATAGTTGGCGTTATTAATATTTTTAAAGCGCTTTTCAATGGCTTCTTGATCAACGCTTAATTTTTCACTCGGGCGCATTAAACTAGTTGAACTCAACACAATTGTCTTCGAGTCAATATCACTTAAATCACTGCTATTTTGCTCAGTGGTTACTGTCAGTGTTAAGGGCTTTTCTTGTTCGCTGGCAAACGTTAACTTGAGTTTAATTTTTTCAATACTCAAATGCGCAATTTTGTCATCGACCGAGGCATTGATTTGTTTTTTATCCACTTGCAATTGTTGCTGTGCGTCATGGATTTGGACGACTGAAATCGATTCGCCTTTTTCGGCTTTAAGCTTATCGACCAAGTGATTTTTAGAGTTATCACGTGGGTTATCAATAAACATCGATTGGTTTAAGTCACCACGTAAAAATGCATTGGTGAAATCACGGTTAAAGACTTTATAAAGTCGTTCGCCATCTTGGGTGAGTTCTCCGGTTTCTATATAGCCATCGATTTGCTTACGGAAACTCTCGATAACGGTATGAACGTAGCTTGCGCCTTTGATCCGACCTTCAACTTTAAAGGAATAAACCCCCGCATCAATGAGTTTAGGTAAGTCAAAAAATGCTGAGTTATCTTTAATGTTTAACGGGAAGTTATTGCCCGACTCAGTGGTTTCGTATTCTTCACGACAAGCTTGGCTGCAGCGGCCACGGTTACCTGAGTTACCTGCACTAGCAGAGGTTGAGTAACAAAGCCCTGAAAATGCCACGCACAATGAGCCATGAACAAACACTTCTAATAAGGTATCGTGCTCTTTTGCTACCGTGGCAAGTGCGGTTATTTCTCTTAAGTTTAATTCTCGAGATAAGTTAACTCGGGTTGCACCTAAGGTCTTTAAAAATGGAATTTGGCCAGCATTATGAGTGGTTAACTGAGTTGATGCATGAATATCCAGCGTAGGGAAGTGCTTACGCAATACGTACAGTAAGCCCATATCTTGAACGATAACGCCGTCTAATGTGGTGTTAACCAATTTGTTGAGTAGTTTTATGAGTGTTTTAAACTCTTGCTCTAAAATCACAATGTTCAAGGTTAAAAATATTTGGCAGTCATATTGATGAGCCAATCTAATTATGCCAACTAACTGATCGAATGAAATATTAGCAGCACGGTTACGGGCATTAAAAGTATCTAGGCCGCAATAAACAGCATCTGCTCCAGCTATAATTGCCGCTTTAATTGCATCGACATCACCACCTGGGGCTAATAATTCAATCTTAGGTTTCATGCTTTATAAGGTTCTCAGTTAATTTTAATGGGGGGATGTTACCCGTATATGTTGCGAATGAATATGGTTAAAGTACATAATTAATTAGTAAACCCGTATATAAGTTGTAAGGGAAGCAAGACAACAATGAATAAAATCATGGATTTACCTGTAATCTACTCGTTAAGAAATTGTCCGTTTGCAATGCGAGCTCGTATTGCCATTTATAAGTCAAAACAGCCTGTATTACTGCGAGACTTAGTATTAAGCGACAAACCCGCTGAAATGCTATCAGTATCGCCTAAAGGCACTGTGCCAGTCGTTGTGACCCCAACGGGTACTATTATAGAAGAAAGTTTTGAAGTGATGTTATGGGCGTTGACCCAAGGCGATCCTGATGACTTGTTGTTTGCCGATGATGACACTTTAGATAGCATGCTGGCGTTAATCTACATCTTTGATAGCGAGTTTAAGCGCTGTTTAGAAAACTACAAATGCGCTAAACGTTATAGTGAATCTAATATTGTGGAATGCAGACAAGCTTGCGAAAAGTACATCGTTAAGTTGGAAGAATTACTGTCACAGCATCGCTTTTTAATGGCTGATAGAGAAAGCTTAGCAGATATTGCAATACTGCCGTTTATTCGTCAATTTGCCCGGGTTGAGCGCCAATGGTATCTACACGCTCCATATCCTCATTTACGTATTTGGCTGAACCGTTATTTGCAAAGCAAGATGTTCAGTAAAGTCATGACTAAACATCCGCTTTGGTTAGAAAATCGAGAAGATATTCTGTTTTGTGGTTAATTCCTACCTGCCATTACTCCGCCGTCAATATCCCATATGGCGCCTGTAACCCAACTGGATTGCTCACTGAGTAAAAAGTCGATTGTTGCCGCTACATCATCTGAGGTACCAATTCTGCCAATGGGGTGAAACTCATTGAAAGAGGCTAAGGTTTCATCCATTGCATCAGGTTCAATGAATGCCCCATAGATAGGGGTGTTGACCACAGCGGGGGAGACTGCATTCACTCGAATATTGTATTCAGCTAGCTCCATTGCCATATGCTGAGTTAGTGAGTGCAAACCCGCTTTTGCCATAGAGTAAGCAGATGATGGCGTTGCTTTAATCGCTTGTTTAGCCCACATTGAGCCAACATGTACAATAGTGCCAGCTTGATATTGACGCATGTTTTTAGCGATTGCTTGGGAGATAAAAAAACTCGCACGATTCAGGTTTATATAACTATCGTAATCTGATTGCTGGTGGTCTAAAAAGGCGGTTGGGATGAATTTACCTGCTGCGTTAACAAAGTATTGAATGTGATGCTGTGCTTGTTCAATGATACTGATGAGTTGTGCGATATCATCACTTTGATATAAATCTGCTTGCAGGGTTTGTAGTGTGGCTGTTGAAGGTATTTCATCTAATACGGTTTTAGCTGCGATTAATTTATCTACTGAACTGCCGACAATTAAGGTGTTGATGCCTTGAGCAAGCAAACGCTTAGCACTTGCTAACCCTATGCCACTTGAACCGCCTAAGACGATGGCTGAAAACGCATCGAGTGATGGTGTTAAATTGTTCATCAGTTGACTCCAAATTGTTTGAGTTATATTGCCTATAGACTCAGTTTAATAAACGCTTTAGGCTATTGAAAAGTAGGCACAATTTAGTGTCATAGGTACTTATTGGTACATATTTATGAAAACAAAAGAAAATTTATTTTCAAAGAAGTCAGCACCCAATAAAAGTGCGCGTATGGTTGAGGCGATTTATGGATGTAAGTGGTCACTGACTGTGTATCAGTTATTGGCAAATGGTATCAATCGACCTGGGGCTATGGTGAGTCATGTTGAGGGCTTAACCACAAAAGTGCTCAATGTGTGTTTAAAGCGAAATGTTGAGTTTGGTATTTTAGAAAAAATCACTTTCAACGAGCTTCCACCAAGAGTTGAGTACAAGGTAACTGACTTTGGCCAAAAGTTTTTACGCATACTAGATGAGTTAGAGAAATTACAGCAAGAAATTGATACTGATTTTTCATCACTAAATTGATACAAAAAGCCCGCAATGCTTGCGGGCTTTTGTATTAGAAATAAACTGTTTCAGCTTACTATATTGACGGATTAAAGTTCTACGTTAATCCAGACTAAACGGTGATCAGAAGAGACGGATTTTCCGCCGCCGCCCCAGTTACCTACACGCTCGTCATTCATCATTAGACGACCTTCTTCAAAAGTCGCTGGCCAGAATACACCTGAGTCAGTCACATTCAAGTCACTTGAAGGGATAACGTGGTCTAAGCGTAAACCAGATGTGCTGGTCACAAGATCTGGGTACTTAGTGCCCCAGTTTTCTTCTTTACATTCACCGTTAGACAAACACTCTGGTCCGCCTAAGCTACTTGGTGCGTAAATTCCGTGAGTAGCAAGTTGGTTAACTTGGTCACTGTACATTAAGTCTTTGATGGTATCTAAGTAGCCGTCACCAGATTCTGGATCAGCATTCAAGTCACCTAAGATCACAAATGATGCATCGCTATCGATACCGCCTTTGTTACCTTCATCATCGTAAATATAGCTACCTTCACCAGATGTGTAATCATCCCAGAATTTGATTTCAGCACGGTTAAGTAACTTGTTGTTTTCAGTCACAGTGTCGAAAATAGGTGGTGTTGGGTGCGACATTAATAAGTGAATGACTTTATCGCCATCTGCTGTAGGAATGATAATAGGGGCATCAACATGGTTCTTAGATGACATTGGCTTTTCTGCCCATGCCTCAGCGCTGTACCATTCATCACCACATGCCTTACCTTCTGGGATCGGATTGTTTTCGTCTTCACAGTTAATGATGGTTGGGTTGGTTTCGCCTGGCATGTCTTTCCATTTGAAGTCTTGGAAAGTACGGATGTTATCTGTATCAATTGGGTATTGAGACAGTAAGCTGAATGCATATTGACCGTGGTAGAAGCCAAAGCCCCAAGCATCATCAGGAAGGGCAACTTTACCATCGTGGTTCAAGTCGTGACCACTTAATAGGCCAGTATTTGTGGCGAAGTTTTCAAAATAACCAAACTGTATTGGCTCAAGGGCTTCAAATTCTTCAGATGTTGAACCTAACGCATTTTGTGGCACAGTCAGGTAGTTTAAACGGAAACCTTGAATTGCTTGTTGGCTTTCTGCTGTCCCGTCGTTATTGAATTCACCCATCCATAAGATTGCAGGTCGTTCAGTTTGGATAATTGCTGCAACGTTGCGAATTTGAATAACCTTTTCTGCAACAGCTAGTTCTTCGTCGCTAAGTGACTCATCGAACCATTTCTCCATTAATTCATCTTGCTCTGCGACGGTTAACGCCATTTCAGCGACAAGATCTTCAAAGGTGTTTCTGTCAAATGACAAGTTATAAGCACCGATGCGTACATCTGTTGTTTCAGGTGCTGGTTCACCTGGATAGTAGTTGTTTGTTTCGTCGTTGCAACCCGTAAGCAACGCTACACCGACAGCTAAAGCTGCAGCAGTTTTAAACATTTTCATATTGAACCCCATTTATTATTTATGTATTCCCTTTACTGGGAATTGAGCGAGATTTTAGCCATGTGTAATGAGGGGCTACAAATAAAATATACCAATGTAAATGCGGGGTTAATCGCAGATCCGTTTGTGTCTTAATTGGGTTTTGAATGTTTACTGTGGGTTGCGCTTAGGTTGGTTTTGTTGGTGTTTATTGCGAGTTGCTTAATTGAGTGGGCCGCTGTTGGATTAACTTGATTTTACCATTACGTCTTGAGCTTTTTAGCTGTACTTGTATCAATATAAAGCCCGCGAAATGCGGGCTTAGTATTGATGACAACTTATATGCAGCTAAAGGTGCATCTATAGATGCCGCTAAGTGATTATTAACGAGTTAACAGTAAGCTATTCACCTTTTTGAAAGCTTAGTTCAGTCGTTGACTCAACGGATGCGGCAATATCAGCTTCATTAAATAGAAACGGACGCAATTGCTTTTCTGTTGAATAAAACACACTTTGATCGGCAAAAGAAGGACTAAGAATATTATTCGACTCAGAATAAGTTAAGATTCCTTTAGCCACAGGGCCATCATCAGTAAAGCTCACCGCCATCATCCAGCTTGAACCATAGCGAATGTGATAGCCTTCGGCAGTTAACCCTGAAGCCAAAGGCGCCCCTGATACCGCGTCCATCACTGCGGCATATTCATGCTGAGGTATTAACGTATCATCGCCTGACAAGCTGGTAGAAAATACATTAAATCCGCCTTCTGCATTGTGGGTTCCAGGCCAAGGTAGTTTGGTGCCAGAAGCGCTGCCATCAGGTAATGATTTTTCAACAAATTGAACAGACCCCATTGGCGCATCAACTTCAAATCCTGCTGCTTCAACATTAAGAGTTGCACGAGCAAGTGCTACGAGCGCACTGCCATCTGTGGTTAAGGTATGGGGCGTAGTTGCGGCATTGTTGTAGTCAAATGGCACCGCTAACATGCTGTTTTGATCAAACTGATGTGCAAACTCACGAATTAATGCGCCGCCAACGCTGTCGTTATCTTGTTTACCGTTCCACGCCTTTAGCGCAATACAAGCGCCACTGATATCTTTAGAAATCGAATCAGTCACCATGACTGGCGTGTCAACTTGTGCATCACACTGGCTGATTAGGTCAGTAAAAATAAGATCGTTTAAATATATCCGATTAGACAGCAGCGCGGTCTCTAGCTCATCAATATTAAACTTACCATCATCACCTGCTGCATCTTCCATTAAAGTAAGTGCCATGCGGGTACGAAGTGACAGTTGGCCTCGCTCAGGGCCATACATTGGTGAATAATTCTCTAATGGCTCATCAAGGTTAGTTGACCAGAATGAGTTATTAGAGTTTTGCACAAAGTCAGTACGTTCAAGCTTTGGCGCTCGGTTGTACGGCATTGGGCTGTCGAAATCAAAAATAGAGGTGTTACCAGGTAAGATGGTAAAGCCTGCTTGTTCTCTAGCCGCAATAATATCTGGGTTGGTTTTTAACAAAGATACGGCAAAGTCACTTAAGCCCGGCACTGTTGAGTCATCAATGTAAAAGGCATTACCTTCTTTATCCGCATACATGGTGTTATTAAAAATAACCCCGTCATAGTTCTTAAAGGCTTGTTGAAACTCATCTTTATTGGTAGCGCGATTCATTGCAAACCAATGATCGATAGGATCTTTAGTTGCCATATTGGCATCTTGAATCATAAAGGCTTGGCCATCATCCCAACCAAAAGGAGCAAGTCCGACAGGGGCTTCTACAATTGGTCCTTTAGCCGTGGTGTAGATGTCTTTTTCCGCAATGAGCATACCTGCAGGTCCGCCATTAACGAGGACTTGCACGGTTTCTTTGTTGATTGGCATGGGGTTACCTTCATAAAGGTATTGCATGCGATCGCCACTGACTAGCTCAAGGTTATACATCACAAAATGCTCGGCAGTTGAGAAGGTATGTGTCCAAGCTAGGTCTTTGTTAAAGCCAATATTGATTAACCCTGGCATGCCAACGAGTGATCCGCCCATGACATCAAGCTGGCCTGGAATCGTGATATGCGATTGCCAAAAACGCAAGTTGCCCGTATGAGGGAAATGCGGATTACCTAGCACCATTCCTTTGCCATTTTCAGTTTTATCTTTACCGAGTCCCCAGCCGTTTGAGCCTAAATCACGAGGGTTGGTATCTGGTGTCGTAATGGTATTGGCACGAGCGATTAATTTGGTGTTCACATCTTGAATAAAGGCGGTTTGCATTGCTGATGGCGCTGGGCCAACAATACGTGGCAGGTACTCTTCAGCATCACCAGGATTAGCGTAAAAGATTAAATCTAAAAAGTTAGCTGCGCCCGGTAATAAGGCGATAGAGAATAAATAGTTTGCAACATCGACCCCTTCAATGGGTTTAACCCAAGGTTGACCTGCGCAAAAAGGGGAAGCTTGCTGTTCCCCTGCATCGACGTCAGCAAGATATTGGTTGTATCCTGCGCTGAAGCCTTCCATTAATGCACGTGAGTTATAACTAAATTGTGAGTATTGGTTTTCGGCTAACTCGCGAATTTTAAGTGCTTTATAAGCAAAATCTGAAATTAAATTGCCGTTATCTTCAGCTGTTGGAAGTCCTGTGGCAAAGTCAATTGAGGCGTGAGGCCCAAAATACATTGAGCGTTCAGAATTGGCTTTGATAAATCCATCGGCAAGTATACATAAGTTATCTTGTGCTTGGGCGTACCCGCTGCCAAACGCCAAGCTTTCAAGGTTGTCAGCTTGAATATGTGGAACGCCATAAGCAGTTCGACGAATTTGTGCTTTAAGCATCCCGTCTGGTGCAAAAGCTTGCAGTGGCGGTGTGACTTCAGGTTCAGGGGTAACTTCAGGGGAGCGAGAGTAGTCTGTGTCATTGCCGCAACCAGCGATAAAAACTGAAGATGCAACGCCAATAGCTAGCATGAGTTTATTCAAACGCATTACTTTCATGGAAAATTATCCTTATTATTGTTGTCTCATTTTATTGATAAATGAGTGAGTCTTGCCTTTCCTTGGTGTCTCAACTTCAGAGCAGTTGTGCCTTTAGGGCCACAATATCGAAATACAACAAAAACACCTGATTCGATTAAAGCAATCATTCAAACGTATGTCTATATTTAACCTGTTTCAGTTTATGTCAGAAATAAAGCGCTAGATGAGAGTGGGTAAAATGGGTGTGTTGTCATGAAAATCAATAAATAAAGTACCGCTTCACAGATTTACACTTTATCCACTAATTTAGTGACATTAGATGAACTATTTTGTCATTATTTCGGTCTATTAAGCTGCCATTGTCTATGTCCTTGGTAACGCATTTTTTTATTGTCATTTTACAACCGTATTTATTGCTCGAGCAGAATGAGGGCAATATAAGGAAAGTTTGTTGAATATTGTCAAAACGATCATTTTTTCTACTTTGATGTTGATGCTGGCAAGCATCACTCCATTGGCCAATGCTGCTACGACAGGTTGGCTAGTCAATGATAATCATCCGCCAGTAAAAGTTCGCTTTATGCTGACCGGAGAGCTTGATGAAAAAACCAATACGGTTCCTGCCATTTTAGATGTGCAATTAGATGATGATTGGAAGATGTACTGGCGTACGCCGGGTGAGGGCGGCATTGCCCCGAAAATAGATTGGAGTGAGTCATCTAATCTTGGAGACGTGAATTGGCAATGGCCGACGCCTCAGCAATACACCATCATGGGTTATAAAACCCAAGGTTATCAAGGTGAGGTGGTATTCCCTATTGCGCTGAAGGTAGAAGATATTAATGCGCCAACGTCACTGATGGGCAAATTTACCTTATCATCGTGCACCACGGTTTGTGTGTTAACAGATTATCAACTAGAACTGGACTTTACTGCGAGTCAGCTTCAAGCCGATACAGAAGCAATGTTCGAGTTCAATAAAGCCATTTCGGCCGTGCCACAATTAGTGGATATTGATACGGCTAATGATCAAGTTAATGTGGGGTGGGACAAAGCGCAAAACCTACTCCAAGTGACGTTATTAGATGACAGTTGGCGTCAGCCACAGGTCATTGTTGATGGCGATAAAGAAACCAATTTCAATCCTATTAGCGTAAGTCGACAAACACGTGATGATGGCTCGAAAGTATGGACGGCTTTTTTTGAGGTATCGACTTGGAACGAAGATGCCCAATTGGATACGAAGCAACTGAATATTACGGTAAGTGATAATCAGCGAGCGTATGAATACGCAGCGAATGTTCAGTTAGCCTCAATTGATATGTCAGATAATTCATTACTGACTATGCTATTTTTTGCATTACTAGGCGGGTTGATTCTTAATGTGATGCCTTGTGTATTACCTGTATTAGGGATGAAGTTAAGTTCTGTTATTGCTGCGCCTGACTTGCAGAAAAATCAAATAAGAACCCAATTTATCGCTTCTGCATTTGGCATTATTGTGTCGTTTTGGCTGTTGGCTGCCTTTGTGATTATGCTGAAGGTTACGGGACAAGCTGTGGGATGGGGCGTGCAATTCCAAAACCCTTGGTTTATTGGGTTTATGGTGATTGTCACTTCTGTATTTTCGCTGAATATGCTTGGTGCATTCGAAATTAATCTTCCATCGAGTTTGCAGACTAAACTTGCTACCACGGGGGGCAATGATCATCGAGGTCATTTTTTACAAGGCATGTTTGCCACTTTACTCGCCACCCCTTGTAGTGCCCCGTTTTTAGGGACCGCAGTGGCTTTTGCCTTAGGGGCTGATGTACTTAGCTTAATGGTCATCTTTACTGCATTAGCAATAGGAATGGCACTACCCTGGCTATTAGTGGCTATGTTTCCGCAAATAGCCCGTTATTTCCCTAAACCAGGGCGCTGGATGAACATCGTTAAAGTGTTCTTCTCGGTGCTATTGTTGATGACAAGTTTATGGCTAATCAGCCTATTATCAAGCTTTATCAATGTCATAGCTCTATGGGTCCTTGCGGCTGTGTTAGTGCTAGGTTTTTTTGGGCTTATGGCCAAGCAATATGGCGTTCCAGCTGTTATTGCAAGTTTTAGCATGGTGGTGATGTTTGCTGCTATTGGCGCATTTGCAACGTCTGACGACTGGTCAAATCCGCTGCCAACGGATCTCGCTTGGACGCCTCTTGAGCAAACAGATATTGCAAGTAGCGTGGCTCAAGGCAAAACGGTATTTGTGGATGTAACCGCTGATTGGTGTATTACCTGTAAAGCCAACAAGGTTGGGGTGATTTTACAAGACCCTGTTTATTCAACGCTAAAACAAGACCATATGGCGTTAGTGGAAGGTGATTGGACAACAGCATCGCAACCGATTACTGATTACTTACAAAGTCATGGCCGATTTGGGGTGCCGTTTAACGTGGTTTACGGCCCTAATGCACCAGATGGGATAAAGCTCCCGGTCATTTTAACGACAGAACAAGTGCTTGCTGCAATTGAGCAAGCATCAGCTCGATAAGTTTTATCAACCAATGTGAATACAAATGTTGAGTCTGGCGGTCTAGTCAACGAGCAGTCGCAATACTGAGTAAAAACCTGAGTCTGAATATCAGAATTGAAATCAGTCGTAAAACCTGTATTGCGATAATCGAGCCCTCTTAGACACGATAAGACATTGGAACACCAGATTACGATGAAAGAGCCCAACCAGAAAACATGGGGTAAGAAACTACTCAGTGGTTTAAAACAATTATCAATCATGTTGGTATTGTTTATTTTGGTATCGACAGTGGTTGATCTTTGGCGAGGAAAAGATTTACCAACAGAGTCATTACCAACGATGACTGCAGTCGACTTAAATGGTGACCTTGTTGATGTGTTGGCCATGAGTCATGACGATGCTGTGTTAGTCTACTTTTGGGGAACATGGTGTCCTGTATGTCAATTTGTGACTCCAGCAGTAGATATACTTAGTGAACACTATTCAGTGGTCTCGGTCGCAATGAGCTCAGGCAGTGATGAAAAAATGAAGCACTTTTTGTCTGACAAAGGATATACATTAAGTACGATAAATGATCGACAAGGTTTCTTATCTCGTAAGTGGTCTGTGCAAGTGACGCCAACTGTCATGGTATTTAAAAACGGTGAATTGCAATATTACACCACCGGCTTTACCAGTTTACCCGGGATGTGGTGGCGATTACTCACAGCCTAGCTCACTACTGAAATAAATGTCGCCTTACTAAAAAACCAACACCAGCATAGTGTTGGTTTTTTATTATGTGGTTATTGATATAGGTCATTGGTTTTCTTAGCTTGAATAAGGCGTTAGGTAGGGTTATAACTGATATTAGAATGATTTTTTATTGAACAAATCTGACGTTGCTTTTTATAACCGCTTAGGTGAACTATGAAAAAATTTAACCTGATTGAGTCAAATAATGCGGGATTTACATTGATTGAAATGGTTGTGGTAATCATTATTTTAGCCGTGCTTGCAATCATCGCTGCCCTCAAGTTTTTAAACCTGAAAACCGATGCATCCATTGCAAGTCTCGATAGTTTAGAGGCCGCCATAAAGTCGGCAAATTCAATTGTTTACTCCAAGCTGGCAATTGAAGGCAAAGAAAAGCTTTCTTCGTCCTCTATTGAACTTAACGGAGAAACTATCACCACAAGCTTTGGTTTTATTTCGCCTACTGCTGACAATATTGAAAATGCGATAGAGGGAAGTTTTGAGCAAGTAAATAACCTTAATGCTGAGATCACTGCTGATTGGGGCACCTTTGAAATTGCAGGGATCTTGGTGTTGTTATTTCCAAAAGGCTATACCTTCACTGATACTTGCTACTTTTTTTACTTAGCATTTCCTGGCGCTACCGAACCGAGTTTTTTTGCAAACCAAACCGGTTGCTAAGAGTGGTTTTTACAACGTTATTCTTTGTACTCTACGATGCGCAATAGTGGCTAGTCTCTCTCGTAAGTCGGTTAAATATAGACATAATTGGCAACATATTAGTGTGTGCGCATATAACGGCAGTGACGTATAGTCACTATGACATACAATTACGGCATACAATAACTAAGATAATTGTTTAATTTAAGCGAGTTTGACTAGCAACTCATTACATTGAGCGGAAAAGGAAGATTGACATGTTAAGGATTGATAAGAGTAAGACTTGGATTGCTGCAGTGATAGCTGGAACCTCTTTGTTGTGTAGTTTTTCATCTTTTGCTGCTCTTACGCCATTTCAACAAGATGTCATTGAAGTGATGAAAATGGAGCATCGTACAGATGCCGATAAGCAAAGAGATGATAATCGTGCCCCTTATTATGCGTTGGAATTTTTTGGCTTAACAAAAGAGATGAAGGTCATTGAATTCGCTCCTGGTGATGGTTGGTATAGCAAAATACTGGCCCCGCTGTTAAAAGCTCAAGGCGAATTGCACTTAGCCTATAAAGCAGAATGGTTAGAAGGTTTGAATGATCTGTTAGCAAAAGATGCGATGAGTAAAGCGCAAAAGCTACCTATAGCATTGGACTGGAACCCAAAAGCAAGAAGTTACACATTAGGCAATATTGATTTTGGTATGACAGATGCCGATATGATGCTCAGTATTCGCGAGTACCATAACTTCAATGTAGAAGATAAAACTAAACTGAATAAAGCCACATTTGATGCGTTAAAACCGGGGGGGATTTATGTGATTGTTGATCATACTCGACGTCACATGATGCCTGAAACTGATGAAATGCGTCGCCGTGAAGATCCTGTCGATGTGATTTTAGAAGTGCAAGCCGCAGGATTTGTGTTAGAGAAATCATCGAATATGTTTTACCGCCCTGATGATGAATTACGTTACGAGGTTGGGCGTAAAACCGTGACTGGCAATACGGACAGATTCACTTTGGTATTTAGAAAACCAAAGTAAAGAATATCAATTGAGCTCATTGAGTGAATAAAACGGCATACGGTTTCCCTATGTCGTTTTTTATGGCTGAAATAAGGCCAAATGCCAAGCTTTCGGTGATGCTGCTCAACTATATTATTGTTAAAGATTGAATGAATGAAATTTTCTATGCTAGAAATATTAGTCAGTTGCTGTGTGCAGAGTATTCAATTTCATTAGTCAACATTTTGACAAAGGTGGCGACATGCGAAAATGTGAGCTTCAAATACCACCTTTTTAGACTCGGGTGATAAAAAAATGCCTAAGTCGATAGTTAGTTGAGCTTATAGAGTGATAGACTCAAGCTAGCGGTAGGTTTAGTTAAGTAATTAAAAGTAATGCATATTATTGTTGGTTAATTACTCAAAAAATACAGGCTTAGAAATACGCGGCTAGAAATTTTCCCTGAGTGCGTTAAGTAAGCTTATTGTGGTGTGATTTTTGCTTTTAATCATATATTGCATAAGTTTAATGGGTTTTCAGCCTACCGCATGGACATAATTACAATGATTTGGAGAGTGCATGTTTGATAATCAATCTATTCTGATAACAGGCGGTACTGGTTCGTTTGGACAGAAATATACAAAGACTATTTTAGCGCGCTATAAGCCAAAAAGGTTGATTATCCTATCAAGGGATGAACTAAAGCAGTACGAAATGCAGCAAGTCTATAATGATCCTTGCATGCGCTACTTTTTAGGTGATGTCCGTGATGCAGATAGAATGATGCAAGCATTCAAAGATGTAGATTATGTCATTCACGCAGCGGCAATTAAGCAAGTTCCGGCTGCTGAATACAATCCGATGGAATGCATCAAAACCAATATTCATGGTGCAGAAAATGTCATTAAGGCAGCGATTGCTAATAATGTAAAACGAGTCATCGCATTATCAACCGATAAAGCGGCTAACCCAATCAATTTATATGGCGCAACTAAGCTGGCTTCAGACAAGTTATTTGTTGCTGGTAACAACATTGTTGGTGATGGCAGAACACGCTTTTCAGCAGTGCGTTATGGCAATGTCGTCGGCTCTCGTGGTTCGGTTGTTCCTTTCTTCAAATCGCTTATTGCCAACGGCGCTGATTCTCTACCTATTACTCACCCTGATATGACACGGTTTTGGATCACACTTCAAGATGGTGTTGATTTTGTGCTGAAAAACTTCTCACGAATGCAAGGTGGTGAGATATTCATCCCTAAAATTCCTTCTGTACGAATTACTGATTTAGCTGAAGCATGTGGACCAGGTCTTAAGCAAGACATTGTGGGGATTAGACCTGGTGAAAAAATGCATGAAGTGATGTGCCCAGGAGATGATTCTCACCATACTTTAGAGTTTGATGATCACTTTGTGATTACCCCGAGTATTACTTTTTTTGGCAGAGATAACGATTACTCAACCAATAAACTCGGTGAGAAAGGGCAGTTAGTCGAACTCGGGTTTGAGTATGATTCCGGTAAGAACCCTGATTTTTTATCGATCGAACAAATTAAAAATCTGGATGAGGCGTAATAATGATTCCATATGGGCGCCAATCCATTTCTGATGCAGATATCGACGCAGTTGTTTCGGTACTCCATTCGGATTTTTTGACCCAAGGCCCGCAAGTGCCGTTATTTGAACAAAATATTGCTGACATCACTAAGTCATCATTCGCGGTCGCAGCCAACAGTGCAACCTCTTTATTACATGCCGCCTGTATTGCATTAGGAGTGACCGAGAAAGCATTAGTTTGGACAAGCCCTATCTCTTTCGTTGCATCTTCAAATTGTGCTCTATATTGCGGGGCTGAAATAGATTTTGTTGATATCGACCCACAAACTGCAAACATGTGTCCGATTGCATTAGCTGAAAAATTAGCCATTGCGGCGAAAAAAGGGGCTTTGCCTAAAGTCATTATTGCAGTTCATATGGCAGGCCATAGTTGCGATATGTTGCAGATTTCGGCACTCGCGCGACAGTATGGGGTTAACGTTATCGAAGATGCTGCCCATGCTATTGGTGGCCATTATCTAAACTCGCCTATTGGTAGTTGCCAATATAGTGATATTACCGTTTTTAGTTTCCATCCAGTTAAAATTATCACCACAGCTGAAGGTGGCGTTGCGACAACGAATGATCCTTTATTGGCCAAATCAATGGCGCTAACGTGTAGTCATGGTATTACCAAAAAACAAACCGAATTGCTCAACCCTGATGAAGGAGGTTGGTATTACGAACAACACGCTTTAGGGTTTAACTATCGCATGACGGATTTGCAAGCGGCACTTGGTAATAGTCAGCTTAATGTTTTGAGTACGTTTATAAGTAAGCGAAATGCACTTGCTTTGGAGTACCAGCAACAGTTTAACGATACTCAAATTAAAGTCGTTACGCCTTTAGAAGACACCTTAAGTGCTTATCACTTGTTGCTTGTTAGGCTGCCAAAAGGCTGCAACAGAAAACAAATTTTTGAAAAGATGCGTGAAGCAGGCATTGGAGTGCATGTTCATTATATCCCGATTCACCTGCAGCCATACTATCAAGAGCTTGGCTTTAAGAAAGGTGATTTTCCGCAAGCTGAAGCTTACTATCAATCTTGCCTCACTTTACCTTTGTTTCCTGATTTAACCTCCGAGGAATTAGCATTCATTTGTGGCACTCTAAAGGAGTTAATCAAGTGAGAATTGCAATTATTCCTGCTCGTGGTGGCAGTAAACGTATTCCAAAGAAAAATATCCGCTCTTTTTGTGGTAAGCCAATCATTGCAAGATCGATTGAAGCGGCGATTGAATCTGAATTATTCGATCACGTTATTGTGTCTACTGATTGTCAGGAAATCGCAAAAATTGCCAAAGATTACGGCGCTGAAGTTCCCTTTGTTAGACCCGCTGAATTATCAAATGATGTGGCGACAACGCGTGTTGTGGTAAATCACACCATTAATTGGGTCAACGATAACTTAGGTGATGTTGAGCATGCTTGCTGCTTGTATGCAACAGCACCGTTTGTAACAGCCAAAGCGATAAAGCAAAGTTTTGCTCAACTTATTGAAGTGGGGACAGACTTTTGCTTTACCGTGACAAGTTTTGCCTCACCTATCCAGCGTGCATTATTTATGAATGACGCTGGCCATGTTGAAATGTTTACCCCGCATCAATTACAAACTCGCTCTCAAGATCTCGTCGAGGCCTATCACGATGCTGGGCAGTTTTATTGGGGTAAAGCTGAAGCTTTTTTACGAGGAGATATAATGTACTCCAACCATGCTACGCCTTTTATTGTGCCGAGGTATCAAGTGCAAGATATTGATACTGAAGAAGATTGGGTGTTTGCTGAACGTATATTTCTAGCGGGAAGAATGTGAAACAAGTCGTAATCCGTGCAGATAGTGGCCGCCATATCGGTAGCGGTCATATCATGCGTTGTTTGACTATTGCAAAGTTACTCAAAAAACTGGGTGCAGAAGTGACATTTTGTTGTCGAAATCATATTGGTCATCAATCTGACGTTTTGAGAGCGTTTCCGCTTGTCATGCTGCCAGAGCCTGAAAAATATACCCACGAGCATGGTGATTATCCTCATAGTCATTGGTTGGGATGCACAGAAGAAAAAGATGCTGAGCAAACGATACGTGAGTTAACACGAGCTGGTATAAAGCCTGATTGGGTCATCGTTGACCATTTCTCTTTAGGTGCAATCTGGGAGCAAAAGTTAACATCAGAAACCCACGCTCGTGCTTTGGTCATTGATGGACTCAGAGATAGGCCACATGAATGTCAGCTTCTTATTGATCCAACACTAAATAAACGTTCTGCTACACCAGGAGAAGGTCAGGTACTTTTTGGCCCTTGGCATATTCCCCTTCGTGAGGAATTTACCGAGATTAATCCGAAACGAAGAACTGAACTTAACAAAGTGTTTGTGTGTTTTGGTGGCGTTGATAAAGATGACATCACGGGACAAGTTTGTGATGTGTTAACCCAGCCGTCATTTCGAAACAAGTTAGAAAAAGTCGATGTTGTGGTTGGTTCGTCATACCCTCACATTGAGCGACTTAGTGCGTTATGTCAGCAATATTCAGGCTATTTGAATCTTGAAGTTCAATCGACACGAATATCAAAATTGATGGCAGATGCTGATTTAGCCATTGGTGCTGGTGGCGGGATTTCTTGGGAACGTTGCGCCGCAGCATTGCCAGCGCTTTGTTGGACGATTGCAGATAATCAGACCGTACCTAATGAACAACTAGCCAGCTTAAATGCCATTATTCACCTCGGAAAAGTGAGTGAAAATTTAACGCACGAACTTGAGTCAAAGATGGCTTTATTATTCGCACAACCCGAAATATTGTCAGCGATGTCTGCGAGTGCAAAAAAGGTCATGTTAGGGTGGGATAAGAAAAATACTTGGATGACACACATACTCAACTAAGTGATTAAAATTAGGAATAAAATTGTATGGGTAAAAAGCGAATCGTTATCATTGGTGGTGCCGGAAATGGGGCAGTATTAGCGCAAATTATACTGGATATGCAGCGCGCCGGTGATGATATTGAGCTAGCCGGATTTCTTAATGATCATCACAGTATTGATGAATTACTGTTTCATTGGCCAGTGCTAGGGAAACCTTCACAGTGGCGCGACTTAGACCAAGATGTACTCTTTGTATTTGCTTTGTTAAGTGTTGGGAAAATGCGAGAAAGGGCTGATTTATTAAAGTCGCTGGGCATTCCGTCTAAGCGGATGGCGACCTTAATTCACCCGAGTGCAATGATAGGTTTTGATTCGCAAATTGGCGCTGGTAGTGTGATTTGCTCGAATGTATCTATTCAACCTCAGGTTAAAATCGGCAGCAATGTGCTTGTTCGAGCTGGAGCGAATGTGGGGCATGATGTACAAATCTTTGATTATGTCGATATTGGTCCTAATGTGTGTTTGTGTGGATATGCCTGCGTGCAAGAAGGGGTACATGTTGCTGCCAATGCCGTAGTACGTGATGGTTTAAACCTTGGAGCTTTTTCTGTTATTGGAGCGGGCTCTGCGCTGTTAAAAGATGCTGGCGAAGGCACTACATGGCTTGGTAATCCAGCCCGTCGAGTCAGCTAGATAAGAGGTGGTTATATGTTTGAATTTAAAGGTAACCGAAACTACTTACACGGGACTGATTTTTATCGGTTTACGCTTGATTATGCCGCTCAACACATGCCTGAAAACACAAGGTTGAGCCAACTGAGTTTTAGAAAGCTTGCACGGTTTCAATGTGAGTTAACAACCCAAAGACCTGATACTGGCACGGTAGTGGCAACAGGTAAATTTAGCCCCAGTGATGGTGACACAGTTCCATTATGGTGGGTTGAGGGAAATACTCTTGTTGAAGGCCGTTATGAGTTTGATGAAGATGAGTTAGTTGCTAATGCGGAACTAACAATATCACCAGCAACAATAAAGATGCACAAACCGGTTGACGATTACACCTGTATTGAAGTGCTTGTAGCGTTGACCAAAAAAATGCATAACCAAATTGCTCCTCTTAGCAAAGGGAAATGGTTGTTCGGCCAGTTAAACCTGACACAAAATTTACCGACAGAATATCAAAGCGCAGAAATAAAGCTTCAATCCATGCTACATGGCAAATTTTCAGTGTCTGAAGTGTGGCTAGACGGAGTAAAGCTAGGTCAAATTAGATTTATCGTGGAGGGACAATAATGGAAATCGGTATTCAAGCTATTGCAAGTTATATCCCTACCTCCTCAATTGATAATGTAGAGCAAGGTAGTCACTTTGGCGAAACGGCTGAATTTGTTGAGTCTAAATTAGGCCCCGTTAAGTTGCCTCGTAAGGCCGAAGATCAAGAATGTTCTGATTTATGTGTTGCAGCCATTGAACAGCTCGTTAAGCAACAGCCGAGTTTTGATAAAGAGAAAATCGATGCTCTGATTGTCGTGACTCAAAATGGTGATGGTGAAAAACTGCCTCATACCGCAGCAATAGTGCAACAAAAAGCGGGACTACCGAAAACGATTGCCGCTTTTGACGTATCACTTGGCTGTTCAGGCTATGTGTATGGCCTTTATATTATTAAAGGGTTGTTGCAAGCTGCTGGAATGAAACAAGCTTTGTTGATAACAGCAGATCCTTATTCGAAGGTTATTGATACTTCTGACAGAGTCACTTCCATGTTATTTGGCGATGCTGCTACTGTGAGTTGGATTTCGCAAAATCCTGTATTCAAACTGGGCCCTGTCCTGTTCGGCACGGACGGAGAGGGAGCAGAAAGCCTACAAGTTCGAGAAGGCATTTTGTCGATGAATGGGCGACAAGTATTCAACTTTGCTTCTATGAATGTCCCTAAGCATATCAAAGAGTTGTTGGCCGCTTGCGAATTAACAGAGGCTGAAGTGGATGCTTTTTTAATTCACCAAGGTAGTGCAGCGATTGTGGATACCATTGCACGGCGTTTTACGGACAAAAAGCGCTTTATTAAAGACTTGAAGGACACGGGTAATACGGTTTCTTCTTCTATTCCTCTTTTGATAGAAAAACATGCAATGAATAGTGAATGGAATAACATTGTACTAAGTGGATTTGGTGTAGGCTTCTCGTGGGCCAGTGCATTAATGTATAGATAATTAGGAGGCCAACATGGTCAATTTAGACGTAATAAAAAAAGCCTTAGAAGAGTCAGGTGCAGCAGTTGATACCGAAGGTCTAGTGCTTGATAAAACCTTTGAAGAAGCAGGGTTTGATAGCCTAGATATGTTTAATTTATTTGTTGAACTTGAGCAGCTTACAGGTCATCAAGTTCCTGATGAGCTGATTGACGAGTTAACTTCCCCAGCCGCTTTAATCGCTTATTTTAGTAAATTAAATGACTGATTGGTTACCTAAAAAAGCCATAGTGATTGCCGAATTGTCAGCCAATCACAATGGTAGCTTACAACGAGCTTGCGACACGGTAAGGGCGATGGCTGATTCTGGAGCGGATATTGTTAAAGTTCAAACATACCGTCCAGAATCGTTATGTCTAGATGTCGATAATGACTATTTTGGCAAACGGAAAGCGGGTTTGTGGAAAGGACGTACCTTATGGAGTCTTTATCAAGAAGCCGCATTGCCTTATGAATGGCACCAGCCATTGCAAGCGCTTACCCACGAGTTAGGTATGGCGTTTTTCTCAAGTCCGTTTGATCTTGAGGGTGTGGATTTTCTTGAAACACTTAATGTTCCTTACTATAAAATTGCTTCTTTCGAAATTAACCACATTCCGCTCATTGATAAAGCCGCACGTACAGGCAAACCTCTGATTATTTCCACAGGCGTTGCGGATGATAAGGACATTGAGTTAGCGCTTAAGACTTGTTTCGAAGCAGGCAATACTAATGTTGCTTTACTTAAATGTACCTCTCAATATCCTGCAAGCTTAAACGATGCCAATCTTCATATGATCACCGATATGCAGAAAAAGTTTAACGTGCCGATTGGGTTATCCGATCACACCATGGGCTCATTAGTGCCGATGACAGCTGTGAGCCTGGGAGCCAGAATCATTGAAAAACACTTCACATTAGACAGACATGATGGCGGCCCAGATTCTGCTTTTTCAATGGAGCCTGATGAGTTTCGTGACATGGTAAATCAGATCAGAAATGTCGAATCATGTTTAGGTAAAGTCAATTACAGTGTGTCTGAACAAGATAAACTTCGCCGCCGCTCAATTTTTTATTGCCGAGACCGCTCTGCCGGTGAGCTGATAGGCGAAGAGGATATTAAAGTATTGCGTAATGGCAGTGGTTTACATCCAAAGCATATGAAGTCTTTAATTGGGGCAACATTGATTCGCAGCGTTAATGTTGGTGAGCCAGTATTGGCTGAGGATCTTGATAAAAAAGATTTTCTGCAACAATAGTGAAACTGGTCATAACGCAATGGAGTCGTTGTGTGTGGGCTATTCGCTAAAATGTATTTTACTTACTTCCTGCTTTATTGTTTTTGTTAACTTTAACAGGACGTTAATAATAAAAAATGAAAGGGTGATGTTCCATGTGGACTGAACAAATTGAAATAATCAGTAAAGATATGAAGCAAGTTGATTCCAAATATTTGCCAACCAGCTTTTGGCAATTTGGTGCTAATGGCTTGCAGCAAGATATTGAAACTCATGGTATTGAAAATTTCCGAAGTCTTAAGAGTGCATTATCGTTTTTTGTACCAACCTATAAATTTCATGGTTGGGCGACGCGTCATGAAAAGTATCAAGACCTGGTCGGAGTTTGCGAAGCTCAGTTAGCTGGAGATCAAAAAGCAATTCTATCTATGCAGGATTTCTTGTCGGGTGAAAGCCATGCAAGAAGTGATTTTAGAGTGTATAAAGCAAGTGAGACTAACAAGCAGCCGTTTACTGATAAGTTCAGTGAAAGCTCGATAGGTACACCAATTGAACATTTTGAGTTCGAAAACCGTAAGTTTAGTCGCTCTAGTTTGAATTATTTATTGGGTCTTAATTTCCTTAAACAGCAAATTAAAGATGTTCCAATTAATACAGTGCTTGAAATCGGTGGCGGTTTTGGCTCCCTCGGCGAGATTTTATTAAGCGATAGTCGTAACAACACATTCTATATGAATGTTGATATTGCACCGACTTGCTTATTTTCGACTTACTACCTCCAAACGCATTTTGGAAAAGATAATATTGCTGATTATCAAACGGTTAAATCGATGCAAGAACCATCTTTACCTAACCTTTCTAAACGTTATAAAGGGGCCGTTTTGTGTCCATGGCAATTGCCTCAGGTGAGCGGCGATTTAGACATGTTCGTTAACTTTATTTCTTTTCAAGAAATGGAACCTGATATCGTTAAGAACTATCTTGAACATGTTGCCAGACTCAACTGTAAATACGTGCTTTTACGAAATCTACGTGAAGGAAAACAATTGGCAACAGATGGCAGCCATGCAGGGGTTAAAGAGCAAATTAAAGGTGATGATTACGATACCTTTTTACCTGATTATCAGTTGGTATCAACGAATGTTCATCCATTTGGGTTTGAAACGGTAGATGGATTTAATTCAGAATTGCGACTCTATAAACACAAGAGTTTGAGTTAAGTCTTTATAAGTAAAGTTCACATAAGAGTTAGAGGGGGGAGTTATTAGCATCTTAATAAGCTGATATGGTCTCCCCACAAGGACTCGAACCCTGATCGATCGCTTAGGAGGCGACTGCTCTATCCTGTTGAGCTATAGGGAGACAGGGCAATTATACAAGCTTTTAATATGATTAAAAGGCTTCAAATTTAAATGCTTAATAGTTAAGCAGTTGAGTTAGTTGACCTTTAATCGTCAACTAACGCGTAGTTTCAACATCATAGACTTTTAAGATGCATTACCTGTTGCTAACTGATTTAGGTAGTTTCTAGCGGTGACATTATCAGGATTGATTTGCATCACATTATCGAAAGCTGATTTAGCCCCTTCGATTTGCCCAAGCCCTGCTAAAAAGACGCCGAGTTTAATCAATGTACTTTCGTCAGTAGGGTATTTGTCTAAATAATTTAAATACAAATCCAATGCTTGCTGGTTTTTACCTTGTAAGGACAATATATGGGCATGCTGAGGGTAATATTCGTCACTGTACTGACCTAAAGACGTTATTGTTTCTTCTGCTAAGTCAATTTTGTGTAATTTTAGTGCCAGCAATAACTGCTGCTTTAATTCGACTTCAGTTCTGCTTGTGGGTTCAATTTCCAGTAACGCAGTTAATGCTGCATCAAAGTTATTTTCTAAAAAATGTACATAATGCAACGCGAGATGGAATAACCTATGTGCAAACTTATCATTGGCAATTAATGGCTCTATATTGTTAGTGAGTAGTGTTAAACCATCGATATTCTTATGTTGTTTCAAATCTAGAATTTTGGCTAATGTATTGTCTAAATTTTGGTTCTTTTTCTTCATCGAAAAGTATGGATGAGCAAAGCTTGTGAGTTGATCTTGATAGCTGTCACTTGCTGATTTTAGTTTGGATTTTTCATCTAGTGTCAAAGAGCTAGCGGCTGTGTTGTTGAGCATCGCTTGAAAAATATTGACTCGTCCCGGTTGGTTATGTTTTTTCCAGCCTTCGGTAATCAATTCTATTGATGGTGTGTCGCTTATTTCTTCACGTCTTAATTTGACAATATCTAGCGCGGTCTCTGTTAATTCTTGAAGCTGTTCAGTAATGATTTGATAAGCACTATAGTACAAATGAGTCATTGAATTCATTTGTTTAAAGGACCAATCCTGAGTCTCCTTTGTTGTCAGAAATTGCGTAAACTCAAAATAGCCGAATACCTTTATCGACATATTATATTTTGCAAATTTCTTATTTATTTTTTGCTCAATTTTATCGATTTCACTCGCTTTAGCTTGAAACGCTGCAGAGTGCTGTTTCAACTTTTTAGCTTCATTATTAATGTGTAAGGCTTTGATAGCCAGCTTGCTTATTGCTTTGAAAGCCTCGTTAGCAGCAAATAATTCAGTTTGAATACGTTGTAATTTTTCTTGTTTGTTTTCACTAGCAGATGGAACCATGTCGAGTAACTGACTTGGACTGCAATCAGCTGAAACAATTGAAACTTGTTCTTTTGGTATATGGGTAATACCTTGAATTTTAGCTGCATTTATAGATAGGTTAACGATTTCAACATTAGGGTAAGTCTCAGCTTCTTCTTTTAGCGCGAGTGCTGCATGTATCAGTTGAATGGGCGTTTCAGCAATGCTACCTGAGTAGGTTTCTACCCACTCATGAATAATACTATTATTACTTCCGGCACTGGCTTCAACGCTTCCTTTTGCATGAGTGACGCCTGCAGAGGAGTGACATAAATCAACGCCGCTTAAAAGCACTTGTTTAAAGCCCATTTCAATTGCCACTCTGATAGCACTATTGGTTACCGTAGGACCAATGGTAAGAATGTTGTTAGTTTCTTCCCATGGGAACCGATTGCCTAAGAACAATGATTTTCCATTCCACTGAGCAATGATTCGATGATTGACATGATGTGAGTTAATAAACAGGCTTTCATTTGCGAGGCCCATCATATCGCGGTTAACCTCAAAACTTGTATCTTGAGGATCTACTGAAACAATAATATGAGCTGGGATCCCAGCAGCAGACAACTTTGATGCGAACCTTGATACGGTAAGAATGAAAAGCTGTTCATAATTAGCTTTAATCCAATCAATATGTTCATCAAGTGATGGGCCACCACCAATCACTATTGCAGTTTTACCTGCAAATTGATTTTTCAATATCGAAGCTGGTTGGTTATTTTCGACAACATTGAAAAATTGTTCTACAAAAAATGACTTTTGAGTAAAATTTGCTTTATGTGAGGTGGTTTGTTGTTTTATTAACTTATAAATTTGGCTGTAGTAGCCTGAATATTCTTCAACCACGCCTGCAGAGGCGGCTAATGAGAGTGTAATGGCGATTTGATCTTTTATAAGGAATAAATCATCTTCGCCCGATTCTATATGTTCATTAAGTTCTTCAAGACTTAGCACTTTAAGGTAGTGTTTCTGCTCCTCTGGTATATCAATATTTAACATCGACATGACTTCTGGAAGCTCTACAAAAATGTATTTACTTCCTGCTACCTGTGGAGACTCAAGAATATAATTAACCAATAAGCCAGAATCGAGACCTAGAATGATGTGTAATGTATCTTCCTTAAAAATATCCTGTTTATACTTCTTTTTAAAAGCGGTTATAGAGTCTTCTTTTTCAAAGGTATTCCTGTTGATGCAGGGCAAGTAGTACTCATCAAATTGACTAATGGCGAACTGATTATTAAAAACTGATTGTGATGTAGCCATTGTAAGTAAAACCTTCTTGTCTATTGGTATATGTTTTATCGATTCATGTTCACTGATGTTTAAATCTTAATCACAATATCTTGGATCTGTATGTTGCCAGAGCTTTCAATACCTTCTAGTAGGGCTGTGGCGCTTTCTTCTGAAACTTGTTCTATGGTGACCGTAGCTCTATTTTTAGTTGCAACAGCTCGCATTAAATTCACTCTATCAGGAATGTTTTGTTGTAACACGATTTGGAAGTTATCACCCATTTTGACGTTATTTCGACGGCCTAAATTAATGATGATTCTATTACCTTGCTTAGCAACGATTTGACCGAGTAAAGGTCGGCAATTTAGTAAATTATCAATATCTTGAGTGCTTTGTTGTAAAAGCTGATTCATAGTTTGACCATAAGTTGAGCCCCAAAACCGTTGGGTTGAAGGTGAAACGGTTTCATCTCGTTCAAAATCCCACTCAGCTTCTGCTTGATAGTCTTTGCTCCACACTTTTTCACCACTAATGCCATGGAACATGGTAAACCGTAAATTAATTTGCCTTAAAGGTGTCTCATCCCATAATCCAAATAAAGAGCTCGAGTATGGCTCGGTTGAAATATCCAGGATTTCCGGTTGTAAGATATATTGGCTGTCGGTTATTTCGCCAAGCCAGCTTGGTATGCGTTGGCCTTTGAAGTTAATGAGTTGGTTGGTATGGTCAAGCTTCTCCTCGGCGTGCATACGAGCAAAACTGTAGTCAGAGCCATTATTTAATAAATTGCCAAACTGCTGTGATAAAGCTTGTTCAAAGTTAGCAAGTTGTCCGTATCGAAGTTGTGAGCGGTCACGCATGATGGCTTGGGGGATCATTATTGCCGCTTTTAATTGTTGGCTGTGGCATTGCTGTGCTTGGGGTTTAGACTCAAGATTGAGCCGCAACATAACCGTGATATCTGATGCGCTGATGATTTCAGACACGAGCTCAATATCGTTAGCTTGACCCATGCGTTTTATTTGAAATGCATCTTGAGTTAAGTTGCCCTGATTAATACTTTGCTGGCTATTAAAGTTCACACCCGCTTTTAAGCTGGCATAGTTTAATGCTTGATTAATCGCATCCTCGCGGGCTTTATCTATATTGCCGTCAATAATTTTGGCTTTTCCTGACACTTCAACTCTTTGCGCTAATACAGAGTGACTGAAACAAGCTGAAAGAATAACCAGCATGATAATCGTCAAATATTTAGAGCTAACGTTTGGCATGTTCATGTTCGCTTTTCACAATATCGAAGAAAAAGGGTGCCAACTCTATGACGGTTTAGCACGACTTAAATTAATTATCATAATAAAAGCAAAAACCATGCCTGTATGAGCTTTTAGCAGTGAACAGATGGAGATAAATTCTTCATTTCAAGGTAAAGGTTTTGAATGTGTGGTCGATACACTATCTATAGTGTGTTTAATGTGTGCTCTGATTAGGCCTAAAGCCAGTTAGCGGCAACATTACTGAACCTAACATCACATCAATGCTGAGACGTCATTGTAATAAGGAATAAGCCATGAGCCGTTTAATCATTTTTCCCATTGCGTTGCTAGCGGCTGCTTGCGCTAGCGAGCCGCCTGTGTCGACAAATGAGTTAGCTTATGTAGAAAAGCCTACTGAAACTAGCTTTTGGTTTAGTGATGATGCTGAAGTGCAGCCTGCGCCTTTACAATATGACATTACTAAAGCCGGTCTAGCCCCTAAATCACATGTGAATATATTGGCTGAAAAAGTCGTAAATGAATTGGTTTTACAAAATGACAGTTTACGCTCTGACCAACCTTTACTTGTAACCACTCCGGTTAATACCAGTGATTACAGCAAAACGGATGCTTTAGGCTTACAGTTACAGCAAGGTTTTGTTGCCGCTTTTCATAGTCATGAATTTAACTTGGTCGATTTAAATGTGGCGAATGCATTACGTTCAACTGAGCATGGCGAGTTTATTTTAAGTCGAGATTGGAAGTTACTTCCGTCTGATTTGCCTGTCTCTCACGTTGTCGTTTCGACTATGGATACCACACCAATGGGCTTAGTTCTTAATGCAAGAATTGTGAATGTGACTAATAATCGGGTGGTGTCAGCAGTGCAAACTTTTGTGAATATGAATAGTCTACCTGGCTATTTATCACCTTCAAATCAAGTCATTTTTCAAGATGGATTGCTTTTCCGCCATGAAGCGTCTGGTCAAGGTAATGCCGTAGTATTGGGAGCGAAATTATGAATAAGTTAGTGGTTCTATTGGTTTCATTATTGGCAATCTCGATAAGTGGTTGTGCAAGTAATGATAAATATGTGCAATGGGAAACAGAAGCGCCAGATCAGTTCCCTAAGTTAACTGCAATTGGTTATGCGCCTTTAGCGACTCAGCCTGCGAAAGAGCAGTCACATAAAGTTCTAATGGCCATGCAAGCGTCAAAAATCGCGGCATATCGAGAATTAGCCGAGCAGGTATATGGTCAACAGATTGATGCTCATAGCCAAATGAGCGACTGGATGCTCAATAACGAAACCGTTTCTGCCAATGTGTCAGGAATGATTAAAGGGGCGAAAGTAGTAAAAAGCTATCCTGCGGGGGATATGTATGTGACCGAGTTAGAGCTGGATTTTGCTCAGGTGTGGGATCTTTATCAGCAACAAAACCGCCCCCGTCGTGTAAAAGAAGTGACATACTTTTAATGTAAATTCCGACAAACATAAAAAAACCGCCAATAAAGGCGGTTTTTTTATGTTTGTCATTAGCGATGATGTTTTGCCATTGGAGAAATTGCAGTTGACCTAGGATGAACTGTCTACATGGCTTAAATTGATATTAGCTTAACTTAGGCTTTTAGGTTTTGGCCTAAAGATGAAATTGTCGACGTTCGGCCTTTATCGTTATAAGTTAAACTGGTGGCATTTCTACTCATTTGCATGGCTTGAGAAAAGCGGTTTAAGCTCGCGATATTCAGTTCGATTAAGCTAGCATTTTGATTATTGATGTCTTTACACTCTTCGAGAATGGTTTTAGCTTCAGCGACTTTCTCAATGAGTTTAGGCTCTGAATTGAGCAAAGATTTATCAGGATGATTAGCTAATTTCTCATCATTTTGTTGAAGCGTATTCAAACACGCCACTTTTTCGCGTGCAAGTGCTAACAAGGTGTCGGCATCTTGATCTGCTAAGGCCTGCTTTTCTGCAGATACAAGTTTTTTCAGCGACGACAAAGTGCCGTGCTGAAAAGATAACAGCTGTAGTAATTCATTCATAATTTACTCTTTATAAAAACCCACATCATAACGACAAGGCGTAATGCGATGATGATTGTTTATCCAAGAGCAGGTATGACGCTACTCTTGGTCGAAATTTAGTCCGCTCATGTCAGCTTCAAAGCTTGCAATATTTGCCGCTAATTTTTCAGGGTCGACTTTATAACGTCCCTCTGAAATGGCTGACTTTATTGCATCAACTTTGCTTTGATCAATTTCAGGTAAAGATGCCATGTTAGTTTGGGCTCCTTGCAGCTGCTGTGCTTGCGAGGTAATGCTGACCGAATCACTTTTAATAGGTGCAGCCTGTTGCCCAGCTGACTCGGCAGCTTTTGGGGCAGCACCTGAGTCACGATTAGTACGCAACTGAGTGTGTGATGCTGTTTTAAGATTGTTAATATCAATTGCCATTTTAGGCTCCAGCGTAATTTATGGTTTTCCTAACAGGCTATCGACCCTGTTGGAAAAAACTTTAGGAATATTTTACATCCTAACTTCAACTTCGCCAACTCCTGTGACAATGACATCTAATCGTCTGTTTGAGTTGGCATTTCTGACTCTTATTGCATCGCCTATATTGCCATCTCTTAATGCTTCACCAGCTGTTTTTATTTCAAAGCTATTTGTTTTTGCGTAAATGGATACCGAATCCCCCTTACAGACAAAACATAGGTTATTATTCAGCAATGGGGCTTTCGCTGCGACACGTCTTTTAGAGCGGGTGCCGATTATGTTGCTTGTGTCTGAGAAAAACTGTCCTCGGATACTGTGTTGGTCAACGTAATTAATTTCGATGGCTTCAGGAGTGATGAGCTCACCTTTTTCAATGATGCCAATTGCGGTGACGACGGGATACATGACTTCGACTTTAACCGATAAGTACATTTGCCAAGGGTAATCGTAGTCTGGGCTGATGCAGCTAATTTTAACGGTATTGGTTCGGTTAATCGGTCGGTCGCTTGCCATAGCAACAGAGAGAGGAGGGTAACAAGCGGGTGGGGTTAACCTTCCTTCTAAGCTTTGGGGAATGATATTCACTTTCGCATTGGGGTTGGCATTTGGACTGGTTGCAATTTTTTTTGCAACTGTCTCTTTAGCTAGCTCGGTGATGGTCGATAAAGTATAGGTAATAGTGCTTTGTTCACTGGCAAAAACCGGTAAATGAATGCAAAGAATGAGCAATAACAGTAATGTGTTTTTCTTCATATCTTGTTTCTAGCGGTGGTGGCCAGAATACCTCTATACTTTTAAGTTAAGCTAACAACGCTTTGATTTTGGATAAATGGTTATCGGGCAAATAAAGCGTCATAAGTTTGACTTTTTTGGCTTGAAAGCACCGATACGGTTTAAATAAGCAATAAGTATGCCTATTACCTAAATGCGATAGTCATCGCGACATAAATAATTGCAGCGTATGCTACAATTTGACAAATATGGCTTATGGTCGCTTTAAGTCATAAGTAATAAAGTCCTTAGGGGCAGTATAAATAAAACAAGGCAGGGTTATGTCGAGTATTCTTGAGTCAGTTAATAAACGTACGCAGCTTGTAGGTCAAAACAGATTAGAGTTGTTACTATTTAAGTTGAATGGACGTCAGCGTTTTGGCATTAACGTATTTAAAGTAAAAGAAGTGCTGCAATGTCCTCCGTTAACGACATTACCTCGTTTGAGTCCGCTGATTAAAGGTATTGCCCATATCCGTGGTTCAACCATCTCTGTGATTGATTTGAGTGCTGCAACAGGTGGGCGTCCTCTTACATCGACAGAGAATTGTTTTATTATCATTGCTGAATACAACCGAAGTATTCAAGGGTTCCTAGTCAGTTCAGTTGAACGTATTATCAATATGAACTGGGAATCGATTATGCCACCACCACAAGGGGCTGGGCGTAACTCTTATTTAACTGCGGTAACAGAAATCGAAGGTGAATTGGTTGAGATTTTAGATGTTGAAAAAATCTTAGACGAAATATCACCTGTTAAGACTGAAATCAGTGAAGAAGCTAATGAAGCGTTAACCATTGATCGTGACCAGCATTATCACATCATGGTCATTGATGATTCTGCAGTGGCCCGTAAACAAATTATTCGTTCGCTTGAGTCGCTTAATTTGCAAATTGATACCGCCATTGATGGTAAAGATGCGCTAGAAAAGCTTAAAGCGATTGCGACAGAGATGGATAATGTTGCTGAAGAAATACCTTTGATTATTTCGGATATCGAAATGCCAGAAATGGATGGTTATACCTTAACGGCTGAAATTAGAGACGATCCTAAGTTGAAAGACATTAAAGTGGTACTTCATACATCCCTTAGTGGTGTATTTAACCAAGCAATGGTTGAGAAAGTGGGTGCCAATGACTTTATCGCCAAGTTTAATCCAGATGAATTAGCATCTGCTGTAAATAAACACCTAATTTTATAAGCAATATTGATAAGTCTGACTATGATTAAATAGATAGTCAGACAGTTATTGTGAGCAATACGTTGTGCTTGTCGATAGTCGTGATAAGTTAATAAAAGTAACCTGTTCACTCTGAAGTGACGCTAGTGTCATTTCTTATAATAGGATGTAAATGTGACGAATAAATCACTCGCTGAAGCAGAATATAATCAGTTTAAGCTCTTTTTAGAACAGCACAGCGGCATTGTATTAGGTGACAACAAGCAATATTTAGTAAGAAGCCGATTAGCTCCTTTGATGGGTAAATATGATTTGCCGTCATTATCAGAAGTGGTTAAAAGGTCGATGAAGCCAACGGAAAGGCATTTAAGGGCCGAAGTCATTGATGCAATGACAACGAATGAGACCTTGTGGTTTAGGGACAAATATCCGTTCGAGTTGCTCAATAATGCGTTATTACCTGAATACAGTCGCTTAGGAAGACCGTTAAAAATTTGGTCTGCTGCTTGTTCTTCAGGGCAAGAGCCTTATTCGCTTGCGATGACGATTTTGGAATACCAGCAACGTAAACCAGGCGCATTACCGGGTAATGCAACCATTCAAGCGACAGATTTATCTCCGTCAATGCTTGAGCGTTGTAAAAATGCTGAATACGATAGTTTAGCCCTCGCTAGAGGGTTATCACCTGAGCGTAAGCGCCAATTTTTTGATCCTTTGCCTTCCGGTAACATGAAAGTAAAAGATAATGTGAAGCGTTTGGTAAACTTTAGGGCACACAATCTTCTTGAAAGTTATAGCCTTTTAGGAAAGTTTGATATTATTTTTTGCCGTAATGTTCTGATTTATTTTGCCCCAGAGGCAAAAGCAAAAATATTGCGGCAATTTGCTGCCGCTTTAAATCCTAACGGTATTTTGTTTTTAGGGGCGTCAGAGTCTATCTCAGGATTAACGGACGAGTTCAATATGGTTAGGTGCAACCCTGGTATATATTACCAGAAGAAGAGTTAACTATAATTTATTGTAATAGTTGAATATTTTTATTTATTAATGCCAGCATTCGTTGGCATTTTCATTTTTATCATTTCATTTCTAATAATCTAATTTTTTTGGCATAAGCTTTGCTTTAATTCTGTCAGTTAGCTGGTGGAGGCAATTTTATGGCGATTAATTTTGAAAATGGTTTAGGTATACATCAATACTCTTTGGGCATACGTGCACAACGGGCTGAAGTGCTATCCAGCAACATCGCCAATGCTAATACGCCAGGTTATAAAGCTCGAGATGTCGACTTTGCTGCAGCAATGAACAGCGCACGCGCTAAGCAAAGTGGATTACAGATGAGTCAAACAACTGACAAACATTTCGACTTGAAAGCGTTAAGCCAGGAAAACGTTAAGTTTAGAGTGCCTAATCAACCAGATACAGGTGATGGCAACACCGTTGATTCTCAACAAGAACAAGCGGCCTTTATGCAGAACTCCTTGGAATATCAAATGTCACTGGGTTTTCTTGAAAGCAAGTTCTCAGGCATGCGTAAAGCTATTAGAGGTGATTAATCATGAGTCTATTTAATATTTTTAATGTGTCGGGTTCTGGTATGTCAGCACAATCAGTGCGACTTAATACTACCGCCAGTAACATTGCCAATGCTGATTCAGTTTCCAGTAGTGTTGATCAAACTTATAAGGCTCGTCATCCGATTTTTGAAGCTGAAATGGCCAAAGCAAGCCATGAGCAAAATAGTTCTCACAGTGTCAATGTTAAGGGCATTGTTGAAAGTGATAAAC
This sequence comes from Shewanella sp. MMG014, assembly GCF_018100775.1. Classification (NCBI taxonomy): domain Bacteria; kingdom Pseudomonadati; phylum Pseudomonadota; class Gammaproteobacteria; order Alteromonadales; family Shewanellaceae; genus Shewanella; species Shewanella sp. MMG014. The sequence continues at coordinate 61,666 of NZ_JAGJDZ010000009.1, forward strand.
CGTTATTAAAGGAGTTTTCTCCTGATCATCCTATGGCTGATGGTGACGGCTTTATTTACAAACCGAATGTCAATGTGATGGAAGAGATGGCGGATATGATTTCAGCATCTCGTTCTTATCAAATGAATGTCCAAGTGGCTGATGCGGCAAAATCTATGCTGCAACAAACACTTCGTATGGGTAAGTAATATGAATTTTGTGGGGGGTAAAAGATGAGCCTCATTAATCCTTACAGCAGTCAGTCTTTACCACAGACTCAATCTGCTAGTAGTACTGGTATTGCATCCAATACACAAGAAACAGCCAGTACGGGGAATGCATTTTTAGACAGTGTGGCCTTACAAGGAGAGCCAGAAACACCTGAACCTAATAGCCAGGAACTGACTCAATCAGATTTCTTTGCTTTATTGAGTCAACAGTTATCAATGCAAGATCCATTTAAGCCTGTTGAAAACGATCAAATGATTTCGCAAATGGCATCATTCTCAACCGTTGACGGTATTGCCAAGTTGAATGAAGAAATTCTCAACTTAAATAACTTAACGAGTTCGAGTCAGGCGCTGCAGGCTTCAAGTTTAGTAGGCCGTAAAGTGTTAATTCCGTCTGATACGGGGCACATATCGTCAGATAGTCCAGAAGTCAATGGCGTGATAAGTACACCAACTTCTATCGATACGATAACAGTCAGTATTGAAGATGAAAGTGGCCAAGTTATTAAAACCTTTGAAGTTGACGGCTCTGCTGGCGGTAACATTGATGTGTCATGGGATGGGCTAGATAAAAATGGCGACCCAGCTCCTGAAGGCAATTACGCGATAAAAGCGAACGGCAAAATTGATGGAAAATCAGAAGATTTAGCAGTATCGACCTATGCGCATGTGACGAGCGTGTCACTGGGTAACACCACAACAGGGGCAATATTAAACCTACGTGGTATTGGTGGTATTCAGCTGTCAGATGTCTTAGCTGTCACTGAAAGTTAATTAGCTTATCAAATTTAAAGCTGGCAGCTGTGGCAGTCAGTAAAACAAACAGAATGAGTAGGAAAGGGGTGAATTATGTCGTTTAACATTGCTTTGAGTGGTATTTCTGCAGCTCAAAAAGATCTCAATACCACTGCGAATAACATTGCTAACGTTAACACCGTAGGCTTTAAAGAATCTCGTGCCGAGTTTGCTGACGTATATGCTAATTCAATTTTCTCAAACAGCAAAACTGCTGTCGGTGGCGGTGCGACAACGACACAGGTTGCACAGCAATTTCAGCAAGGCAGTTTACAGTTTACTAGTAACTCTTTAGATATGGCGATAAGTGGCGGTGGTTTCTTTGTGACATCATCAGGTGTGGGAGTTCAAGATCACGCATTCACTCGTGCTGGCGCATTTAAAGTTAACTCAGAAAGTTACATGACTGATTCAGCTGGTAACTATTTACAAGGGTTCCCAGTCGATGCTGACGGTAACTCTACCTCGGTTAGTTTAACGACGACTCAACCAATTAAGATCCCTGATACGGCAGGTAGCCCAGTAAAAACTGAGAATATTGGCCTACAGATGAACCTTGATGTGGGTGAAACGCCATTAGATCCTGCTAACTTTGATCCCAACGATCCTGACACGTTTAATAAATCAACTTCAGTGACGATTTATGACTCACTTGGTGAATCGCACATTATGACCACCTATTTTGTTAAGCCGACAGAAGGGGCTTATACCGGTGAAAGTAATTGGGTTGCATTCTATGCTGTAGATGGCAAACAAGTTGATATTGACCAAGCAAATGGTGGTTCATACGGCGCTGATACGACTGGTGACGGTGTTGCTGATACGACAAGGTTTGCTGAAAATGCATCAGGTTGGAAAGGCTCGGTATTAAAGTTCAATGATGCGGGCGCATATACTGGCTCAGATCCTGCGGTGGTTGAAACTGTTGAGCTGGGTGTTAATGGTGCTAACGTATTAGGCCCTGGCGCAGATGGCAGTCAAAAAGTCACCGTTGGATTTAATAACCCAACTCAATATGCATCTCCATTTGAAGTGACTGAGTTAACTCAAGATGGTACCACCGTCGGTCGTTTGACTAACGTAGGTATTGGCGAAGATGGCTTGGTGACAGCAAGTTACAGTAACGGCTCGACTGAACCGTTAGCTCGAGTTGCTTTGGTTCGTTTTGCTAACGAGCAAGGTTTAACCCAAGTGGGTAATACTTCTTGGAAAGCCAGCTTAGATTCTGGTCCAGCGCTAGCAGGTGAAGCAAATAGTGGTACCTTTGGTAGTATTCGTTCATCGGCGCTTGAACAATCTAACGTTGATTTGACCACTGAGTTAGTGGATTTGATTTCTGCACAACGTAACTTCCAAGCGAACTCTCGTACACTTGAAGTGAATAACACGTTAAATCAGTCGATTCTTCAAATTCGATAAGTTTGACTTGTTTTGACAAAGAGTTGCCGCAACGGCAACTCTTTGCCTTTTCGTTTTTTGCCTCTTGTTGTTTTTCTTTTCACTTCCTGCTTTTCAAATACATTTCATTTAGTTAGCCATTCTCTATTCACAATTTATATATTGGCACACTCATTGCTAGTTCTAGTTATATCTTTAGTTATGTAAAAAGTTTGACGGAGCGGCAGATGGACAAATTACTGTATGTTGCCATGAGTGGGGCAAAGCAAAATATGAATGCTTTGGCTGTTCGTGCCAATAATTTAGCCAATGCGAATACCGATGGTTTTAAAGCTGATTTGGCTCAAGCTCGCTCTATGCAAGCATTTGGGGAAGGCTTACCGACACGTGTCTTTTCTATGACTGAAAGCCCTGGGCAAAATTTTAGTTCAGGCCCAATTAAAACTACGGGTCGTGATTTAGACATTGCGATTAAAGATAAAGGTTGGATTGCAGTGCAAGGTGCTGATGGCGGCGAAGCGTATACCCGCTCCGGTAGTCTAAGTTTTGACAGTACAGGCTTATTAACTAATGGTCGAGGCAACCCTGTTATGGGAGAGGCTGGACCGATAGTTTTGCCACTACCAATCGACAAAGTTCAAATCTCGCCTGATGGCATTATTTCTGTAAGACCTCAGGGCGCAACTGCGGATGTGGTTGAAGAAGTGGCCCGAATTAAATTAGTTAATCCATCAAATGAAGAAATGATGCGTGGTGAAGATGGGTTATTTAGGCTGACTTCGGGCTTAAATGCGCCGAACGATCCTAATGTGAATATCGAAACAGGGGCTGTTGAAGGCAGTAATGTTAACGCTGTTTCAGAAATGGTGGCGTTAATTGATATCCAGCGTCAATACGAAATGCAAGTGAAGATGATGAAAAATGCCGAAGAGCTAGACCGTGCTTCATCATCCTTAATGAGAGTGAGTTAGGAGTAATAATTATGCATCCCGCTTTATGGATCAGTAAAACAGGCTTAGATGCCCAACAAACCGATATTGCAGTTATTTCTAATAACGTGGCGAATGCGAGCACCGTAGGCTACAAAAAAAGCCGTGCAGTATTCGAAGACTTGCTATATCAAACAGTCAATCAAGCTGGTGGTATAAGTGCTGATAATACTAAGCTGCCGAATGGTTTGAACATTGGTGCCGGTACTAAGGTCGTGGCAACTCAAAAAATGTTCACCCAAGGTAACATGTTAACCACTGATAACTCTTTAGATTTAATGATTGAAGGCCCTGGATTTTTTGAAGTCGAGATGCCTGATGGCACCGCTGCTTATACCCGAAATGGTCAATTTAGCTTAGATGAAAATGGCCAGATTGTGACTCCAGGTTCTGGTTATGTCGTGCAACCGTCAATCACCATACCTGATGACGCAACTTCAATTACAGTCTCTGCCGAAGGTGAAGTATCCGTAAAATTATCTGGCGCGACAGAAAGCACAGTTGTTGGACAGTTAGCCATGAGCGATTTCATTAATCCATCAGGGTTAGATCCATTAGGGCAAAACTTGTATACCGAAACTGGCGCAAGTGGAACGCCTATTCAGGGCACAGCTTCTTTAGATGGCTTAGGCGCTATTCGCCAAGGGGCATTAGAAACATCAAATGTTAATGTGACTGAAGAGCTAGTAAACCTGATTCAAAGTCAGCGTATTTACGAAATGAACTCTAAAGTGATATCAGCTGTTGATCAGATGATGTCTTACGTGACTCAGAACCTATAACTGTTATTGAAAGGAACTGGATTATGAATAAATACCTAGCGTTAGCATCCGTTATTTTCATTGCCGGTTGTAGTTCAACGCAACAAAAACCTATACCTGATGATCCATTTTATGCGCCAGTGTATCCAGAAGCACCACCAACTAAAATGGTGTCGACGGGGTCGATTTACATGGATCATCAATCGTCGAGCTTATATTCAGATATACGAGCACATAAAGTCGGTGACATTATCACAGTGTTGTTAAATGAATCGACTCAAGCTAAAAAAAGCGCCAATAACGAAATCAAAAAAGACTCTAATTTGAGTGTTGACCCTATCTATGCTGGTGGCGGCAATGTGACCATTAAAGGTGTACCACTTGATTTACGTTATTCTGATGCGATGGACACCAAGCGTGAAGCTGATGCTGACCAATCTAACAGCCTTGATGGCAGTATCTCAGCTAACGTGATGCAAGTGCTCAGTAATGGCAACTTGGTTATCCGTGGTGAAAAATGGATTTCGATTAACAATGGCGATGAATTTATTCGTGTTACAGGCATGGTAAGAAGTCAAGATATCACTCCTGAGAATACAGTTCAGTCAACTCGAGTAGCCAATGCCCGCATTCAATATAGCGGAACGGGTACATTTGCAGATGTTCAAAAAGTAGGGTGGTTAAGCTCATTCTTTATGAGCGAATGGTGGCCTTTCTAAGGAGTATGCCATGAAAATTTCATCTTTATTTATCTCCATTGCCCTTACCGCCTCAGTTGCATTAACGGTATTTTCTGCGCCAGTTCAAGCACAGCGAATTAAAGATATTGCCAACGTTCAAGGTGTACGTAGTAACCAACTGATTGGTTATGGCCTTGTGGTTGGTTTGCCCGGCACTGGTGAAAAAACCAAATACACTGAACAAACATTCAGAACCATGCTGAAAAACTTTGGCATTAATTTACCTGATAATGTGAACCCTAAAACCAAGAATGCGGCCGTGGTAGCGGTGCATGCAGAGATGCCAGCATTTATTAAGCCCGGTCAAAATATTGACATTACCGTATCGAGTTTAGGTGAAGCAAAAAGCTTACGTGGTGGTACTTTACTGCAAACCTTTTTAAAAGGGGTTGATGGCAATGTTTACGCTATTGCACAGGGTAGTCTAGTGGTTAGTGGTTTCAGTGCAGAAGGTTTAGATGGTTCGCAAGTGATTCAAAATACGCCAACAGTTGGGCGTATTCCTGGTGGTGCGATTGTTGAACGCAGTGTGATGAGTCCATTTGCGACAGGGGATCATCTAACTTTTAACCTACGTCGTTCAGATTTTTCTACCGCTAAAAGTATGGCAGATGCAATTAACGACTTTTTAGGTCCAGGTATGGCAAGAGCGTTAGATGCAACCTCTATTCAAGTCAGTGCGCCTCGTGATGCATCACAGCGAGTTTCTTTTTTAGCGACATTAGAAAATGTTGAAGTCGAGATAGCTGATGAATCTGCGAAAGTGATTGTTAACTCACGCACTGGCACCATTGTCGTTGGCCAAAATGTGCGTTTAATGCCTGCAGCTGTGACGCATGGCGGATTAACGGTCACCATTGCAGAAGCAACGCAAGTTTCGCAGCCAAATGCATTTGCAAATGGTCAAACGGTTGTCACTACAGATAGCACAATTGATGTTGCTGAAGAAGACAGTCGTATGTTTTTGTTTGACCCAGGTACGACATTAGATGAGCTTGTACGTGCTGTAAACCTGGTTGGCGCAGCGCCTTCTGATGTGCTTGCAATATTAGAAGCGTTAAAGATGGCAGGCGCTTTGCATGGTGAACTTATCATCATCTAAATATTGTCGGTACGACTATGGAAAAGCTGTCAAATTCATCGCACTTTCTGGATCTAGGAGGACTAGATTCATTACGTTCTCAGGCTCAGAAAGACGAGAAAGCGGCACTTAAAGAAGTCGCTAAACAGTTTGAAGGTATCTTTATTCAAATGCTGATGAAAAGCATGCGTGATGCTAACGCAGCTTTTAAATCAGACAGTCCAATGAACAGTCAAACCACTGAGTTTTTTGAGAACATGCGTGATCAACAAATGTCAGTGGACTTGTCTGATAAAGGTATGCTGGGCATTGCTGATTTAATGGTTCAGCAATTATCACCTCAAGATACACCATTTAAGCCTGCCTCTGTCCTTCGTGGCGATATTGATGCAAACATTCAACATGGTTTATTTGATAACAAATCAGCAGACATTGCGGTCAGTCCAATACCGTCATTTGCGCAAAAAATACCCAATGAACCAGTAGTAAATGTTAATCAGCTTGCCAGTCATCACTCGGTTATCGATGAGCAAGCAATGGCGAAAATTCTGGCAGGCGAAAAGGGTACTTCAGTTGCCGCTAATGGCAATCAATTGCCGCAATCAGTCAATAAAGCGCCGTCCGAATTTAGCAACCCTGCGCATTTTGTTAATACGCTTTATCCCCATGCTGAAAAAGCAGCTAAAGCCCTGGGAACAACACCTGAAGTGTTGCTTGCTCAGTCAGCACTTGAAACAGGCTGGGGTCAGAAAATGATCAGACGTCAAGACGGCACGGCTAGTAATAACCTGTTTAACATTAAAGCCGATACTCGCTGGCAGGGTGATAAGACATCGGTGAACACCTTGGAGTATGAGCAAGGCAAGGCTGTTAAACAAAGAGCTGACTTTAGAATGTACGACAGTATTGAACAAAGCTTTAATGATTTTGTGTCCTTTATTGCCAATGGTGAACGTTACCAAGAGGCCAAAAAAGTGGCTGCAGAACCTGCAAAATTTATTAATGAGTTACAAAAAGCTGGCTACGCCACTGATCCTCAATACGCAAAGAAAGTGCTAAAAGTGATGGAAACAGTGACTAATGGACTTAAGTCTGCATTACCAGGAGAGACTAACTAATGGCTGTTGATTTATTAAATATCGCCCGCACCGGCGTACTGGCGGCTCAATCTCAAATGGGCGTTACCAGTAATAACATTGCTAACGCCAATACGATTGGCTATCACCGTCAAGTTGCCGAGCAGTCGTCGTTAGAATCCCAAAAGATTGGTAACAGCTTTTATGGCACGGGTACTTACGTTACTGATGTAAAACGGATCTACAATGACTTTGCTGCCAGAGAGTTACGTATAGGTCAAACCTCAATGAGCGCCGCAGAAACTCGTTACACCAAAATGAATGAGATGGATCAGCTCTATTCACAAATTGGTTCAATGGTGCCAGATCGATTAAATGACTTTTTCTCAAGCATTAATAGTGTGGCGGATTTACCAACCGATATCGGTATGCGTGACAGTATGCTTGGCGCAGCGCAACAAGCTGCAAGTAGCCTAAATCAAATGCAGTCTCATCTCGACTCACAGATGAAACAGACTAATAGTCAAATCGGTGCGATGGCTGATCGCATCAATGAAATCAGCAATGAGCTGGCTAGCATTAATCTAGAGCTAATGAAAAGCGAAAGTCCAGACAGCCAGTTACTAGATAAACAAGATGCACTTATTTTGGAGTTAAGTGAGTATTCCGAAGTCAACGTTATTCCGCTTGAGAATGGTGCTAAAAGTGTCATGTTAGGCGGCTCTGTGATGCTGGTGTCTGGTGAAGTTTCAATGCAAATCGGTACCACGACTGGAGACCCTTATCCCAATGAATCTCGTTTGACCACAACCACTGGTAATCAAAGTTTAGTTATTGATGGATCAAAACTAGGCGGTCAACTTGGGGAGCTATTTAAATTTCGCGATGAAACCTTAGTGCCTGTTGGCCAAGAATTAGGTCAATTAGCGTTAGGTATTGCTGATGCATTCAATGAAATGCAGTCAAATGGCTATGATTTAAATGGTGAAATTGGTCAAAATATATTTACTGATATAAATGATCCACTGATGTCAGCTGGGCGTGTCGGTGAATTTGACGGAAATACTGGTACTGCCAAAATCCGAGTCAACATAGATGATGTCGGTGAATTGACAGGAAGTTCATATGAACTGTCGTTTACTGCACCTTCAACCTATGAGTTAAAAGATACTAAAACAGGTGAAGTACAAGCTTTGACCTATGATGCTGTCAATAACCAGTTAACGGGCGGAGATGGATTCAGTATCCAAATTGACTCGGTGCCAGCAGGTTTTGCAGATGGTGATAAGTTTGAAATTAGACCTAATGCAGGCGCCGCAGCAGGTATTGGTGTCGAAATGACCGATCCCAAAGGTATTGCAGCAGCTGCCCCTAAAATTACTGGTGAACCCACTAACTCGGGTGACACCAGTGTTAAGTTAACTAGCATAGATAGAGCAAATGCTAATTTCCCTGTGACTGATAGTGAAATCACTATTCAAATCGATACCGTTACAAATACTTATCAAGCTTTTGACGCCAGTGGCGCAGCAATTGGTGGCCCAACGGCATTTACTCCTCCACAAATTAGTACACCTTATGGCTTTGATTTTGAAATTAGCGACACGTCAACAGCTGGCGTAACCGACAGTTATACCTTCGATTTATCATTTGCCGAAGGAGATAACAGCAATGCGATAGAAATGGCGAAACTGTCAGATGAAAAATTAATGAATGGCGGCACAACGACCTTAGCTGGCGTGTTTGAAGGTAGTAAGCTTGATATTGCTAGCAAAACCAAAGCCGCTGCCGTGTCTTTTGAATCAAATGAAGCTGTTTATCTACAAGCATATAACCGTGTACAAAGTGAGTCGGGAGTGAACTTAGATGAAGAAGCTGCCAACTTAATGCGTTATCAACAATCTTACCAAGCTTCAGCCAGGATCATGACAACAGCTCAGCAAATGTTTGATTCATTGCTTAGTTCTGTTCGTTAGGAGAATTAGTCATGCGTATTTCAACTGCTCAAATGTTTCATCAAAATACTTTAAGTCTGTCTAAAGGTCAGTCTTCAACCAATAAAATTTTGGAACAACTGGCAAGTGGCAAAAGGCTCAATACCGCGGGAGACGATCCTGTTGCAGCTATTGGTGTTGATAACTTAAAACAGAAAAACGCCTTGGTGGATCAATTCGTCAAGAATATTGACTATGCACAAAAGCACCTTGGATTAAGCGAAAGTAAGTTAGGCAGCACAGAAACAATTATGAGTAGTATGCGTGAGCAACTACAGCGCGCCGCAAACGGCAGCCTATCTCAATCGGAACGGCAAATGATTGCCGATGAAATGAAAGATAGTCTCGAAGAGTTAATGTCGATTGCCAACACAAAAGACGAATCGGGTAATTATATCTTTGCTGGCAACAATACTAATAATCCACCTTTTGCGTTTGATAATAATGGTCAAATAATTTACAGCGGTGACAGTGGCGAGCGGCAAAGTATCGTTGCCTCGGGTGTTACCATCGGAACAAATGTGCCAGGTGACACTGTGTTTATGAACGCACCTAATCCGCTTGGTGATTATGGTGTCAATTATTTGCCATCTCAACAGGGTGATTTTGTTGTTGATAAGGCGGCCATTTTTGATTCCGCTGCACACGTAGAAGATACCTATACCTTTAAGTTTGTTGATAACGCAGGTGTCCTTGATTTACAAATTGAAGATTCGGGCGGCACCGTCGTATCAACGGTTGCAAACTTTGATCCTAGCAATCCGGTAAGTTTTAACGGCATAGAAGTTCAACTGTCAGGTCAGCCTGTCGCGGGTGACTCTTTTACCATGGAACCTCAAGAAACCGTTAGTATTCTAGATACCTTTAATGAAGCGATTGCGATGCTTGAAGATCCTACTATTCCAAATACTTCTCAAGGAAACTCAAAGTTGGCACAGCTATTGAATAATATCGATAGTGGTCAAAATCAAGTCAGTACAGCAAGAAGTATTGCTGGCAATAGCTTGAAAAGTTTAGAGAGTATCTCTACGAATCACGCTGAAGAAAAAATCGTTAATGATAGCGCATTATCCATGCTTGAAGATTTGGACTATGCCGCAGCAATAACTGAATTTGAAAAACAGCAACTGGCATTAAATGCCGTGTCGAGTGTGTTCGGCAAAGTCGGTTCTATTTCGTTGTTTGATTATATCTAGTAAGGCGTTCAGATCTTGCAAGATATATAAAGCAAGAAAGACCAACGTTAAATTGTAAAATTTAGCCAAGCTCCAAAGTCTTGGCAACAAAACTAAGAATGAGGATTTATTTATGGCTATTACAGTAAATACCAATGTTACATCAATGAAAGCACAGAAGAACTTAAATGCGTCGACGCAAAATTTAAGTACTTCGATGGAACGTTTATCAAGTGGTTTACGTATTAACAGTGCAAAAGATGATGCGGCCGGTCTAGCTATTTCTAACCGCTTGAACTCGCAGGTTCGTGGGTTAGAGGTTGGTATGCGTAATGCGAACGATGCAATTTCGATAGCGCAAATCTCAGAAGGTGCGATGCAAGAACAGACAAACATGTTGCAGCGTATGCGTGATTTGACTATTCAATCTGAAAACGGTGCAAACAGCCCTGACGATTTAGCAGCATTGAAAGCTGAGATGGATCAATTAGCGGAAGAAATCACCGCGATTGGTAATAGTACGGCTTTCGGTGACACGAAATTATTAACAGGTGACTTTTCTGCTGGTAAAACGTTCCAAGTTGGTCACCAAGATGGTGAAGATATCAGCATTACAGTTAAAACAAGTAATGCGACAAGTCTATCTGTTGCAGCATTAACAAATGCGACTTCAGCAGGACGTGCATCAGCGCTAACCAAAATTGATGCTGCAATTAAAAATATTGATACTCAACGTGCAGATTTAGGTGCAAAACAAAACCGTCTAGCACATAACATTGCAAACAGTGCAAATACGCAAGCTAACGTTGCAGATGCTAAGTCGCGTATTGTTGATGTTGATTTCGCGAAAGAAACCGCTGAAATGACTAAAAACCAAGTGTTGCAACAAACGGGTAGTTCAATGTTGGCTCAAGCTAACCAATTGCCACAAGTGGCGCTATCATTATTAGGTTAATGACACCGAGTTAACACCCTAAAGCTTTTTATAAAATCTTTCGGGCTAAAAATTAAGCCATACTTGTTTAAATAATAACAAGTATGGCTTTTTTGTTTATTTAAGTTATTGATTTTATGTGATTAAGACTTGATGTGCGAAAAATGTTCAAAAAAATTCTAAAGTAACCTAAATTGCTGCCGTTAAAGTATTTGTAACCCAATAGACCCGCCTGGCAATAGAGACAGGCAAGTTTTAAAGCCAGGTATAAAGAGGAAACAAATTATGGCTATTACAGTAAATACAAACGTAACATCAATGAAAGCGCAAAAGAACTTAAATGCTTCTACAGGTAACTTAGCAACCTCAATGGAGCGTTTATCAAGTGGTTTACGTATTAACAGCGCAAAAGATGATGCGGCTGGTTTAGCTATTTCGAACCGTTTGAACTCTCAAGTTCGTGGTTTAGAAGTGGGTATGCGTAACGCTAACGACGCAATCTCAATCGCTCAAATCTCTGAAGGCGCAATGCAAGAGCAAACAAACATGCTTCAGCGTATGCGTGATTTAACGGTACAATCTGAGAATGGTGCAAACAGTACTGAAGATTTAGCGGCTCTTAAAGCTGAAATGGACGAACTTGCATTAGAAATTACTGAAATTGGTAATAACACCGCATTTGGTGAAACTAAATTATTAGATGGTAGTTTTTCAGGTGGTAAAAACTTCCAAGTAGGTCACCAAGATGGTGAAGATATCACTATTACAGTTAAAACAAGTGACTCTACAAGCTTATCAGTTGCCGCACTAACTAACGCAACATCAGCGGGCCGTGCTTCTGCTCTGTCTAAAATCGATGCGGCAATTAAAACAATTGATAGCCAACGTGCAGATTTAGGTGCGAAACAAAACCGTCTTGCGCATAACATCGCTAACAGTGCAAATACACAAGCAAACGTTGCAGATGCTAAATCACGTATTGTAGATGTTGATTTCGCGAAAGAAACCGCTGAAATGACTAAAAACCAAGTGTTACAACAAACAGGTTCTGCGATGCTTGCACAAGCTAACCAGTTACCTCAAGTGGCATTATCTCTTCTATAATTTGATTAGTTAATTAAATTTTGATGATTAGAGAAGGGAGATCTTGTTAGGTCTCCCTTTTGTCGTTTTGATATTGATTATCGTACTAAACTAATTAAGAGGCGTAAGATGGCTATGGATATCAATTTTACTGGTACCTCAAATACCCTTACTGATAATATGGGGACTCGTCAACTGACTGAGAGTAAAGCTCAGGTCGCAGAAGAAAAAACCAAAGTTGCTGAGTTAGTAAAGTCAGATCAACAAGCTAAAGACTATGTTGATAAAGAGTCAAATAATCAAGAGTTAACCGAAGTTACTGATGACCTAAATGATATGGCGTCAATAATGCGTAAAGGGCTTGCCTTTAAAGTGGATGATGACTCTGGGAAAAATGTGATCAGTGTCATGGATATTGACTCTGGTGATGTCATTAGGCAAATACCTAATGAAGAAGCGTTAGAACTGTCGAAAAAATTAGCTGAAGTGGCAGGGATTTTGCTTAATACAGAGGCATAATTAAGGCGTTTTTTGCTTTAATATTAATGTAAGAATTATTGAATAATAGGTGAGGAATTTATGGCATTAACAGCAACTGGTATTGGCTCAGGTCTAGATATCAACACCATTGTCGGTGTACTCGTCGATGCTGAAAAACTCCCTAAAGAAGCATTATTCGATAAAAGTGAAGCGACAATAGATGCAAAAGTGTCAGCCATTGGTTCGTTGAAAAGTAAATTATCGACATTCCAAGATGCACTAGAGAAGTTGAGTGACCCAGATGCACTTAATATTCGAAAAGTGTCGACTGGCGAAAGCATTTATTTTGGCGCTACAGCCGATAAGAATGCACAATCAGGCAGTTATCAAATTCAAGTCGAACAGCTGGCGTCTTCTCATAAAGTGGCTGGAGCTAATGTGGCCGACCCGAGTTTAGGGGTGGGAACTGGTAGCCTGGATTTATCGGTTAATGGTGAAGCTTTCTCAGTAGATATTGAAGCCACCGATTCACTTGATGATATCGCCAAAAAAATCAATGGCGCTACAGACAATTCTGGTGTAACCGCAACGATCATTAAAAGTGATGATGGTAGCCGTATCGTGTTTAGCTCTGATGAGCCAGGTACCGACAATGAAGTGACAATTACTGCGAACGATACTGCCGGCTCAGGGTTAAATGACATGTTTGGCGCTGGAAATTTGACGACACTTCAAAATGCGGAAAATGCCGTTATCTATATTGATGGTCAAAAGGTTACTTCTCAATCTAATGAAATTACCGATGCCATTGCTGGTGTCACGCTTTCGCTAACTGATGCTGATGTATCAAAAACCTCAACATTAAAAATTGAGCAAGATGACGAGCTAGTTAAAGAAAATGTGCAAGCATTTGTGGATGCATACAATACGTTAGTGACTTCAATCAGTGATATGTCTAAATATGACACTGAAAAAGAAGAAGCCGCTGCGCTGCAAGGGGATTCAATGATTCGTTCGATAGAATCCCAAATGAGAAGCATGATCAGTAATCGAGTCGATGTTGACGGACAGAGCGTTGCATTATATGACATTGGTATTGAAACTGATCGATACGGAAAAATGTCAATTAATACCGAAAAACTAGATGAATCTATCAGTGAAAACATGGATTTAGTTGAAGGATTATTTGCGACTCCTGACACAGGTATTGCAAGCCAATTAGATACCATGGTCGAAGGTTATGTTAAAACGGGTGGGTTAATTGATAGCCGTAATAATAGTTTAACCAGTGAGAAAAGCCGTTTAGACGATCAGCGTGATGCGTTTAGTTTGAAAATGGAGTTACTTGAAGCACGTTTATTTAAACAGTTTAATGCCATGGATTTGGTCGTTGCATCATTGAATCAACAAAGCTCTGGATTAACAGAGCGATTAAATTCATTACCAGGCTCTGTGCCAAGTAGCTAATTTATATGAAACAACTATCTGAAAAAAACCTGCAAATAGAAGAATTGCTAAAAAATATTGATAATACTCCTTCAGAAAATGAATCTTCTGATGAGTTGGTATCTAACTTGCTAGTACTTATAGGTGAGCGTCAAATTTTACTCGATAACCTGAAATTTGAAGATGAAGAAACTGAAAGAAAAATGTTAGAACAACAGATTTCTATTGGCAAAGTGTTTGAGCAGAAGGTCATAGCATTGCAAAAACACATTCAATCTTTACTTCAGGCTAGAAAGAAAAATCAGCGCCAAATTAATGTTTATCAATCTATAGACTCAAATAAGTAGCAAAGGTGAACCCTATGAGAGGATCAATTAAATCTTACCAAAAGGTATCAATCGACAGTGAGATAGCTGTTGCTTCTCCACATCGAATTATTCAAATGATGTTCGATGGTGCTTTATTACGATTAGCGCAAAGCCGATACGCAATTGAAAATCATGATTTACAGGCTAAAGGTGTCGCGATTAACAAAGCAATAGGTATCATAAATGGCTTGAATAATAGTCTTAATATGGACGTCAAAGACTCTGTTGCAAGCAATTTAAGTGATCTTTATGATTTCATGTTACGCCGTATTTCAGAGGCAAACGTGAATAATGATGTGATAGCCATTGATGATGTCACAAACATCCTTAGAACGATTAAAGAAGGTTGGGATGCAATCCCTGCAGAGATGCATCAAATGACGTCAGAAGCGAGTTAATTTTGATATCATTGTAAAGGGCGCCATAGGCGCCTTTTTTGTATTTCGACAGGTAAAAATGAGCGTCTCTATTCGCCCATTAATGGCATTTCTAGTCTGGCTTATCGTATTGGTTGTATATAAAAACAGCTGTTAGTGACTTAAATCAATAGCATGGTAGAATATTGGCTGATCAAGCTTGATTCTCTTGCTCTGATAATACAGTATTTATTTTTGCGTATTCGTTTAAACTTTATTGCAGTTTTGGCTATATTTAAGTAAAGATTAAAAAATATGTGTTCGCGATCTTCTATGTTAATGTTTATATTATAATTGTGTCATCTGACTCATAGAAATATAGCGTGATAAACTACATTCAAGTCAGGTGAGCGTTATTGATTTTTGATAACGAAGAATTTTGACTCTGAATTACTAATAACTAGAGCTTTGGCCTTCTTAATGATGCAAATAGAACAACGAATTTTAATTGTTGCTGAACCTTCTGAGCGCGTGTCTCGTCTTTGTTGTATTTTTGAATTTTTAGATGAAAAACATCACCTCATTTCAACTGATGATCTTGCGCCGTTAACTCGTGACTCTCGTTTTAGAGCTTTAGTTATCGACACTGAATCTGTTTCAGCTGAATTCATTAAAGATGTGCAATCCTCAATTCCTTGGCAACCCGTTCTATTAATCGGTTCGCAAGAGATTAATGGCGTGAATGTACTTGGTACAATCGAAGAGCCAATAAACTATCCTCAGCTCACTGAGCTGCTTCATTTTTGCCAAATTTACGGTCAAGCTAAGCAACCTCAAATACCAACCAGCGCCAATCAAACCAAACTGTTTAGATCACTTGTTGGTCGTAGTGAAGGGATTGCCAATGTCCGTCACCTAATAAGCCAAGTCGCAACGTCTGATGCCACTGTGTTAGTGCTAGGTCAATCTGGTACAGGTAAGGAAGTGGTTGCTCGTAATATTCATTATATGTCAGAGCGACGTGATGGACCGTTTATTCCTGTCAATTGTGGTGCTATTCCACCTGAGTTATTAGAAAGTGAGTTATTTGGCCATGAGAAAGGCTCTTTTACTGGCGCGATTTCTACCCGTAAAGGTCGCTTTGAATTAGCTGAAAACGGTACATTATTTCTAGATGAAATTGGCGATATGCCGCTGCAGATGCAAGTAAAACTATTACGTGTACTGCAAGAAAAAGTCTTTGAACGTGTCGGTGGTTCTAAAACGATTACAACAGATGTGCGCGTGGTTGCTGCGACTCACCGTGATCTTGAAACCATGATTGATAAGAATGAGTTTCGTGAAGATTTATACTATCGACTAAACGTATTTCCAATTGAAATGCCGTCGTTAAGTGAACGACGTGATGACGTACCACTGTTACTGCAAGAATTAGTTAGCCGTGTGTTTAATGAAGGTCGCGGTAAAATTCGTTTTACCCAACGTGCGATAGAGTCATTAAAAGAACATAACTGGTCTGGTAATGTACGTGAACTGTCGAATCTAGTTGAAAGACTAACCATTTTATTCCCAGGCGGGCTTGTCGATGTCAATGACTTACCACGTAAGTATCGTTATATTGATGTGCCTGAATACAGCGTGGAAATCAGTGAGGAGCAACAAGAGCGTGACGCCTTAGCTTCAATTTTCAGTGATGATGAGCCAATCGAAATCCCTGAAACACGATTCCCAAGCGAATTACCTCCTGAAGGCGTGAATTTAAAAGATTTATTAGCCGAGCTTGAAATCGATATGATCCGTCAAGCACTTGAGCAGCAAGATAACGTCGTTGCAAGGGCTGCAGAAATGCTTGGTATTCGCCGAACGACACTCGTTGAGAAAATGCGTAAATACGGTATGAGTAAAGACTAGTATCATCGCGCAAAAAATGTTCTATTAAAGCATGCCTTCTGGCATGCTTTTTTATGCCTCTTGATAAGTTTGATTAAAGTGGCATACCAAATGCATTAGCCTGTTAAAAGTAAATATTTTGACGGAGTGGCTATGTTTTCAGCGCAACTAGTTTCAGAACAATCAGTAACGGCGCAAGCATCAGCAGAGCACTATGCCTTTAATATAGATGACGATTCAGTTCAGCAAAGCACTGCTAAAATTGACTTAACTGGCTCAGTCAGTTCATCGGCGCCTTTTAATCAGCAGTTTATTGAACAAAATGAGCGAGCGGTTCCGCAAAAGGCGGCTAATATGTCAAATCAAATGGCACATATATTACAAGCCATGCCATCTGGCGTTGTGATTATTAATGGGGATGGTGTTGTCACTCTTGCTAACCCTGTGGCCACTGAATTATTAGGCAGACCTTTACAAGGTGCCAAGTGGTTTGAAATTATTAATCGCGCTTTCTCTCCCCAAGAAGATGATGGTCATGAGGTTTCTCTTAAAAATGGTCGTCGAGTTAAGTTAGCAATTACCCCTTTAACACCGGAGCCTGGTCAGTTAATTGTACTGACGGATTTAACTGAAACCCGCTTACTTCAAAAGAATTTATCGCATTTACAGCGATTATCAGCGCTTGGGAAAATGGTCGCAACATTGGCTCATCAAGTCAGAACTCCGCTTTCTGCTGCAATGCTATATGCGTCGAATTTAGCCAGCCCTAAGTTGGCTGAAACGGCTAAAAAACGCTTTCAGTCTAAGTTAGTTGATCGCCTTAATGAACTTGAGCGACAAGTTAATGACATGCTGCTAATGGCTAAGAATAAACAAGACGATGTCTCAGAGGCTTTATTGGCTGAAGCAATTATTGAACCTGTGTTAGCTAACTGTGAACCTATTGCTGAAAACAAGTCGTGTAAATTACAGTATTTTAATCATTCTAGTGATGCGATTTTAGCTAATGGTAATGCATTAAGTTCAGCGATTAACAATTTAGTGATGAACAGCTTAGAAGCCAATGCAACTGAAGTACGTATCATAACCAGTTCAACCGATCATCGTCTGAATATTGATGTGATTGATAATGGTAAAGGGCTAGCTGTTGATATGCAGCAACAAATACTTGAGCCCTTTTTTACCACAAAAAGCCAAGGTACAGGGCTTGGGCTTGCTGTAGTGCAAACCGTTGTGAGAAACCATAACGGCACGGTGCAGGTGTCATCGCAACCCGATAAAGGTTGCCTTATCAGGCTTTCATTTCCAGTGCATAATGTTGATGAACAAGTCAACGCTAAGGCAAGTTTAACTCAAACGGAGACTTCTCATGGGTGAAGCAAAATTACTACTCGTTGAGGATGATGCATCGTTAAGAGAAGCATTACTGGATACATTAATGCTAGCTCATTACGATTGTGTTGATGTTGGTTCAGCCGAAGAAGCCATCATAGCGTTAAAATCTAATGATTTTGATCTGGTTATCAGTGATGTTCAGATGGATGGCATTGGTGGCATCGGCTTATTAAATTACCTCCAGCAAAATAATAATAAGATTCCAGTATTATTAATGACAGCTTACGCCACCATTGATAATGCGGTAAGTGCCATTAAGTTAGGCGCGGTGGATTATTTGGCGAAGCCATTTGCACCAGAGGTGCTGCTCAATCAAGTGTCACGCTACTTGCCGTTAAAACAAAACCTCGATCAACCTGTTGTGGCTGATGACAAAAGTTTGGCATTACTGTCAATTGCACAACGAGTCGCAAGTTCCGATGCATCAGTGATGATTATGGGGCCGAGCGGTTCAGGTAAAGAAGTGCTTGCACGATACATTCATCAAAACAGTGCCAGAGCAGATGAGCCTTTTATTGCCATTAACTGCGCCGCTATACCTGAGAATATGCTTGAAGCAACCCTATTTGGTTATGAAAAGGGCGCCTTTACTGGCGCTTATCAGGCGTGTCCTGGTAAATTTGAGCAAGCACAAGGCGGGACGATTTTATTAGATGAAATCTCTGAAATGGAGCTTGGTCTGCAAGCTAAACTTTTACGTGTGCTGCAAGAAAGGGAAGTAGAGCGCCTTGGCGGTCGTAAAACGATATCGCTAAACGTTCGAGTGTTAGCAACCTCCAACCGTGATTTGAAAGAAATGGCATCTTCAGGTGCCTTTAGAGAAGACTTATATTATCGCATTAATGTGTTTCCGCTTACTTGGCCAGCACTAAATCAGCGACCTGCTGATATTTTACCGCTTGCTCGTCACTTGATTGTGAAACATGCAAAGCTTGCGAATATTTCACCAGTACCCACAATCGATGATGTGGCTTGTAGAAGGCTGCTGACTTATCGCTGGCCTGGTAATGTGCGCGAGCTTGATAATGTCATTCAACGAGCGCTGATATTGCATACAGGTGAAGAGGTGACAAGCAATGATATTGTGCTTGATAGTGCCGAAGTGCCGCTGCAGCCTACTGAGCAACAAGCTAAACCGAGCACAGAAACAGATGGCTTAGGGGGTGAATTAAAAGCCCAGGAACATGTGATTATTTTGGAAACATTAAATCAGTGTAATGGCAGTCGCAAAGCGGTAGCTGAAAAGCTGGGAATTAGCGCAAGAACCTTACGATATAAAATGGCGAAAATGCGCGATATGGGCATTCAAGTGCCGGCTTAATTTTCTCCTGTTAACGTTTCTGTTGTTAACGTCAGCCAGAAAACCTAGCACTTTCGCTAGGTTTTCTTATCTACAATGACGATTACTGCGCACACATTGAGCAAACGCACTGCTTTTTACCCCCAATATCTATTGTTAATAGGCATTTTTATATTATTGGCATCCTAATTGCTAAATCTATTGTAACTGGTTTTTAGTCGTCAAATATCCGACGAATAGGAGTTTACAATGCAGGTTAGCGGAAATCCTTTTTTACAAGAAATGCAATCACTTCGTGGTGAAATTTCACCTAATCTTCGTTCTCCAATTCAACCGGATATGACTCAGAAGGTGGGTAATACATCAGGGGCTGATTTTGGAGAGTTACTTTCTCAAGCCGTTGGAAGTGTTACTGCTTTACAAAAAAATTCCGCCAACCTAGCGACACGTTTAGAAATGGGTGATTCGACAGTCACACTGTCAGATACCGTAATAGCTCGTGAAAAGTCAGGTGTGGCATTTGAAGCAACTGTGCAAGTAAGAAACAAGCTTGTTGAAGCTTATAAAGAAATTATGAGCATGCCTGTTTAGGCTCTTATCAGATTAGAAAGTAGGTAATTATTGTGAGCACAGATCTCGTATTAGATTCAGATACCGTTGATAGCACAGGGATTCAGCAAGAGAACAAATCTGGCTTAATGAGTTCATTTGGCAGTGCTGATTTCATGCGTCAAATCACCATGATATTAGCGTTGGCAGTCTGTTTGGTGCTGGCGGTTTTCATGATGATTTGGGCGCAAGAGCCTGAGTTTAGACCTCTAGGTCAGATGGAAACCAATGAAATGATCCAGGTTCTGGACGTTCTCGATAAAAATAAAATTGCCTATAAAATTTCTGGTGATGTAGTCAGTATTCCAGAAGATAAGTATCAAGATGTAAAATTACTATTAGGCCGTGCAGGTGTTGAAACCTCAAGTCAACCAACCGATTATTTGAGTAAAGATAGTGGCTTTGGTGTGAGTCAACGCATGGAGCAGGCGAGATTAAAACAAAGCCAAGAAGTCAATTTAGCTCGTGCAATTGAAGAGCTTAAAAGTGTTACTCGTGCCAAAGTGATTCTAGCGTTACCAAAAGAAAATGTATTTGCCAGAAACAAATCTAAACCTAGTGCAACCGTAGTCGTTAGCGTGCGCCGTGGCAGCTTAGGCCAAGAAGAAATTGATTCCATTGTTGATATTGTCGCTTCTGCTGTTCAGGGTTTAGAGCCTACTCGAGTCACAGTGACTGACTCTAATGGCCGTTTACTTAACTCTGGAAGCCAAGATGGCGCTTCAGCAAGAGCTCGCCGTGAACAAGAGTTAGTTCAACAAAAAGAATCTGAATACCGTAATAAAGTTGATTCTATTTTAATGCCGATTTTAGGCCCTGAAAACTTTACCTCGCAAGTGGATGTCAATATGGACTTCACTGCCGTTGAGCAAACAGCAAAACGTTTTTCTCCTGATTTACCAGCAGTACGCAGCGAAATGACCATTGAGCGTAATTCATCGGGTCAGGCAATGGGTGGTATTCCAGGTGCATTATCAAACCAACCACCTATGGAGTCTGATATTCCACAAGAAGTGGGTGAATCTGAAGCCACTGCAGCTACTGGAGATAGTTTCCGTGAAGCGACTCGTAACTTTGAGCTTGATACGACTATTAGCCATACTCGTCAGCAAGTTGGTGTGGTTAGAAGATTAAGTGTATCGGTCGCCATTGACTACAAGCCTGGACCTGTTGATGAAAATGGTGTGGTAACAAGAGTACCTAGAACCGAACAAGAGCTGACTAATATCCGACGTTTATTAGAAGGGGCGATGGGATTTACCAGTCAACGTGGTGATACGTTGGAGGTGGTAACGGTTCCATTTATGGACCAACTAATTGAAGAATTACCAGCGCTTGAAATGTGGGAGCAACCATGGTTTTGGCGAGCGGTAAGGCTAATACTAGGCGCTTTATTAGTGCTAGTTCTGATATTATTTGTTATTCGTCCAATGCTAAACAGGTTATTGAAATCTAACGAAGTTGAGATGCCTGAAGAAACACGTTTAGGCCATGAGCTTGCTGAAATTGAAGATCAGTACGCTGCAGACACATTGGGCATGTTAAATACTCAGCAAGCTGATTACAGTTATGCTGATGACGGTTCGATTCAAATACCGAACCTGCACAAAGATGATGATATGATCAAGTCGATTAGGGCATTAGTGGCTAATGAACCTGAACTTTCTACCCAAGTAATTAAGAGTTGGTTACAAGAAGATGGCAAATGATGACGTAGCAGTTGCAGAGGCAACTAAAGGGTTTAACCCTGATGACTTAACGGGTATCGAGAAAACGGCTATTTTGCTGTTAAGCCTAAGTGAAGCTGATGCAGCTTCGATTTTAAAGCACCTTGAACCCAAGCAAGTCCAGAAAGTCGGTATGGCAATGGCTGCTATGGAAGAGTTTGGCCAAGAAAAAGTCATTGGCGTTCATAAGTTATTTCTTGAAGAAATCCAAAAATTCTCATCTATTGGCTTTAATAGTGAAGAATTTGTCAGAAAAGCTTTAACAGCGGCACTTGGTGAAGATAAAGCGGGTAATTTGATTGAACAAATTATCATGGGCAGTGGTGCCAAAGGTTTGGATTCTTTGAAATGGATGGATGCACGTCAGGTTGCCACCATTATTCAGAACGAGCATCCGCAAATCCAAACTATTGTTTTATCTTATTTAGAGCCCGATCAAGCGGCTGAAATTTTTAGTCAGTTCCCAGAAAATACCCGCTTAGATTTAATGATGCGTATTGCTAACTTGGAAGAAGTGCAACCTGCTGCACTGCAAGAGTTAAATGACATCATGGAGAAACAGTTTGCAGGCCAAGGCGGCGCACAAGCGGCTAAAATGGGCGGCTTAAAAGCAGCTGCGAATATTATGAACTTCCTTGATACTGGCGTAGAAAGTCAGATTATGGAAACCATGCGTGAATCTGATGAGGAAATGGCGCAACAGATCCAAGACTTAATGTTTGTATTTGAGAACTTGATTGACGTTGATGACCGTGGCATTCAAGTCTTGCTCAGAGAAGTACAACAAGATGTACTTATGAAAGCCTTGAAAGGAGCCGATGACCAGTTATCTGATAAAATCGTGGGTAATATGTCTAAGCGTGCAGGTGAGTTACTACGTGACGATCTTGAGGCTATGGGACCGATTAGGATCAGTGAAGTGGAAGTGGCTCAAAAAGAAATTCTCGCAATTGCACGACGCTTGAGTGATAGTGGTGAAATTATGCTTGGCGGCGGTGGTGGAGAAGAGTTCTTATAATCACTTGTGCTAAACGAGTGAGTGACATCACCGACTTAACCAGTATTTTTGCAGTCAATTAGGCCATTAAGATGACGGACGCTAAAACCAACAAACCGCTTGAAAATGAAGAACATGATTTTAGTCACTGGCAATTACCTGATGTGACTGAATCTCAAGCTGATGCTCCGTCAAACTTATTTGGTCACTTAGGTGCCAATAATCCGCCACCGCAAGCGGATGACAAACCGTTATTACCGCCAACCATGGCTGAGATTGAGCAAATTCGAGCAGAGGCAGAGCAAGAAGGGTTTGAACAAGGCAAAGTTGATGGGTATAACCAAGGGCTTGAGCAGGGGAAATTAGCAGGGTTAGAACAAGGTCACTCAGAAGGATTTAGCCAAGGCGAGCAACAAGGCTATGAAGAGGGGTTGAATAAAGCGCATGAGATGTTAGAGCGCTTAACGGGCATTGTGCAACAGTTTGAGCAACCGTTAATGATTCTCGACGCTGAAATTGAGTCAGAAATGCTCACCCTTGCTATTAATCTGGCAAAATCCATTGTGGGCCATGAGCTAAAAACTCATCCAGAACATATTTTATCTGTGTTACGCCAAGGTGTTGACTCACTGCCTATTAAAGAACAGCAAGTAAAACTTCGATTACATCCTGACGACGCCACCTTAGTCACCAAAATGTACAGTGATGCTCAGTTAGCAAAAAACCATTGGGAAATCGATGCCGATCCTTCTCTGAATTCCGGTGACTGTATTATTAATAGCTTACGTTCAAGCGTGGATTTGCGAGTTGAAGAGAGAATGAAGCAGGTGCTCTCTCAGCTTCAAGAGCAAGCACAAGGTATTCAGCATAATGTTCAAACGGTGAAATCGGATTCTAACCTTTATCAAACTGATATTGTCGATGAACTGCCAGCAAGAGATTTGGATTCAACGGCGACATCTTCACCAGTTCGACATGAGCCAGAAACAACGATTGCAGATGTGAATGAGCCTGACGCTGCATTGTCGCCAAAACAACTGTCCCCTGAAATAGCCAATCTAGCAGCATCAGACGCGCCTGTAGAGGAAGCGAGTCAAGCTCCTGACATTTCTGTAACTGCTGAGGATATAGACGATGCAAAGCCGTCAACATCAGCTACTGAATAAACTCAAAATACAAAGCCAAAAAGTCAGTCCTTTGCGCCCTGTTGCAAGTGGGCAATTGGTGCGTGTTGTAGGGTTAACGCTAGAGGCAACGGGCTGTCGTGCACCTGTCGGTAGTTTATGTTCAATTGAAACTATGGCTGGTGAGCTAATTGCTGAAGTGGTTGGATTTGATGATGAACTCTTGTATTTGATGCCGGTAGAAGAATTAAGAGGTGTGTTACCAGGAGCAAGAGTTCAACCCTTAGGTGAGCAATCAGGGTTAAATGTCGGTTTAAGTTTATTAGGGCGCGTGCTTGATGGTAGTGGTGCACCGTTGGATGGTTTAGGCCCATTAAACACAGAACAGCAAGCGTCAAGACATGCACCACCGATTAACCCGCTTTCTCGACGGGCTATTTCAGAACCCTTAGATGTGGGAGTCAGAGCGATTAATGCCATGCTAACCGTAGGTAAAGGTCAGCGTATGGGATTATTTGCTGGTTCTGGTGTCGGTAAAAGTGTGCTACTTGGCATGATGACCCGGGGGACAACGGCAGATATTATTGTTGTTGGCTTAGTGGGAGAGCGTGGTCGAGAAGTAAAAGAATTTATTGAAGAAATTTTGGGCCCTGAAGGTCGAGCTCGTTCGGTCGTTATCGCTGCGCCAGCTGATACTTCACCGTTAATGCGACTTCGAGCGTGTGAAACGTCTACACGAATAGCTGAATACTTTAGAGATCTCGGCTATAACGTCTTGTTATTGATGGACAGTTTAACTCGATATGCTCAAGCGCAACGTGAAGTTGCCCTTGCCGTCGGGGAGCCGCCAGCAACCAAAGGCTATCCGCCTTCAGTATTTGCCAAGCTGCCACGTTTAGTGGAACGAGCCGGTAATGGTGGACCGGGGCAAGGCTCTATTACTGCGTTTTATACGGTATTAACCGAAGGTGATGATCAACAAGATCCCATTGCAGATGCGTCTCGAGCGATTTTAGATGGTCATATTGTGTTATCAAGGACGCTTGCAGATTCAGGGCATTACCCTGCAATAGATATTGAACAATCTATTAGTCGTGTTGCGCCTATGGTTATTTCAGCAGAGCACCTTGAGTCGATGCGACTGGTTAAACAAATGTATTCCTTGTATCAGCAAAACAGAGATCTTGTTTCGATTGGTGCTTATTCCCAAGGGAGTGACCCTCGAATTGATAATGCGATTCGCCTACAACCGGCTATGAATGCCTTTTTAAGGCAAGGCTTTAAAGATGTAATTACTTTTGATGATAGTCAAACTATGGTTGGGCAGATTGCTGCTCAATGTAAATAATGCGCCGAACTGATCCCTTGTTAACCGTATTAAAGTTGAACAAAGAAGCTGAAGAGCAAGCTGCGCTTCAGCTAAAGTCTGCTCAGCTTGAACAACAAAAACATCAAAGCCAACTTGATGCGCTTAATAATTATCGGCTTGAATACATGAAACAAATGGGCGAAAACCAAGGGAAAACCCTCAGCGCAAGCCAGTATCATTCTTTTCATGAATTTATAAAGCAAGTAGATCAAGCCTTATTACAACAAGTTAATGCGGTAAAAGAGGCTGAGAAACAAACGGGTTATCGTCAGGTTCACTGGCAAGAAAAACAACAAAAGCGCAAAGCTGTTGAATTGTTACTTGAAAAAAACGCCCAAAAAGCCCAGCAGCTTGCCAATAAAAAGGAACAAAAAGCATCAGATGAATTTGCTATGCAGCAGTTTATCCGCAAGAAATCTCGCTAAGGTCTTTTTATTATTTTTATCAATTCATCATTAGTTTCATTTCACTGTTTACTGTCATTACTCTTACCAATTTGCAACTTTTTACAAAGATAAAAGTTTGGCATTTAATTTGCTAGTTACTTGTATTAACTTCGCAAAGTGTCAGCTTTGTGACAATGGATAAACCCCCAGAAATGACCTTGAAAATGGTTTCGATTAGGGGAGTGATTTGGAGTTGGTTATGCAGCAGATGAGTAATATTTTATTAGGCAATAGTGGTAAAGTTGCAAGTGTTACTGGTTCAGATAAATCGCAAGGTGCTGATAATCAATCTTTTCTATCTGTTTTTAACCAAGCGTCACAAATGGATGTTGAAAAGACCAAGTTGGCAAAAAGTAGCGAGACAAATGTAGAAGAGCAGTCTGATGTCGCAATTGAAGAGGCTGATGTAGAGTTAATTTTTGCGCAAATTGGCATGTCTGAAAATTTTGATAAAGTCGGGCCTTCAGATCCAAGTGGCAAAGAATTGCCGTTAGATGAAGAGCTTTTAGCGGACGAAGGCTCAGCAATAGATTCTGACATGCTGGATTCTGAATTATTGGCAAATACTCAGACAATCAACTCTGATGAACAACTTGAGACTGAGGTTGATGAAACCGTCAACGCTTTTCTATCATCGTTGACGGCTGAACAGCTTACTCAGTTAAGTGAGTTTTCATCAATGGATAGCGAGAAATTAGCGAGCCTCACGCCAGCGCAGCTTAATCAATTGATTGCTGATTTCAATCGTCAGCATCAGCTAAGCGGTGAACAAGCGTTGCCTTTAATGGCTCTGACAGATAAGCAAGCTGTGCTTGCAAATGCTAATGAAGGTGCGGCTGACAGTGACTCAGTTAAAAACGTCGCTAATTTAGCGTCCAATACGCAAGCTAATACCAATCAAACAAATAATGCATCATTAGTGAACCCTCAGTCAGTGGTTAATACGACACTTGAAATGCAAGCCAGTAAAAATACTGCAGAGGCGAATCTCAATGCCGAAAAAGGCACGATATTAGGCGAAGCAAGCCAAGCAGAGACGAAGTCATCCTCTAAAGAAGTGCCTCAAATCAATTTGTCCAAAGCAGAGTTAACAGTGTCAATGGATAAACAAATAGCTAAAAATGCAGCGTTGGCCAGTTCAGCTGCTAGCGCAGCAACGTCTGAGTTAACACCAGAGTCAACAGAAGTAAAAGCATTACAAAATCAAAGCAGCTTTACGGCGCAACATAAAAGTGATGTCCCACAATTTCAGCTATCTTTACGCCAAGGGGCTGAAGCTGCGGTGAACATGCAAGATATGATTCAAAAATTTGCTCCAGTGATGAAGCAGCAATTAATCACTATGGTTGGACAAGGCGTTCAACATGCTGAAATTCGACTTGATCCTGCCGAGCTCGGCCATATGGTCGTGAGAGTTCAAGTTCACGGTGAGCAAACGCAAGTACAGTTTCAAGTCGCACAATCACAAACAAGAGATCTCGTCGAACAAGCGATTCCTAAGTTACGCGAAATGTTAGCTGAAGAAGGACTTCAACTTGCTGATAGTCATGTTTCTCAAGATGGTGATAACGAGTCGAAATCTGAATATGATGAACAAAACAGCAATGGTGATGCGATGTTGGATGAAATATCAGCACAAGAACTCGACATTGCAGCAAAACATTCACTGAGTAGCAATTCTGCTATAGATTATTACGCCTAAGTCGGTAATCTATAGCCAACAAGTTAAGACTGTTGGTGCGCTATAGCGAATGTTAATAATTTTACTGGCAGCGCAATAAATAAATGGAATGAATTATGGCTGAAGAAGAGTCTTTAGAGTTAACCACAGAGAACCAACCTAAAAGTAAAAAGAAGCTCATCATTTTTATTGTAATAGGTGTGGTGTTGCTTGCGGTTATCGCAGGTGCTGCAATGTTCTTTTTAGGTGGAGATGAAGAGTCTGCTTCAACAACTCCGGGCACAGCAGCAACAAGTGAAGTGGTGGAAGATGATTCAACCAAAGGTAAAGCGAACTACGTCGGTATGCCTAGGCCGTTTTTGTTTAATTTACCAGGAGTCGATAGAGCAAGGTTAGTTGAAATTAAAGTTCAACTAATGGTACGTGGCGACGATGGTCAAACAGCTAAAATGCATATTCCTTTAATTGAAGATGCGTTACTGACAACATTTAGTGCTGCTGATGTTCAAAAGCTCAGTACTCAAGCTGGAAAAGACGAGTTAAGACAAATGGCCTTACTAAACGTGCAAAATACATTGCAACCTGTAGCGGGTCGAAAAATAGTCGAAAAAGTACTATTTACTGGCTTCGTAATGCAATAACGCCAGTGAAAAAGCCAAGGTGATGACGTGAGTGATTTATTAAGCCAAGACGAAATTGATGCGCTACTCCATGGTGTTGATGATGTCGATGAAGATGACATTAATGAGAATGACGATACTCGGGTATATGACTTCTCATCTCAAGATAGAATTGTGCGTGGGCGAATGCCGACGCTGGAAATTGTAAACGAACGTTTTGCTCGTCATCTTCGCATTAGCATGTTTAATATGATGCGCCGTGCAGCCGAAGTCTCGATTAATGGCGTACAAATGCTCAAGTTTGGCGAGTACGTGCATACGTTATTTGTGCCAACAAGTTTAAATATGGTGCGTTTCAGTCCGTTAAAAGGGACTGCACTTATCACGATGGAAGCACGTCTGGTATTTATTCTCGTTGATAACTTCTTTGGTGGTGATGGACGTTTCCACGCCAAGATTGAGGGACGTGAATTTACCCCGACCGAGCGCCGTATTGTACAACTATTACTGAAAATTATTTTTGAAGACTACAAGGATGCTTGGGCACCCGTGATGGATGTCGAATTTGAGTACCTTGACTCTGAAGTTAACCCTGCAATGGCGAATATTGTTAGCCCAACTGAAGTTGTGGTGATTAACTCCTTCCACATTGAAGTGGATGGCGGCGGTGGTGATTTTCATATCACGATGCCGTATTCAATGATTGAACCGATTCGAGAATTATTAGATGCGGGTGTTCAAAGTGATAAACAAGATACCGACATGCGCTGGGGCCAAGCATTACGTGATGAAATCATGGACGTGCAGGTTGGAATCGATGCCAATATTATTGAACATGAAGTGACTCTTAGAGATGTCATGGAGTTTAAAGCTGGTGATGTGATACCGATTGAATTACCAGAACACATCATGATGCGAATCGAAGATTTACCGACTTATCGATGTAAATTAGGTAAGTCTAGAGATAACTTAGCGTTAAAAATCAGCGAGAAAATACCTCGACCAGAAACCGCTAAATCGGAACTACAATTAATTACGCGTAAGAAAGGTAAAGCGCGTGATATTTCAGAATTATAAGGTGAAGTAATGAGTGATGATACTGATGATTGGGCAGCAGCGATGGCAGAGCAAGCCCTTGAAGAAGCAAATGTTGCTGAACAAGTCGAGCTTGATGAGTTAGTTGATGAGTCTGCGCCTATTTCAAAAGAAGAAGCAGAAAAACTTGATAGCATCATGGACATTCCTGTCACCATCTCAATGGAGGTAGGGCGAAGCTTTATTAGTATTCGTAATTTACTGCAACTTAACCAAGGCTCAGTTGTTGAGCTTGATAGGGTGGCGGGTGAACCATTAGATGTTATGGTTAATGGTACCTTGATTGCCCATGGTGAAGTGGTTGTGGTGAATGATAAATTTGGTATTCGCCTAACAGATGTGATCAGCCAAACTGAACGGATCAAAAAGCTTAAGTAAAATAGAGATAAAACACCCATCAATTAGTAAAGGATTTATTTGTGTTAAATGCTGTTAGTTTGTTTGCCATTGCGAGTTCTGCTGTCAATGAGGCTGCGTCACCCGTGGTGGCTACTCGGGGGGCGGAAACATCAAATATTGCAGCCTTATCCAGTATGATGGGTGGCCTGATATTAGTGATTGCGATCATTTTTGTTCTGGCATACATCGTTAAAAAGCTAAACCTCGTTCAATCTAATCAAGGTGTCATAAAAACCGTTGCAATGACGCCGTTAGGGCAAAAAGAAAAACTGGTGCTTGTTGAGCTAGAAGGCCAACAATATTTACTCGGCGTGACCGCGCAGCAAGTGAATCTGATTGAAAAATTAGACAGCGCAGTACAAGTTGAAACCACTTCATTTGCAAGCCGTTTAAAGCAAGCCAAAGAGCAAGCTAAGTCAGCTTCCAAGGAATAACGATAATGAAAAAATGGATTGTTCTGACATTATTGACGGCATTATTTTTCACCCCTTATAGCTTTGCAGAAGACGGTATTTTAAAAGCCGTCACAGTCACAACAGGGGCCGATGGTAGCACTGAATACTCAGTAACAATGCAGATTTTGTTATTGATGACGGCGATGAGCTTTATTCCAGCCATGGTCATCATGCTGACTTCATTTACCCGTATCATTGTCGTGCTTTCTATTTTGCGTCAAGCGCTTGGATTACAGCAAACCCCTTCAAACCAAGTGTTGATTGGTATGAGCATGTTCATGACATTTTTTATCATGGCGCCAGTCTTCGACAAAATCTATGACCAAGCGGTTGAGCCATATATCAATGAATCACTGACAATGCAGCAAGCGTATGAGGTAGGCAAAGAGCCACTTAGGGCATTTATGCTGTCTCAAGTCAGAACCACAGACTTAGAAACCTTTATTGAAATCTCTGGTTACACCAATATCTCATCTCCAGAGCAAGTGCCTATGAGTGTTCTGGTACCTGCTTTTATCACCAGCGAATTAAAAACGGCTTTTCAAATTGGCTTTATGTTGTTTGTGCCATTTTTAGTGCTCGATTTAGTGGTTGCGAGTATTTTGATGGCGATGGGTATGATGATGTTATCGCCGATGATTGTTTCTTTACCATTCAAGATTATGTTGTTTGTATTAGTTGATGGTTGGGGGTTAGTCATGGGAACACTTGCCAACAGTTTCGGCACGTAAGGGCCAACTATGTCACCAGAGTCGTTAATTGATATATTTCGTGAAGGGCTGTCGGTTATTGTATTGATCGTTTCAGCGATTATTTTACCGGGTCTTTTTGTCGGCTTGATTGTCGCTGTGTTTCAAGCGGCCACCTCAATTAATGAACAAACCTTAAGCTTTTTACCAAGGCTGTTAATGACGCTTTTTTCATTAATGTTTTTAGGCCATTGGTTAGTGCAAACCATGATGGATTTCTTTTACACCATGGTTGATATGATCCCGCAAGTGATAGGCTAGCTTGATGGAGATTCTATTTGAGGAAATTAGCCAAACAATAGCAGCTTATGTCTGGCCGTTATTTAGAATTTCTTCAATGTTGATGGTCATGGCGGTATTTGGCGCTAATACCACTCCAGCAAGAGTCCGCTTATTATTATCAGTCGCCATTACCATTGCTGTGGCGCCAGTGTTACCTGAACCCGTTGGCAATATTGAGCTATTTTCGTTAAGTGCAGTGTTTATTACAGCGCAACAAATCCTTATCGGTACTGCAATGGGGTTTGTCACTATTTTGGTCATGCAAACTTTTGTATTAACTGGACAAATTATTGGTATGCAAACCAGTTTGGGTTTTGCGTCAATGGTTGACCCAGGCTCAGGACAGCAGACGCCCGTTGTAGGTAATTTCTTTTTATTATTGGCAACATTGATTTTTCTTGCTGTGGACGGGCATTTGCTGATGTTTACTATGCTGGTGGCGAGTTTTGATACGATTCCTATTTCAAATCAGGGCTTCACAATTACAAATTATCGCAGACTTGCTGAGTTTGGTGGCTATATGTTTGGCGCTGCACTCACCATGTCAATTTCAGCGATTGTCGCCTTATTATTAATAAACCTTTCTTTTGGGGTAATGACTCGTGCATCACCTCAATTGAATATTTTCGCAATTGGTTTTCCAGTCACTATGGTGAGTGGATTGCTAATTTTGTGGTTAACTTTAGGACCCATCATGTCTCATTTCGATGAGGTTTGGCTGCAAGGCCAAGTATTGATGTGTGATATTTTGCAACTGACCTGTCAAACTGACGGCTCGATAACTCGGTAAATTACTGATGGCAGAAGATACTGGTCAAGAACGCACCGAGGAACCCACCGCCAAGCGACTGCAACAGTCGCGTGATAAAGGGCAGGTGGCTCGTTCAAAAGAGTTAGGTACAGCAGCGGTATTACTCGCATCAGCAGTGGGTTTTGCTATTGTGGGGCCAAACCTTGCGCGAAGTCTGCATACCATCATGACGCAAATTTTGACCATGGAACGTGACCAGATTTTTGATACCAACTCCATGTTTCTCGTTTGGGGAATTATTGGCACAGAGCTCGCGTTCCCGTTATTCAGCTTTATTGGCTTTTTAACTGTCATCGCATTTATCGGTAATATCATTCTTGGCGGTATGACGTTTTCTGTAAAAGCGTTTATGCCTAAAGGCAGTAAAATGAATCCTGCTAAAGGCTTTAAGCGGATGTTTGGTACTCAAGCATTGGTTGAGCTGACTAAGGGGATTGCCAAATTTTCTGTGGTGGCCATTTCAGCCTATTTCTTGTTAAGTTTTTACTTCTTTGACATTTTGACACTGTCGACTGACCACTTGCCTGGCAATGTATATCATGCGCTAGAGCTATTAGTGTGGATGTTTATTTTACTGTGTTCTTCGATGTTATTCATTGTAATTATTGATGTGCCATTTCAAATATGGAATCACAACAAACAATTAAAAATGACCAAACAAGAAGTAAAAGATGAATATAAAGACACTGAAGGTAAGCCGGAAGTGAAAGGGCGTATTAGGCAAATGCAGCATGAAATGGCGAATAAGCGCATGATGTCTGAAGTCCCTAATGCCGATGTTATTGTGGTAAACCCCGAGCATTACGCTGTGGCTGTAAAATACGATGTTATGCAATCATCTGCGCCTTTTTTAGTGGCGAAAGGTGTGGATGATGTCGCATTTAAAATACGCGAAATTGCTCGAGAGCATGAAGTACCGATTGTCTCTGCACCGCCTTTAGCCCGCGCCATTTATCATACGACGAAAATTGAACAGCAAGTGCCAGAAGGGCTCTTTACTGCTGTTGCGCAAATTCTTGCTTATGTTTTTCAGCTTAAACAATATCAAAAAGGCAAAGGGAAGCGCCCTAAACCTATCCCTTTAAATCAACCTATCCCCGATGACTTAAAACACTAATTGAGATTTATTGTTTTTTGGTTATAACTTGGTCACTCAGCTGAGAATTTCTGTTTGAACCTTTCTTTTGGCGTAGTAATTGCTAACTAGAGACGTTAGCGTCAAGAATATTACTATAAAGGTTTCCTACTGATGGATGTAAAAGCAGCATTAGGCCAAGTTAAACAAGTTAGATTCAGTACTTTCAAAGGTGTTGGTACACCGCTATTGGTACTTGCTGCACTCGGCATGGTCGTGCTACCAATGCCCGCATTTTTACTCGACATCTTGTTTTCATTTAACATTGCACTTGCTCTGGTTGTGCTGTTAGTTGCTATTTATTCTGATCGTCCATTAGATTTTGCTGCTTTCCCTAGTGTGCTTCTCGTTGCGACCTTATTACGTCTAGCGCTCAATGTCGCTTCCACTCGGATTGTATTGTTAGAAGGCCACAACGGTGGAGATGCTGCAGGTAAAGTCATTGAGGCATTTGGCTCAGTCGTTATCGGTGGTAACTATGCTGTCGGTTTAGTGGTTTTCCTTATCTTGATCATTATTAATTTTGCCGTTGTAACTAAAGGTGCTGGACGTATTTCTGAGGTCAGTGCTCGCTTTACATTGGATGCTATGCCCGGCAAACAAATGGCGATTGATGCTGACCTTAACGCAGGTACATTGACGCAAGACCAAGCTCGAGTTAGACGTGCTGAAGTGACTAAAGAGGCAGACTTTTACGGGGCGATGGATGGTGCGTCAAAATTTGTAAAAGGTGATGCCATTGCGGGTATCATGATTTTGGTCATCAACATTCTTGGTGGCTTTGTTATTGGTATGGTGCAACATGGGCTAGATTTTTCGAGTGCCGTTGAAATTTATACTCTGCTCACTATTGGTGATGGCTTAGTGGCTCAAATTCCAGGATTGTTACTATCGATTGCTGCTGCATTAATGGTCACTCGTCAAAATGAATCTGGTGACATGGGCGGTATGATGATTAGCCAGATGTTTGATAGTCATAAATCAATGGCGATTGCATCTGCTGTATTGTTCATCATGGGTATTGTCCCTGGTATGCCTCATTTTGCTTTCTTAACTTTTGCTGTGATTACTGGCATAGCAGCTTACATGATTTATAAACGTAATAATGACGCTAAAACAGCGGCCCTTGAAAAAGCTGTGAGCAGCCCAGCAGAAGTTAAAGATGCTGAACCCAAAGAGCTGAGCTGGGAAGATGTTCAACATGTTGACACTATTGGACTAGAAGTGGGTTATCGCTTAATTCCTCTTGTGGATAAAGGTCAAGGCGGCGAATTACTTGGCCGTATTAAAGGGGTGCGTAAAAAACTATCTCAAGAGTTAGGCTTCCTTGTTCCCGCTGTGCATATTCGCGACAACTTGGATTTATCACCAAATAGTTATCGAATCTCGCTGATGGGCGTTGTTGTTGGTGAGGCTGAAGTTAGGCATGACTGTGAACTTGCCATCAACCCTGGACAAGTTTACGGTAAACTTGATGGCATTGAGACAACTGACCCAGCCTTTGGTTTAGAAGCAGTATGGATAGCACCTGAGCAGCGTGAACATGCCCAAACATTAGGGTATACGGTCGTGGATACCGCAACGGTAGTAGCGACTCATATTAGTCAGTTATTGACGAACAATGCTGCGAAATTACTGGGCTATGAAGAAGTACAGCAATTAATGGACATGCTAGCTAAAAACTCTCCGAAGCTTATTGATGGCTTTATTCCAGACATCATGCCACTTGGCTCAGTGGTTAAAGTGATGCAAAACCTTCTTAATGAAGGTGTTTCTATACGAGATTTACGTACAATAGTGCAAACACTGTTAGAATACGGTACAAAGAGTAATGATACTGAAGTATTAACAGCCGCAGTGCGGATTGCATTGAAGAGAATGATTGTTCAAGAGATATCTGGACCAGAATTAGAAATCCCTGTCATAACATTGGCGCCAGAGTTGGAACAGATGTTGCACAAGTCTATGCAAGCGACAGGCGGTGAAGGGCCAAATATTGAACCAGGCCTTGCAGAACGCATGCAGAAGTCATTATTAGACGCTTCTCAGAAGCAAGAAATGGTCGGTCAGCCAGCCATTTTATTGACATCAGGTATGCTAAGGTCAACGCTGTCACGATTTGTTAAATATACTATCCCGAATTTACGGGTTATTTCTTATCAAGAAATTCCTGATGAAAAGCAAATACGCATAGTATCTGCAGTAGGGCAATAGCGATGACTTTCTGTTTGAAAGAGGTGTTAAGTGAAAATTAAACGATTTTTTGCCAAAGACATGCGTTCAGCATTAGCTCAAGTGAAAGACACCTTGGGGTCAGATGCTGTGATCATGTCAAATAAGAAAGTCACTGGTGGTATAGAAATTGTTGCAGCTGTTGATTACGACGAGCCAAAAGCTGATGTTGCAGTGAACTCACCTGTTCCTGGTTTTATGGACGTGAGTGATGACCAAGTTTCGTTAGGTATCAACAAGCCATCAGTTAAAGCCCAGACCAAAGTGAGCCCACCACCTGCGGCAGACTCTCTGCAAGCGTTATTAGAAAAGCAGCATAATCGTTTACAACAACAGATGACTCAGCGAGTAGAAGAAACGGAATTACCTGATTGGGCAAAACAGCTTCAAGATACTAAAGCCGCTAAAGCTGACACTAAACCGCAGCCGCAATTCGACCAACCAAGAAGTTCATCAAGAAATCATAGTCAATCTGAAGAAATGGAAGCCATGCGCGAAGAAATGGCGTCATTACGCGGATTGTTGACCCATCAAGTTTCATCCTTGATGAAGGATCAGAAAAAACGTACAGACCCAGTTGGGGCTATGCTTGAAAGTAAACTCATTAATGCTGAGTTTTCTCCAGCTGTCGCCGCAAAATTAGCAGGGCTTAGTCAACAATATACCCCAGCAGATTTGGTTAGAGCACTACCACAGAGTTTAGCGAATTTATTAGATAATCAAGGTGATGATATTGTGCGCACTGGTGGCGTTGTTGCTTTTGTTGGTCCAACAGGTGTTGGAAAAACGACCTCACTAGCAAAACTAGCTGCTCGATTTGCTGCACATCATGGCCCAGAGCAAGTTGCATTAATTACAACCGATCATTATCGTATTGGAGCCTTTGAGCAATTAGCAACTTATGGCAAAATAATGGGCTGTCCTGTTAAACAGGCACATGATTTAGCTGAATTAGAACAAATTCTTTATCAGTTTAAGAATCGTAAGTTAGTATTAATAGATACTGCAGGTATGGGACAACGTGATTTACGCCTATATCAGCAATTAGATGATTTAATGGCAAATACAAGAATACCGATTAGAAGTTATTTAGTGATGTCAGCAACTTCACAACGCAGAGTGTTACAAGATGCAGTTGAGCATTTTAAACGCATCCCGTTATCGGGAGTTATTTTGACAAAACTAGATGAATCCGTATCGATTGCCGGCGCATTAAGTGTATTGATTCAAAATGGGTTACCATTAAGTTATGTAACTGATGGTCAACGTGTTCCAGAAGATATGCAAGTTGCAGATACGCTAATGTTAGCGAAACAAGCGTTAGCAGCATTAAACGACACCAAACCTCAAACGTCACCTGACACTGCGTGGTCAAATGACATGGCCTACGCATTCGAGTAAAAATATGACCCGAGATCAAGCAAGTGGTTTACGTATGATGAATCAACCAAATAACGACAAAGTAAAAGTAATCGCAGTAAGTGGCGGTAAAGGCGGCGTGGGTAAAACCAGTGTGTCAATTAATACAGCTGTTGCCCTTGCTGAGAAAGGTAAACGAGTACTCGTACTTGATGCCGATTTAGGCTTAGCGAACGTCGATGTGATGCTCGGTATTCGAGCTGAACGTAACTTATCTCATGTACTGTCTGGCGAAGCTGAACTGGATGATATTATCGTTCGTGGTCCTAAAGGGATCGGTATTGTACCGGCCACTTCAGGTACACAAGCGATGGTTGAATTGACTCAAGCTCAGCACGTTGGATTAATTCGTGCTTTCAGCGAAATGAAAACCCAGTTTGATGTACTGATTGTCGATACGGCAGCAGGTATTTCAGATATGGTGTTAAGTTTCTCTCGTGCTTCACAAGATGTATTGATTGTGGTTTGTGATGAACCGACATCAATTACCGATGCATATGCCTTGATAAAAATTCTGAGTCGTGAACATGGTGTGTTCCGGTTCAAAATTGTAGCAAATATGGTACGAAGTTTACGCGAAGGTATGGAGTTATTTGCCAAACTGAGTAAAGTAACCGATAGATTCTTAGATGTGGCTTTAGAATTGGTTGCTACGGTGCCATTCGATGAGAACTTACGTAAGTCTGTTCGTAAACAAAAATTAGTTATCGAAGCCTTTCCTAAGTCTCCTGCGGCCATTGCATACCATGGTTTAGCGAATAAAATTATGAGCTGGCCGATACCGCAACAGCCTGGTGGACATCTTGAATTTTTTGTTGAACGTTTAGTTCAGCGTAAAGATCCACAAGAGGATACTACGAGTGAATAAAGCCGCCGCGTATACTCAGTTTGATAATAAAACTTCAATTGTTGAACAGTATGCTCCGTTGGTAAAAAGAATTGCACATCACATGCTAGCAAGGCTGCCAGCATCAGTGCAATTAGATGACTTATTACAAGCAGGGATGATGGGGTTGCTAGAAGCATCAACGAAGTTTGATGGAAGCAAAGGGGCAAAATTTGAAACCTTTGCAGGCATCAGAATTCGTGGCTCTATGATTGATGAAATCCGTCGCGGAGACTGGGTTCCTCGTTCTGTGCACCGTAATCAGCGCCGAGTGGCTCAGGTTATTGATGAACTAGGACAAGAACTTGGCCGTGATGCTAGAGATACCGAAATTGCTGAAAAGCTAGAAATGACATTAGAAGAATATCACCATATTCTCAATGATGTGTCAGTCGGTAAAGTCATCGGAATAGAAGATCTTGGTGTTTCTGAAGATGTGATTGTAAGTGAGGAAACAACTCACGATGAAAATTTTGATTCTTTAGCTGAAACTCAGTTTAAATCTGCGTTAGCCGAAGCAATTACAACATTACCCGAAAGAGATGCGTTAGTTTTGTCGCTATATTATGACGAAGCATTAAATTTAAAAGAAATCGGTGCCATTCTTGAGGTCAGCGAGTCGCGTGTTAGCCAGATATTAAGTCAGGCAATGCTGCGTCTTAAAGGCAAGCTTAAGCATTGGACACAGGTATAATTATTAATAAAAGCACAGTGTGAAGCTCACCGGAGGAAACCTTGGACAAGAATATGAAGATTCTTATTGTTGATGACTTTTCAACAATGAGACGCATCATCAAGAACTTGTTGCGAGACTTGGGGTTTAATAATACCCAAGAAGCAGATGATGGCTCAACCGCCTTACCAATGTTACAAAAAAGCGAATTTGATTTTGTTGTCACTGACTGGAATATGCCAGGCATGCAAGGAATTGATTTGCTAAAGGCTATTCGTGCTGATGATTCATTAAAACATTTACCTGTTTTAATGGTGACCGCAGAAGCAAAACGCGAACAAATTATCGCAGCAGCGCAAGCTGGTGTGAATGGTTATGTTGTTAAACCGTTTACCGCTGCAACGCTAAAAGAAAAACTCGATAAAATCTTTGAGCGTTTAGCATAAGCTAAGGATAAGTTATGCAGGCAGCAATATCGGGGTTAATCGACCTTGAGCAAGCCAAGCAGCTCGTAGCACTACTTGAAGATGGACAACAAGAACAAGCTGATGACGTCATTCGTGACTTATCAGCGCCGCTTCAAAGAGAGTTGTTTGATGAAGTGGGTAAATTGACACGTCAATTACACAGTTCATTAAATGAATTCCAATTAGATACGCGTTTAGCCGAACTTGCCAACAACGAAATACCTGACGCAAAAGAAAGATTGAACTTTGTCATCGATATGACAGAGCAAGCTGCAAATAAAACCATGGATGCAGTTGAAGAATGTTTACCTTTGGCCGATACAATAATAAATAACATTCAATCGGTCACGCCAATGTGGGATAAATTGATGCGTAGGGACATTGCTCTTAATGAGTTTAAGGCTCTGTGTCATGACGTCCAACATATCATGTCTCATAGCGAACATGACTCAAGTCGATTAAGAGAATTGCTCAATCAGATATTGATGGCGCAAGATTTCCAAGACTTAACCGGGCAAATGATCCGTCGTGTTATTGATTTAGTCAGAGAAGTGGAAAGCAGTTTAGTGTCAATGCTAACCATCTTTGGCGAAAATGCAGCTGACTCGGCACGGGTCGTTGATGAAAATAAAATTGAAGCAGAAGGCCCTATCTTGAATGCTGAAACACGTGAAGACGTGGTGACTGGCCAAGATGAAGTGGATGATCTGCTCTCAAGTCTGGGTTTCTAACTAGGAGTCAAATTTAATGTCTTTTGATGTTGATGAAGAGATACTCCAGGACTTTTTAATTGAAGCTGGTGAAATTTTAGAGCTTCTGCAAGAGCAACTTGTCGCTCTTGAAAATAATCCTGATGATGCTGATTTACTGAATGCTATTTTTAGAGGGTTCCACACTGTTAAAGGTGGTGCTGGATTTTTAAGTTTAGGCCCAATGGTCGATGTGTGTCATGAGGCAGAAAATACCTTTGACTTACTAAGAACGGGCAAGCGCCAAGTAAATGCAGAATTAATGGATATTATTCTGCAAGCAGTTGATGCCATCAACAGCATGTTCGAACAAACTCAGCAAGGTCAGCAACAAGATGATGCTGACCCTGAGTTGTTGGAAAAACTCAAATTATTAAGTTCTGGTGAGCCTTTGCCATCAGAGCTTGTTGGTAGTGCAACTCATGCTGAACATGAAGTTGAAGTTGTCGAAGAATTTATTGAATCAATTTCTGAAGACGTTGTAGAGACTGTTGAAGAACCTGCAGTTGAAGCACAACTTGATGACGAAACCTCAGATGCGTCAGGCTCTATTGATGATATCGACGAAAGTGAATTCGAAGCTTTACTTGATGCACTTCATGGTGAAGGAAAAAGTCCAACGTCTCAAGTAGACCCTGAACCTGCAATTGCGCCAGTTGCTGAATCTGAACCTGCTGCCAACAGCGATGAAATCACCGATGATGAATTTGAAGCGCTATTAGATGAGCTTCATGGTTCAAGTGGTTTTAATGCCGCGCCAACAGCGAAAGCGACTCCTGCGCCAGTTGAACAAGAACCTGCCGTAGATGCCGATGATATTACTGATGACGAATTTGAAAAGTTATTAGATGAGTTGCATGGAAAGGGGTCTGCACCAGCGGCCGTTAAACCTGCAGCAACAGCATCGACATCCTCAAAAGCTGCTACATCAGCAACAAGCTCATCGCCATCAAACGCAAGTCAGTCAGCTGCAGATAAAGCGCAAACTACCCAAGCTAAAGCTGCTGAACCAGTTGCAACTCCTGCTGCTAAAGTAGAGAAAGCTGCTCCGGTTGCAAAAGCGCCAGCAGCGCCTAAAGCAGCTGCAGTGGCTAAGAAGGCAGAGCCTGCAAAAGCGCAAATGCCTCAAGGTGAGACAACTGTTCGCGTAGATACCTCGAGACTCGACCAAATTATGAATATGGTCGGTGAGTTGGTTCTGGTTAGAAATCGATTAGTAAGTTTAGGTATTTCTCGCGATGATGAAGAGATGTCTAAAGCTTTAGCTAACCTCGATCTTGTTACTGCTGACCTTCAAGGCGCAGTGATGAAAACACGTATGCAACCGATCAAGAAAGTGTTTGGTCGCTTCCCTCGAGTT
Source organism: Shewanella sp. MMG014 (assembly GCF_018100775.1). Lineage (NCBI taxonomy): Bacteria > Pseudomonadati > Pseudomonadota > Gammaproteobacteria > Alteromonadales > Shewanellaceae > Shewanella > Shewanella sp. MMG014. The sequence continues at coordinate 102,421 of NZ_JAGJDZ010000009.1, forward strand.
GTACGTGATTTAGCGAGAACATTAAATAAAGAAATTGATTTAGTCATGGTGGGTGAAGATACCGACCTTGATAAAAACTTGGTTGAAGCATTAGCCGATCCTTTGGTTCACTTGGTGAGAAACTCAGTGGATCATGGTATTGAAATGCCTATCACTCGTGAAGCCAATGGCAAGTCACGTGCAGGTACAATTACCCTGTCGGCAAGCCAAGAAGGTGACCATATTCTTCTCAAAATTGAAGATGATGGCGCTGGAATGGATGCTGATAAGTTAAAAGAAATTGCTATTAGTCGTGGTGTATTGGATGAAGATTCAGCCGCTAGAATGACTGATAATGAAGCTTATAACTTGATTTTCGCACCAGGCTTTTCGACCAAAGTTGAAATTTCAGACATCTCCGGCCGTGGTGTTGGTATGGATGTCGTTAAAACACGTATTACCCAGCTTAACGGAACCGTACATATTGATTCTGTGAAGGGTAAAGGCACCATTTTAGAAATTAAAGTGCCTCTGACTTTAGCAATTATGCCAACCTTGATGGTGGATGTGGCTAAACAAGTCTTTGCCTTACCGTTATCAAGTGTTAACGAAATTTTCCATCTCGATCTAACTAAAACAAATGTAGTAGATGGTCAATTAACTGTCATTGTGCGTGATAAAGCGGTACCGCTATTCTATCTAGAGCAATGGTTACATCGAAATAAGACCAACTTTACTCATGGTGATAAGCAGCAAGGCCATGTAGTGATTGTTCAGTTAGGGACAATGCAAATTGGTTTTGTCGTTGACGCCTTGATCGGCCAAGAAGAAGTTGTGATTAAGCCTCTTGGCAGTATGTTACAAGGTACGCCAGGAATGGCTGGGGCAACAATTACTTCTGATGGTGGTATTGCACTTATTTTAGATGTACCTGGATTGCTGAAATATTACGCCAAGAATAAGAAGTAAGAGTTCCAATTTTTAAGGACTTAAATGGCTACCAAAGTATTAGTTGTAGATGACTCAAGTTTCTTTAGACGACGGGTCAGTGAGATTGTTAATCAAGATCCTGACCTAGAAGTTGTTGGTGTTGCAGTTAATGGCAAAGAAGCCATTGAGATGACTGAGAAGCTTAAGCCTCAAGTGATTACTATGGATATTGAAATGCCTGTTATGGACGGTATTACTGCCGTGCGCCATATCATGGCTTCGAATCCAACACCGATCTTAATGTTTTCATCATTAACCCATGATGGTGCGCAGGCGACGCTTGATGCATTAGATGCGGGTGCGTTAGACTTTTTACCTAAACGATTTGAAGATATTGCATCTAATAAAGATGATGCGATTAAGCTACTACAACAAAGGGTAAAAGCGTTAGGTCGTAGAAGACTGTATAAACCTATCGCTCGTGCCAATGCGACTTCTCGTCCGTTGAGTAGTCATTCAACAGGCAAGCCTACCAGTTCGCTGACATCACTGCGTTCAAAAACGAGTTCAGCTAGCGAACAACCAGTTAATGCCACATCTGTGTCATCCATTAGAGCAAGTGGTAAAAAATATAAAGCATTGCTAATCGGCACATCGACAGGTGGTCCAGTCGCACTGCAGAAAATTTTGACGTCATTTCCTGCTAGTTATCCTCATCCAATATTGCTAATTCAACATATGCCTGCTGCTTTTACTCCAGCATTTGCCAGTCGACTTAATAGCTTATGTAAAATTGACGTGAAAGAAGCACAAACTGGCGATACCTTGAAACCCGGTTGTGCTTATTTAGCGCCAGGTGGCATGCAATTGATGATAGAAAAAGCGGGGGCGCTAGGGCGATTAAAAGTGATTGCAGGTAATACTGACATGAACTACAAACCCAGTGTCGATATTACCTTTGCTTCTGCTTCAAAAGCATTTGGCAGCGATGTTATGGCCGTTGTGCTAACAGGAATGGGAGCAGATGGCCGTGAAGGTGCTAGAATGTTAAAGGCCGCTGGCGCCACTATTTGGGCGCAAGATGAGGCGAGTTGTGTTGTTTATGGCATGCCTCAAGCCGTTACATCAGCGGGAATATCATCACACTCTATAGCCTTAGATAATATGGCTGAAGCGATTTTGAAAGAGACAGCTCGTGGCTAAAGCGAGCCATTCAATGTCGACCCAACACATGCTTGTCGTGTTTTTGTTGGTTATTGGAGTGATTGCGCTTGGCGCACTTTATTTTGATCTTGCTAAAGAAAATCGACAATTAACAAAACAAGTAGAAGAGCTTAAAGCATCGCAAGTATTATTGATGGTACCCGATGAACAGGCTGCAGATATTGCCAATTGGTTAGCGAAATACCCTGATCAAACTAAAGCTTTGGCGGCAAGAGCGGCTGATGGAGAAGGAATAACAATGACGTTTGGCCCAGGGAGCGATGCGGTTTCATCACAGTCAGCGGCAAGCACTAATGCTGAGCAGCAATTTTCAAACTCAGTCATTTCAAACGGAGTTGTAACTGAAAATGCACAAGGTGTGAAAGTGATTACCTTACCCCATGGGGGGATCAGAGTTACCACACGTGAGGCTGAGCCGAATAATAGCAATAACAAGCAATAACAAGCAATAACAATAATATAGTGCAAACACTTATGAGTAATGAGGCGTGATTTGAAAGTATGGACAATTGCTAATCAAAAGGGTGGTGTCGGCAAAACCACAACGGTGGCAAGTTTAGCGGGTGCGTTAGTAAAACGTGGCCAAAAAGTGCTTATGATTGACACGGATCCTCATGCTTCATTGGGTTACTATCTCGGTATTGATTCAGAAGAAATCCCAAGTTCACTATATGATATTTTCCTTTCACATAAGACCCTTACTCTTGAAAGTGTTGAAAAGCATATCGTCCCCACATCCATAGATGGATTGGATATTATTCCTGCTTCAATGGCCCTTGCTACCCTAGATAGAGCGCTCGGTCATCAAGAGGGGATGGGGTTAGTACTTAGAAATGTGACCTCGTTACTTGCAGATAAATACGATGTGGCTATCATCGACTGTCCACCTATTTTAGGGGTGTTGATGGTCAATGCATTGGCTGCGAGCCAGCATATTGTTATTCCTGTGCAAACAGAATTTCTGGCGATTAAAGGCTTAGAACGTATGGTTAAAACAATGGGGTTAATGGGGCGTTCTAAAAAAACGACCTATAGTTTTACCATTTTACCTACCATGTTCGATAGAAGAACCAAAGCATCACCTATTGCATTGCAGTCGTTAGAAGAAAAATATCCTGATACCTTGTGGCCAGATGTTATTCCTGTCGATACTAAGTTTAGAGATGCGAGTCTTGCGCATGTCCCTGCTTCTCACTATTCCCCGAGCAGCCGAGGTATGAAAGCTTATAATCGACTATTAGATTTTTTGCTCGCCAAGGAGTTTAAGCATGTCAAAATCGGTTGACGAAACTGTTTTTGATTTTTTTTCTGTTTTATTACAAGAAGCTCCAGAAGAGCCGGCAGGCGTAGCTGACTCCGAAACTCCCTTATCTAATTCAACAACTGCTAAAACAGACAATGCAACTAACTCCATAGCCGCAACGAAAAAGACTATTGATACTCACGAGGCATTAATAAATGAAAAAACAGCAGCTAACCCTCGAGATATCAATTCAGTAGATTTCAAGAAAAAGCACAGCAAAGTGGTACACAAGCCTGTCGCTCCAACTGACGATGTTCCGCAGCTCAACGAGGCTAGGGTTGCTGGCACATCACAACAGAGCAAAGCGTTTGCTGAACCTCCAGTTGATAAAGCGGCTTTATCTAAATTACTTTCAGTCGTGTCGAAACATGCTGAACCAGCCGCTAGTGCAACGATTAAGAAGCAAGGTGTTGTCGAGCCTACATTAGAAAAAACACAAGAAAATCTTGCTGCGGATATTAAACAACCTTCAAGTAGCAAGGTTCAAGATGATATTAAATTAAAAGCACAGTTATTGAGGGAAAAGCTTAGCCAAGCAAGCCCTGAAACTCAGCCAAACAGCCTAGATAAAAAAATTGACACTTCAGGCGCATCTGTCAGTAAAGTATCTGAAAAAACTGCCGATATATCATTAGAGAAAAACCATTCAAGGGAAGACACCCTTGATAGTAAACGAGAGTCATCTCCTGCTTTACAAACTGGAGCAACACCACCAAGTGTCACTCAAAACTTGCAAGAAGTGCTTGATAATGAGTTTCAGGTACTGTTTTTTAATGTTGCAGGGCTGACACTTGCTGTGCCATTGGTAAGTCTAGGTGGTATTGTTAAAATAGAGCATATTAGTCATCTAATAGGTCGCCCGGATTGGTTTTTAGGAGTACAAACACGCAGGGAGCAAAAAGTTAACGTAGTGGATAGTTGCCGCTGGGTTATGCCAGAGAAATACACTAAAGAATTGGCTGAAAGCGTAGATTATCAGTATTTAGTAATGCTAGAAGACAGTGATTGGGGCTTGGCTTGTGAGTCATTAGTTAACGCTGTAAAAATAGATAAATCACAAGTTAATTGGCGTGAAAAACCTGGTAAGCGTCCGTGGCTTGCTGGTGTGGTAAAAGAACAAATGTGTGGCATTTTAAACGTGCAAGCGCTTATTGAAATGCTAGATGCAGGATTAGGTTGTCAAGATTCGATTGACTGAGGTTATTTATGACAGACTCAAGAAATGTAGCAGCGGTTGCTACGGGTAAAGAAGATGTAGTTTTACAGTGGGTAACATTTAAGTTAGATAATGAAACCTACGGCATTAATGTGATGCAAGTACAAGAGGTGTTACGTTACACTGAAATCGCCCCTGTACCAGGTGCGCCATTGTATGTACTGGGTATTATTAATCTTCGTGGTAATGTGGTTACTGTTATTGATACACGCTCGCGCTTTGGCCTTGATTCGGCTGAGGTCGATGACTCGTCTCGTATCGTGATCATTGAAGCTGAAAAACAAGTTATTGGTATTTTAGTGGATAGCGTTGCTGAAGTCGTTTACTTACGCCGCTCTGAAATTGATAATGCACCGAATGTCGGCACTGAAGAAAGTGCTAAATTTATCCAAGGTGTGAGCAACCGTGACAATGAGTTACTTATTTTAGTCGACTTAGATAAATTATTATCGGATGATGAGTGGGCTGAAATCACTCAGTTATAGTGTTAACGCTATACCAATGAAAGCCAGCATTATTTTTTGCTGGCTTTTGTGTTTTAATGACTAAAAAATTACCAAGGAAAATAAATGTCACAAGAGTTGCTGATTCTTACCGCTATTATTGTTGTTGCAGGGGCAATTTTTTGGGCTGTGTTTAGTAAAAAAACAGCTAAGCTGCAAAGCAAAGTTGATGCACTTACCTTGTTAGTGAAAGAAAATGATCGACAGCGCGAGTCGGTTAAGCGCGAGCTGCAAGAGCTAAGAAGTGGCACCATAGGGGTAGGTAAAAGAGTATTAGAACTCGAGCAAAAGATTGCTAAACAATCCGATATGATTGAAGAGGCCAGTCAGCAAGATCCTCAGTCTAAGTTATATTCTCGCGCATTAAAAATGGTGGGGTTAGGCGCTGGGGTACAAGAATTAATGGAAGAATGTGAATTACCGAAAGCTGAAGCTGAACTTATCATTCGTTTACATAAAAAATAGCGTACATTGTCATTAGGCTTTATCTAAGATCCTTTGATGAAGGTTATTCCATTGCTCAGGAAATTTACCATCTAGCATATAGACAAATGCAATGAGCTCTGCGATTAGCGTGTAGAGCTCTTTGGGAACTGCTTCACCTAGCTCTAGCAATTGTAAAAACTCACTTAAATGCTCATCCTGATGGATATAAACCCCCGTTGCTTCTGCTAAAGCAATGATTTCTTGCGCGACTAAATCCTTGCCTGTTGCAGTTACTTTTGGCGCTTCTTTTCCATCAAAGCTCAACGCAACCGCTTTCTTAATCTTACTCATACATATCCTATTCTTTACTTTGCTTTCAATTAAAATGTGTTTTGATTCAACACTGATTTCACTTGTACTGGTTTTACTCTCCCAGCTTTATTAAGCGTTGGTTTTCACCAAGTAATGATCGCCAGGTAATAAGGTCGCGGCAACTGGGGCTACAGTGGTTTTTATCTCTCGCGCTTGTAAGCCTGCTTGGTTTATTTTCTCAGCTAAAGCTTCTTGAAATGAATCCACTTTTGACAAAATAGCCGGATTGTCACCAGTGAAGGCTAAGTCTAGGTACTCACCTTGTTTATGGGCATTAATTAGTAATGGGCCATGGGCAAGGTTAAACTTAAGCTGAAGACGCCAACCTTGCTGTTTTTCATCTTCATCCTTAGCTGTGGACTGTTCAAATTTGCCTTCAAACTGCTCATTTCTTTGCCCAATAGAATAAGGTAAAGCAAAATACCAAGTCTGCGTTTGACTGTTTTCATTACTCGCTTGTTGGTAAAGGCTCACACTTGATGCAAATTTAGTGAGTGATTCTAAGCTGCCCGCTTTATCTAATGCTGCTAGCATCGGATGATTGGCGGTCATTGAACTAACAACTTTCTGTTGTAATTTAGCCATATAGTTTTGCAGCTTCGGGCTCATACTGGTATTAACACTTTTGAGTTTAAATCCGAGCAATAATTGAAATAGACTTGTTATTGCTCCACCCATTAGTGCGCTATTTGGAATAGATGCTGTTTGGCTCAGGTTAAGGTTTGCAAGCTGTGTTAGTTCAGCCTTTAGAAGCTGAGGACTAACTAACTCAGTTATTGGTGATGGATCGAGCTTAGGCAGTATTTTTAATAGTTGTGATGCTAGGCTTTGTGATTGAGCAGTATCGGCTTGCTGAGAGGGCATTGCACCAGCTTTAGATAAATTTTGGTTTAGTACTTCAAATGGTGACTTACTATGACTAACTAGGCTATTACCAGCCACAGTGCTATTCGAGACTGTATTCGCCAAAGTTTCGCCAGTTAGTTTAGTTGCTGCGCTAATATGAGCGGCATCAAGCTTAGCTTGAGGGGTTAACTTATTCACCTGCGCAGTAATCGCAGCTATTTGATCCTGCCTCACCCTCAAGCTCCCAGCATTGCTTGATTGAGCCATTTGCAGAATAAGGTTGTTGAGTTGTTTAAACTGATCTGGAGATAACGACGCCCCTTTAGATAATAATTGCGAAACATTGTTGTTGAGAAGGTCAATGCTTCTGTTATTGAAAGGACTCGTTAATACATCTTTAATTTTTATAAACAACGCTTGTTCTTGATGGCTTTGTTTTGCAATCAACTCTGTAGCAGGATTCTGCACTGGGTACGTGGTTGTATTAGATTGTACCGGTCTGGCATGACTATTCTCTATAGCTGCAGGCATGTGCTCAAGCTTTTTTAAAAATTGCGATAAGACCTGGACCGGCTCATTTCGAGTGATAATTCGTTGGTCTAATTGGGAGGTCAAGCTGGGCGCAGCCTTAGTACTCGCATCGGTAATATGGTCGACTTTTAGTGTCATTGGTACCGACTCTATAAGTCTTACTGGGCTTAATATGAGCTGCAGTTTGCCTGCGATCTGAGATACATAGGCAACTTGGGTACCACTAGGTAGTGTGGGTAATGTTGAAACAGTGACATTGGTGCCATTATCGAATCTCATTACATTGGTGTTGATGTTTACAATTGGTAGCGGATAACCCTGTGGTCGAGATGCTAACGTCAAAAGCTGCTTGGATGAAATTCCATTTGAATAGGCAATATTTAAAATTTCATCCGGTAAGTTAAGCCTAACAGGCTGGCCCACAATAACAATTTGTTGTTGCCCTAGATTAACGGCTTGTGTTGGTCTTGGCTGTGTGCTGGTTGTCAACTGAGTGACTTGCTCGGCGCTAATCATGACTTTAGCGCCAGCCTGCAACAGTTGGTTGACTTGCAGGCTCGGTTTAAATTGTATCTGTTTACCTTTTATATTAAGTGTAACTTGACTTGGATTCGCTGCTGGTGGTTGAGGTTTGTCCACTTGCGCACGACTTGTTGAAGAATTAGCTATTGGTTTATCAGCAATTATTTTAGCAGGAACCAGCACAGCACCTTGCTCTAATTGTGACGATGCTGGCCTTGACGAGGATGAGTCTAGACTGTGGGATTTAGCTGCATTTTTTAATGCGGCACCTACCTCACTTTTGTCTATATGTGCACTTGTTTTGATAGTTGTCATAACAGGGCAATAGCACCTTATAATATGTTCTATTACAATTTAATGGTTGATATCTTGTTGGCCACACGTATCCTTAAAAGTCATTGTGTAGCCTAATCGTAAGTCACTTGGTGCTATTTGTAACATTGCTAAACTTACAAATATTGACTTATTGTTTAAATAATTTTGTTATTTATCGTTGCCGATAAGCTCAACGAACAAGTTATAACCTCAGTGCTCTTTTATCGACTTACTAAGATTAAGCTTTAACACTATCAGCAAGAATATGATGATTTCCAACTTTCTTTGTAGTCTCTATTTGATCTCATCATATGTATATAACGTACTCATTAGTATCATAAATATTGTCAATTGCTGGTAGTTACTAATTCCCTAAAGAGAGATGTATGAAGTATAAATGGATGTTACTTTCTTTGATGTTGGGTAATTCGGTTTTTTTAGCGCACGCTGAAGAAGCTTCAACCAATGCACCTCAAGCAACCGTAAAACCAGCGGTTGAAGTTATTTATAACGACCCAAGAGATCCCATTGAAGGTTTTAACCGTGCAATGTGGGACTTTAATTACTTGGTGTTAGACAGGCATTTATTTCGCCCCATAGCCCACGGCTACAACGACTATTTACCTTTACCCGTTAAATCAGGTGTCAATAACTTTGTACGTAACTTTGAAGAGCCAAGTTCACTTGTGAATAATGCATTACAAGGAAAATGGGGCTGGGCGGCCAATGCTGGTGGCCGCTTCACAGTTAATACCACCTTAGGTTTATTCGGCATTATTGATGTTGCTGACATGATGGGGATGGTAAGAAAACAAGATCAATTTAACGAAGTTTTGGGCTATTACGGTGTACCAAATGGGCCTTATTTTATGGCGCCTTTTTTTGGGCCCTATGTGACAAGGGAACTCGCCTCAGATTGGGTTGATGGTCTATACTTTCCTTTATCAGAGTTCTTGTTATGGCAGTCCATTTTGAAATGGGGTTTAAAAAACCTTGATTCTCGTGCTGCTGCTATTGATCAAGAACGCTTATTGGATAATGCGCTTGATCCATATACCTTTGTAAAAGAAGCCTATTTTCAGTATATGGATTATAAAGTTTATGACGGCAATGTGCCTTCAAAACAAGACGATGACGAGTTACTCGAAGAATACCTATTAGAGCTCGAGTAAACCTGCCGGACTAATTATTTCGCCGGTAGATAATCTGCCGGGGAAAAGTATGGCATTAACAGATGTCGCTGTGCTGTTAGTTGAAGATGATTCAGTTTTTAGGCAATTGTTGGCCGATTTTTTAGTCCAGCAAGGTGCTGTTGTATTCGAAGCCGCAGATGGTAACGAAGGAGTCAGTGAGTTTCAGGCTCATACTGTTGATATTGTGATTGCAGACTTGAGTATGCCTAAACTCGATGGGTTAGGGATGCTCAAGCAAATTATTAAAATTAATCCAGCAGTGCCTTCAATCGTCATTTCTGGAAACAATGTCATGGCCGATGTTGTTGAGGCTTTGCGATATGGCGCCAGTGATTATTTGGTTAAACCTTTGGCTGATTTTAGTATTATCGAACAAGCCATCTTGCAAGCTATTTCCCCACAAAACACGCAATTAGAACATCTCGATTTTAATGATAGCGACGCGGTGATTAATTCAGCGGCAAACATGAGTCAGGATTTATCCTACCAAGAGTTAACTGATAATTTCAGTTTGCTTGAACATAATTCAGAAGCGGCTAAAAGTGTTCAGCAGCAATTATTTCCTGCATCAAATGTGTGTTATCCATCAGCTAAAATTCATTATAGCCTCTGCAAAAATAGTGATGTCAGTGCCTACTTTATTGACTCAACGATGGTGGGTGACAATCACTTAATGATGTATATGGCTCATTTCCATCCCGAGGATAATCGTGCTGCATTTGGCTGCGTACTATTAAGAAGTTTCGTAAATCAAAAACTAAAGTTATTTAGAAATGGATTGAGCACCACACTCATTGAGCCGTTTAATATGTTGAGCTACCTAAATGACCGTATGGTTAATTCTGGCATTAATCTATTTGTAGATATTGTTTATGTCTGCATTGATTTAAGTAACTTTAGAGTGGCAATAGGGCAGGCTGGTAGCGGTTTACGCTGTTATTTACGTAATAATAATGGGCTTGCGCCATTGGCAATGTCTGAATCGTTACAGCTGGGAACTGTTGAATGGAATAAACCAAGTATGCAGTTTAGAACGTTAATGCCTGAAGAAAAAATTTGTATCGCCAGTAATATTAGTCAGCATCGTAATAAACTTTTGAATAATGAATTTGACGGATTATATTATGATGAAACTGTTCCTGCTGGTGGTTTTATTGAGTTAGCGGTTAACTAGTGGGTTACTAGTATAAGACAAGGTGGGTTTATTTAGGGCTGTTTCAAGTTTATAAATAAGTGATAAGTCATTAGCCAACAAGCATTAAGAAAGTAAAATAAAAAAACCTCGCAATTGCGAGGTTTTTAGCTTTTTAACACTTATCGATTAACTTGGTTTAATCGCTTCATGTTCAGCAGTAACAGCGATTTCTTCTGCTAATGCTTCTTCTTCGCTTTCATTGTGTCCTTCAGCGCCGTGCATCCAGTCAACGAGCTTGTCAGCCATGAAGTAAAGGATAATGCCTGATACAGCAGAAGTAATTGCGATACCAGCGAAAATAGCCATTGCATTAGCAAGTTGCTCTTCTTTTTCGCCACCATGACCAATGAATGAACCTACAATGCCGCCAACTTTGTTTGCAATAGCAACGAATAGGAACCAAGCACCCATCATTAGAGAAGCAATACGCAGTGGAGCAAGTTTAGTTACCATTGATAGACCGATTGGAGATAAACATAGTTCGCCCATAGTATGGAAGAAGTATGCACCTACAAGCCACCACATGCTTGATTTGGCATTGGCGTCACCGCCCATTTCTAATACCGCACCAATCATGAATAGGAAACCAATACCCAGTAATACTAAACCTAAAGCAAATTTTACAGGTGAGTTAGGCTCATTTTTACCAAGACGTACCCAAATAGAGGCTATCACTGGCGCAAAAATAACAATAAACATAGCGTTTAAAGACTGGAACCAAGTTGTTGGTACTTCCCAGCTACCAATCATACGGTCAGTAAAGTCATTAGTGAACAAGTTCATCAGACCACCAGCTTGCTCAAAGCCAGCCCAGAAGATAATGGTGAACAGACCCATAACCATAATCACTTTAATACGGTCACGCTCAACTTTGGTTAATGGCTCTTTACGTACATCACCTTTTTCTTTTTGCTTCTCTTTTTCAAGTTTTGCAGCAGGGTAGCGACCAATGTCACCTAATAATTTTTGCGCAAAAACAAATTGAATAATCAGTGAAAGTACCATACCGATACCTGCACACAAGAAGCCCATTTGGAAGTTACCATCGTAAGCTGCAACAACCGAACCAACAATAATACCTGAAAGGAATGCACCTACGTTGATACCCATATAGAAGATAGTAAATGCACCATCACGACGGTGATCACCTTCTTCATATAAGTCACCTACCATAGTAGAGATATTTGGCTTAAATAAGCCGTTACCAATGATAAGAGTAAATAGACCGATATAGAAAATAGTCGTTTCGGCACCTGGTGCCCAACTATGAGGAAATGCCAAAGTAAATTGACCAGCAGCCATTAATGCACCACCAATCATGATGGCTTTACGTTGGCCTAAATAATTATCAGCTAACCAACCACCAATAAGCGGTGTTAAGTATACTAGACCTGTGAAAGTACCATAAAGAGAGATTGCATCTGCTTGTGTCCAACCAAGACCATGACCACCATCTGATTGAACCTTATCGACTAGATAGAGCACCAAAATGGCGCGCATTGCGTAGTAACTAAATCTTTCCCATAATTCTGTTGTAAACAGCAGGAAAAGCCCCTTGGGATGACCAAGCATGGTCCCCTGTGGTTTTGCATTGCTCATTAAGTCTTCCACCTTAAGCTTGTGATTGCCTGCGGGACAAGGGTCGCCACAGAAATTGTTGTCTGCAAATGGTGATTAATTTCAACGTATTGATTATTTAAGGGTCTACGCCCGTTAGTGTTTCAATTTAGTTGCTATAAAATTAATCACTTTGTTGTTTATTTATTATATTAAATGTCATCATTTTAAAGTTTTAATCATTAAAACCTCAAAAAGCTAACCTTATATACCCTTTAAAGGCCTTAAAAGTCAATGCTAATGCGACATCTGGCTCTGTAAATACTTGTATAAAATCACAACTTCGTTGGATTTTTAGATACCTTTGTTGAGATTTGTAGTGGGTTTGTATTCGTTTAACGCTGGTGCAAGTTCAAGCTTGTATTTCACTGTTTTGGTTAATGCAGTGTTGAAGCGAGAGGGGCTAAGGATAAGCAAGTTAAAAAATCCTACCTATACTAGAGTAAGTTTGGTTAATTGCTTTGCAATCTGTTAACAAAAAGATAAAATGTAACTCTTTGGATCTGTTTGTCTTAATTAGATATTCAATTGTTTGATTTACGTGTTAGTAACATGTGCTGTTTTCGCATGCCTAATCTTGGATTTATAAGCGTGGAGGCAAGATGTTTTACAAAGTATTTGTCTTAGCTTGCTTATTAAGTTTGAGTTTACCTTGTTCGGCGTGGGTTGATACCGATAAAGACGGCGTACCAGATAAAAAAGATGCATGTCCTGATACACCCGCTGATGCGGTTGTGTTAGCCAATGGCTGCCAGGACCTTACTTTGTTATCAAGTGAAACGAATGTCATCGATGAAAAAGCTGCAGATGTTGCTGATGTGCAAGGTTATTCAGTTTCAGCTATTGAATCTCCAATGCGGCTATTCTTTGAATTTGCTCACGCAGACTTATCGCAAACGCAGAGAGCTTCTTTACAGGCATTTTTACCAGAGATTAGGCATTCCGCAAAGGTGTTGTTGGTAGGGCACACAGACAATATTGGATCAGAGCAGTTTAATAACGCCTTGTCTTTAGCACGGGCTAAAGCAGTGAAGTCATTACTAAGTAAAGAGTATGGCGTTAATACAGAGTTTATAGAAGTGTTAGGCAAGGGCAGCAGTCAGCCTATGACTGATAATTTATCTAAAGAATCACGTCAATTAAATAGACGAGTAGACATTTTATTAAATAGTAAAAGTACAAAATAATTTATATTAAGGGAGTTAAACAATGGAAAATATTGAAGGCTTAATGCAACAAGCGCCAGAATTTATAGTCACTTATGGACTGAAAGTGGTCATGGCAATTGTTATCTTTATTATCGGTAAGTACTTATCAAACGTGGCTAAGAACTTAACCACTAAGATGATGCTAAGTCGTAAAATTGATGAAACAGTTGCCTCTTTTGTCGGTAACTTAGTCTGGGGCGTTGTTTTTGTATTTACCATTATCGCCACTTTAGGCCAAATTGGCGTGCAAACAGCGTCATTGGTTGCTGTATTAGGTGCGGCTGGTTTAGCGGTAGGTTTAGCGCTTCAAGGTTCATTATCAAACTTTGCTTCTGGCGTGCTTATGGTTGTATTTCGTCCATGTCGCGTAGGCGATTACGTTGATGCGGCAGGTGTCTCTGGTACGATTGATGAAATCACTATCTTTTCAACACGTCTTTTAACGCCTGATAACAAGGTGATTGTTGCTCCTAACTCAGCAATGATGAATGGCACAATTACCAACTATTCTGCACAAGAAAAACGTCGTATCGATATGGTTATTGGTGTTGGCTACGGTGCTGATATTGCTCAAACCAAGAAAATATTAACTGAAGTGTTAGACAACAATGCCTATGTCTTAAAAGATCCTGCGTACACAATCGCACTGGCTGAGCTTGCTGATTCTTCAATTAACTTTGTTGTACGTCCTTGGGTAAAGACACCAGATTATTGGGGTGCTAAGTTCGAACTACTTGAACAAATTAAAAATGCACTTGATGCAGCGAATATTGAAATTCCATACCCACAAATGGATCTTCACTTAAAAGAGATGCCTGCCAAATAAGTCTGTAACTCTTTTAAAAAAACCAGCACTTGTTGCTGGTTTTTTTTGTGACAAATTTAATCAACATAGGCTGAATTGGTTCAAATGGTGTGACATTAAATAATGAAGGCATGATTAATTAAGGTAGAATGAATGCCTTTAATTTAGCTGCTTATTACAAGCTTGATGTTGATGAGAACAAACATGATAGATTTTCGTAGTGATACAGTCACAAAACCTACCGATGCGATGCGAGCGGCAATGGCGAATGCTGAAGTCGGCGATGATGTTTATGGCGATGACCCGACGGTGAATCGTTTGCAAGACATGGCCGCTGAGCGATTCGGCTTTGACAGTGCCTTGTTTATTAGTTCAGGCACTCAAGCCAATTTACTGGCCTTGATAAGCCATTGTGACCGAGGCGATGAATACCTTTGTGGTCAGCAGGCTCATAATTACAAATTTGAGGGTGGTGGGGCTGCCGTTCTGGGGAGTATTCAACCGCAACCGCTAAATAATCAAGCTGATGGCAGTATCTTATTAACGGATATTGAAGCAGCAATTAAACCCGATGATGTGCACTTTGCCAGAACTCGCTTGCTGAGCATTGAAAACACGATTGGGGGAAAAGTCCTACCGCAACAATATTTGGCTGATGCCCAAGCGTTAGCGTTTAATCATAATTTAAAAATTCACCTTGATGGTGCTAGAGTTGCCAATGCTGCAGTGGCTCAAAATGTAGCGATAAGTGATATTACCCAATATTTTGATTCTGTTTCTATTTGTTTATCAAAGGGGTTATCGGCGCCAATTGGATCAATTTTGTTAGGCGATGAGCGATTAATTAATAAAGCAATTCGATGGCGTAAAATGTTAGGTGGTGGTATGCGTCAGGCTGGGATAATCGCAGCCGCCGCAGAACTTGCGATTACCGATCAGGTTGATAGATTAGCAGAAGATCACGATAATGCAGCTTTACTCGCGCAACATTTACTTGAGATGCCTGAGCTTAACGTAGATATTTCACAAGTGCAGACTAATATGGTTTTTGCGACGTTAGATAAACGCTTTGATGTAAAGCATTTAACCTTGTTACTCGCACAACAAGGGATATTAATCAGTTCTAGTTATTCTCTTCGCTTTGTGACCCATAAAGATATTAGCCGACAAGACATACTGACGTTTGTTAAAGCACTTAAAGCATGTTTGCCTCAGGCTCTCACTAAGTAGTTTATCTAAAATATTGCCAATCAAAGACAAAGCGTAGCGAGCGACTATCGTTGCGCTTTTATCGTGCAATCTTACTCATGTTATGCTCATTTGTAGCGCAAGCCATCTCTTTTGGGTTAAGTTTATTTTGTTCTATTCCTTATATTTCATGTATTTACCTTGGTGGTATCAATGTTGCTACCTCTTTAGGGGTATTCTCTATAAAAGGATCAATATCATGGAATATTTAGGCCGTCATATTGTCAAATTAGTTGATTTAAATTCAGATAAAAAATTATGCAGTGGCCAGTTGATGAAGTGGCTAAATGAAGAAACGTCTCTTTATGCTCGATGTGAAATGCACAGTAAATTATTGATGCCCAAGCTAGTGTCGGAAATTAATTTTATGTGCTCAGCAAGCTTGGGTGATGTAGTTGAGTTTGGAATGGAAATTATTAGCTTAGGTCAAAGCTCTATAACACTTCGCTGTAAAGCACGAAATCAATCAACAAACGCGCCTATTGCGGTTGTTGATAAAGTTGTTTTTGTGAATATCAATGAACGTGGTTTGCCTGTGCCACATGGGATCAGAGCGAATGCTGCGTAAGGCTTAAAACAAAAAAGCCCATTTCAATATTGAAATGGGCTTTTGCTAAAACGCACTAAAAGCCTAAAAGGGCTTACCTGCCTTTAATGTAGTTTCAAATGTGGATGAATGATGCGACCAATGCCTTTAGCCAACATCATTAATGTCCCTTTAACTACACCGTGTAATTCAATCAAGTGACGACGATATAAAGAAGTGTAAACGAAACGGGCAATTTTACCTTCCACTAATACACCACCGCCCATGAATGACATTAAATTACCGACAGTATGAAACTTAGATAAATTTACCAAAGAGCCTAAATCTTTATACACATATTCATTCTTAGGTGCTTTGCCATCAAGCATTAATATAATGTTATCGGCTGTCATTAACGCCATTTGTCTTGCTGATTGACCTCTAGGCGGTACCCAGCTGCCATCTTCTTGTGGGCACGCTGCACAGTCTCCAATTGAGAAAATATGGTCATCTAGCGTCGTTTGCATGTTCTGCTTTACCATCACCTGATTGATATGGTTGCTTTCAAGGTCACCAATATTGTTCAGGAAGTCAGGCGCTTTTACACCAGTAGACCAAATAACCATGTCTGAAGGAATTAAGTTGCCTTCAGTTGTTGATAACCCCTCAGGGGTTACTTGTGTGATACGCGTATTTGTCATCACGTTTACGCCAAGCTGTTTCAGCTCACGGGTAACTGAATTTGAAATTTCTACCTTATCGACCTTTGGTAAAATACGTTCATCAGCTTCAATTAAGGTCACTTCAAGCAAGCTAGTATCAATTTTATAGCCAAAGCCACTTAGTTGTTCAACTGCATGGTGCATTTCCGCCGACATTTCCACACCTGTAGCACCAGCGCCAACGACAGCAATTTTGATTTTTTCATCAAGTTGATGGTGGCTTGCGTAGCGCATGAATTTATTCAGTAATATTTTACGAATAGACATGGCTTGTTCAGTGTTATCTAGGAATAAACTGTGTTCTTTAACGCCTGGTATATTGAAGTCGTTTGCAACACTACCAATTGCGATTACGGCATAATCATATGGAATATGGCGCGCTGGTAACAGCTCTTGACCTTCTTCGTCATTAATTGGCGCCAAAACAATCTGTTTTTCGTCTCGATTAATATCAATCATCGCACCTTGCTGGAAATGATAACCATGGGCTGATGCGTGGCCTCGATAGCTGATTGCATCTAGGCCAATATCTAATGCGCCTGTTGCCACTTCGTGCAATAACGGCTTCCACACATGGCTTTCGGCGCAATCAATTAATGTGACTTTTGCTTTGCCTTTTCTGCCAACTTTATGACCAAGTTTTGTGGCGATTTCCATACCACCTGCGCCGCCACCAATAATGACGATATTTGGAACTGCTTGCATCTGATGATGCTCCTATAAAGGTAAGTTTAAAAATTCAGTTAATTTCTATTTGGAGCGTTATATGAACGTCAATTAGCTCACTTGTTAATTTGGTTAATGGCAGAAATCGAATAGCTTGGCCATATTGAACCTTATCAACTCGTCTTACCTTTATAATGTAAAGATAAGTTTGATAAAGCTGGGCTAATTGTAAACGCGTTTTAAATCACTTGTTTTCAGTGAGACTAAGTTCAATTGACTGAGCCTGTAAGTTCGCTGTGTTCTGATATTAAAATAGAAATTTGAGCAGTGTTTATATAGTAATACCGGGGAGTTCGTCAGATTTTGATCGATAAACTGTGATCGCATATCAATGCTGTTACCAAAAACGAAGAGTCGATCACAAAATATGCGCGGAGTTGGAAAGTTAATTACAGTTAAAACAACGCCGACAATCACAACGTATTGTCGGGTTGATATGACTGTTTTCCATTTAGAACGATATACGAGTCAGTGGAGATTTTAGAAAACAATTGTGCTTTATTAAGTTGTTATGACTGATTTACTGAGCTTTAGCCAGTCGGCCGTTATAATCTTCCACAAGGTGAGCTACAATTTTTTCGGGATCCGCATCTTGGCAGCATTGGTCTAAGAATATTTTAAACGTCACCAGTGAGTGGGCGTTATTTAACATGCGGTTACTTTGCATTGCATAGTAGGTATCGTCAGTGTCAGATTTTCTAACCACAAACTCACCATTTTCGAATGCTTTTGAGCCTGGCTCACAGTGCCACTTAGTAATTCTATTTAGTGCGATTTCACTAGATTGGTTAATTTCGACATGATTTAACCAGCTTGCTGGTTTTTCATTTTCTTTGTAATGAGGACATCTTACTGTGTAGTTATACACATGAGTGATTGCTGTCATAGCTTACCTACTTTTTTAAGAATGTAATTCATCATAGACTGCTAATTTAACTTTGGTCAATGGTTATTTATAGAAGTTAGAGCCAGTTAACAGTTCTTAAATGATGGTAATTAAAAGTATATATTAAACAGTTGTTTATGTATTTTTGTCTGTGATTGGTACTTTATTTTTTGACGCTTAATATTGATAGTTTGCCTATAAGCACAAGCGTGAATTACTGCCAAGCAGGTATACCAAACTTGCCAGTTGTTTTAGCTCGATACTTGAATAAAAATCGTACTGCTGCAACCAAGTTAGCTTGCCGCAGTACAATTTCTGTCTTTCTTAACACATCATGCTAGACAATGAGTCAGCTTATTCTGATTAGGTACTTATTAACTTATAGAGCGTTGGTAAAAATTTCGCAAATTTCTGCGTGTGTTGCTTGTTGCGGGTTAGTCAATCCGCATGCATCTTTTAACGCATTGTCAGCTAAGACTGGAATGTCTTCAGGGTTCACACCTAACTCGGTTAAGTTAGCAGGTATATTCACTGCAACAGATAACGCTTTAATTGCTTCAATTGCAGACTCAGCACCTTGTTCATCGGATAGTTGAGCAACATCTACCCCCATTGCTTTAGCGATGTCTTTTAACTTACTAGGAACCACTTTTGCGTTGTATGCCTGAACATGCGGCAGTAACAATGCATTACAAACCCCATGAGGTAGGTCGTAAAAACCACCAAGTTGATGCGCCATTGCATGGACATACCCAAGGCTTGCATTATTAAATGCCATACCCGCTAAGAATTGCGCGTATGCCATTTGTTCACGAGCGTCAATATTATCGCCTTGCTCTACCGCATTGACTAAATTGGCCTTAATTAACTCGATTGCTTTAATCGCGCAAGCATCGGTAATGGGAGTGGCAGCGATTGAAACGTATGCTTCAATTGCGTGCGTTAGTGCATCCATACCAGTAGCGGCAGTCAATGCTGCCGGCTTTTCAATCATAAGCTCAGGATCATTTACTGATAAAATTGGTGTCGTGTTTTTGTCGACGATAGCCATTTTAATGTGACGAGTTTCGTCAGTAATGATACAAAAGCGCGTCATTTCACTGGCCGTACCGGCAGTTGTATTGATAGCAACTAAAGGTAATTGTGGACGAGTTGATACATCCAGACCTTCATAGTCACTAATACTGCCGCCATTGGTTGCGACTAATGCAATACCTTTGGCGCAGTCGTGCGGTGAACCGCCACCTAATGAAATAACAAAATCACATTCATGTGCATTTAGCATGGCTAAACCGGCTTCAACATTGCTCACTGTTGGGTTAGGTTGTACGCCATCAAAGATGAATACTGTAATGCCATTATCGATGAGTTTAGCAGCGACCTTATCTACTAAACCAATGTTAACTAATGGCGTATCAGTGACTATCAGAGCACGTTTGAAGCCTAATGTTTTAATGTCATTAATTGCTTCATCAACACCACCTTGACCGAGAACATTTACACTTGGAATGAAAAATTTAGTCGCCATAATAAACCTCTTCAACGCTTGAAATTAATAAAGTTAAAATTCTTTTCTGTCGTTAAAGTAACAACCAAATGCACTGTGGTTTGTGATGAAAATCATATATTGATACTAAATTTTTGTCATTTTGTAGTTTTAATACGAAATGGGGATTTGGCGCTTATTTTAGTTTTTTGCGAGATATTGAGCACATTATCCACTAAAAAAAATGCTGATAACTAAAAGTGTTATCAGCATTTAAATAAGAGAAACCGTTAGCGATAAAACTAGAATATACCCGCTATCATTCAGGTCGTTAAACTTGAGGACAAGCGGTTTCAGTTACTGTGTTGATGACGATATCTGTCGTCGGCACATCACTACTATTAGTATCAGTGATATTGATTTGATCAACGACTTCCATTCCTTGTACAACTTGACCGAAAACAGCATAACCAGGACTTGTACTTGAACTGTAATCCAGCTGTGTATTATCTAGCGCGTTAATATAAAACTGCGATGTTGCTGAATTTGCCACATTGGTTCTTGCCATTGCAATGGTGCCGCGAGCATTCGATAAGCCGACGTTACTTTCTAACTCAATGGGATCATTAGTTGGTTTTGCGACTAATCCTGATGTGAAGCCACCACCTTGCGAAACAAAGTTATGAATTACACGGTGAAAAATTGTGCCATTGTAGAACTCTTCTTCAACATAGGTTTTAAAATTTTCACCAGTGATCGGTGTGTTTGTTGTATCGATAGCAAGTGTAATGTCACCTAGCGATGTCGACATGATGTAACAAATATCAGCTTGAAGCTCTTTTTCTTCTACAGGTGGATTTGGATCGACAGGTTCTACTGGATCGGTTGTGCTTGAATCTGAGCTTCCACCACATGCAGATAAGGTCAATGCAAATAACAACGGGTACATCAATTTCATTGTGGGCCTTTTTGTGTTTTGTTTTTGTTGCGGTTATGTTGCTTAATTGGTCTAGGTAAATCAACAAAAAAAACCACAAGATACAAACTGTTACTTTGCACTTAAAAACAGTATTTATTGAATTTTGTGGTTTTAATAGTGAAAGGGACTGATCCAGCCTTGAATACATCGCTTAAATGTCATTGAGCCGCTACAATAGCGCCATTATTACTTGTGTAGATTAGAGAAAAATATGACTTTTGATTCTGTTGGCTTTTCACAGCCTATTTTAGATGCGGTTAAGGCGTGCGGCTACGACAAAATGACGCCAGTACAGCAGGTTGTGATGCCACTTGTGATTGAAGGTAAAGATGTTTTAGCAAGTGCTCAAACAGGTACAGGTAAGACAGCTGCGTTTTCGTTGCCATTATTATCATTGTTGTCACAACAAATTGAGCAACAAGAGACTAAAACAGCTTGGCAAAGACTCCGTGTGTTAATTATGACGCCAACACGAGAGTTAGCAATCCAAATTGAGCGTAACATTGTTGATTACGCTCAATTTTTACCGTTTGAGAGCGTCGCAGTATATGGCGGGGCAAGCATTAACCCCCAACGTAAAGCGTTAAATAAAGGGGTAGACATTCTCGTTGCTACGCCTGGTAGATTATTTGACATTATTGGCCAGTACGATCTGGATTTATCTTTTGTCACTCATTTAGTGATTGATGAAGCTGACAGGATGCTTGATCTTGGTTTTGTCAAAGACATAGAGAAGGTAAAGCGTTTAGTCAATCGTCAACATCAAACCATGATGTTTTCAGCAACCTATTCAGAAGATGTCAAAAGCTTAGCGGCAAAAATGCTTAAGTCGCCTGAGTTTGTGCATGTGTCAAATCAAGCCACTGCCGATACGGTTTCTCAATCGGTATTTCAAGTGGACAAACGACGTAAAGCAGAGTTGTTATCAGAACTGATTGGCCGTAATAATTGGCAACAAGTTATGGTGTTTACCAGTATGAAAGAAACTGCAGAACACCTTCTTAAAGAGTTGAAATTAGACGGTATTAAAGCTGCAGTGTTTCATGGCGATAAAACTCAGGGAGCACGAAATAGAGCGTTAGAAGAATTTAAAAGCGGTAAACTGCGTGTCATGAT
This sequence comes from Shewanella sp. MMG014, assembly GCF_018100775.1. Lineage (NCBI taxonomy): Bacteria > Pseudomonadati > Pseudomonadota > Gammaproteobacteria > Alteromonadales > Shewanellaceae > Shewanella > Shewanella sp. MMG014. The sequence goes on from NZ_JAGJDZ010000009.1 coordinate 124,295, forward strand.
TGCTACCGATCTTGCTGCTCGAGGCCTAGATATTGAGGCTTTACCTTTGGTGATTAACTTTGAGTTACCGCCAGAGCCTGAAGATTATGTTCACCGTATTGGTCGAACAGGGCGAGCAGGACTTGCTGGACAGGCAATTTCGTTAGTAGCTCAAAATGAAATGGAATTATTAAGTGATATTGAGTCGCTAATTCAATGCCAAATAGAAGTCCATGTTCAGCCTGGCTATGAAGCTGGCGCACCTTTACCAGCCAGATACCGTGAGGCTGAAGTCGTTAAACCTAAGAAGTCTTTTAAGCATAAAAGACCAAATGGTCATCGTGGCAATGATAAAGCTAAACCAAGTCGACAAGGTAAATATGCTAAAAAAGCTAAGTGATCATTATGGCTTTATTAAGTACTAATTGAACAAGGAAATGTTGGGTGATTCTCAAGACTATCAAAACAAATGTAATTACGGGTTTTTTAGGCGCAGGTAAAACTAGCCTTATTTTGTCTTTACTCAAGTTAAAACCTGAAAATGAAACATGGGCCATATTAGTTAATGAGTTTGGTGAAATTGGTATTGATGCCAGTCTAATGGCTGGCACTCACTCATCCGAGCAAGTGGTGATTAAAGAAGTTGCTGGTGGTTGTTTGTGCTGTGCTGCTGGCATCCCGACTCAAGTTGCTATTAACCAACTGATTCAAAAAGCCAAACCTGACAGACTTTTTATCGAGCCTACAGGTTTAGGGCATCCAGCTGAGATTTTAAAAGTATTAACCAACGAATATAACCGCCAAGTACTATCGGTCAATCAAACGGTATGTGTTGTAGATGCACGCAAAGTGCTTAATGAAATGTATCGTGAAAATGAGAATTTCAATCAACAAATTTCTATCGCCGACATTGTGTTTGCAAGTAAAGCGGACTTATATCAAGCACAAGAATATAAAAGCTTATCTTTACTCATCGAGCAGGTTAACAAAGAGGCTAACTTAGTTAGCTCTATTGATGAAAATGCGATAAGCCAGTTATTGAACGATATTGATAAACCACGCTCATTAGCTAAAAAGACGGCAACGCCGATAAGTCAGTCAGTTGGTCTTGGTAAAGGGGCATCATTAACTAATCGCTCTGCTTCAATATTTCAGCCTGTGTCATCCACTGAGCCCTTGCTGCAAGCCATAGATTTTAATCAAAGTGGTTACTGGGTAAAATCGAATCAAGGTGAAGGGGCATATAGCATTGGTTGGATATTTGAGCCTAGTTTATGCTTTGATTTTGATAAGCTTATTGTCTTTATCAATCAACTCATCGAACAAAATGTTGTTCGTATAAAGGCGGTTATGATCACTGAAGAAGGGATTGCAGGCTTTAATATGTCTGATAGCAAACTATCCGTTATGGAGTTAGATGAAACGATGGACTCTCGGATTGAGGTTATTTCTCTCGCGCCATTAGATGAAACGGTTATCACCGAACAGTTACAGGCTTGCTTAATTGCTGAGTGAAGTGATATAGATTAGCTTAATAAAAGAATTGATGCGCAATAATGCGCATCAATTTAAATTTCTCTTAAACACTTATTTCTCTAAAGCCCTTTTAAAATAGTTTACTTCCCCAGCCTAATTTGGCTCTCAAAACATTAAAGTAATTATGGCCTTTAGGGTGGATCATTCTAAGCCTATCTTCACTACGACTAATTAAAATCTCATCGCCAGGCAATACTGATAAATGGACGTGACCATCACAACTTACTTCAAGGTTTTCGCCATTATCGGGCGAGACGACTAACTTAATTGTACTGCTTGCATCCACAACAATAGGGCGACAAGATAAGGTGTGTGGAAACATTGGCACTAAAATTAATGCTTGCAGGTTAGGGGTGAGAATTGAGCCGCCAGCAGATAATGAGTACGCGGTCGAGCCTGTAGGTGTTGAGACAATCATACCGTCAGCCCGCTGACTATACATGAATTGATCATCAATATAGACCTCAAACTGGATCATGTGCGCCACTTTACCTGGATGCAATACGGCCTCATTGACAGCGGTATTACTTGATTTGAGCATGCCATGGCGATGGACTTCTGCCTCAAGCAAAAAACGGTACTCAGTGTCATATTGTCCGTCTAACACCTTCGACAACGACGCTTCGAAGTTATCTGGAGGTAAATCAGTTAAAAAACCTAAGTTGCCACGGTTTACACCAATCACTGCAATATCAAACCTAGCTAATACTCTGGCAGCTCCAAGCATATTTCCGTCGCCGCCTACCACAATGGCTAGATCGCAACGCTCACCTAATTCTGTTAAATCAACCGATTCAATGTCGACTTTCAGTTCTGAAGCGACACGTTCTTCGGCTAAAATATCGAAACCTTGCATCGACAACCAATGATGCAAACGCTTCAAAGTGAGGTTTGTACCCTTGTGGTGTGGTTTGCCGATTAGGCCAATTGTTTGGAACTTTTTGGTCATATTAGTATTTGATTTGCTCAAAGGCTTGAAACAAAGAAATTGATCCCCATAATATGCCCATAGTAATCAGAAACAAAGCATTTTTAGCTGGAGTGAAAATGAGCAACGAGTCAAATAAAGCAGATCAAGACGTTATTGATGCAGCTGAAACCACTGAAATCGAAACAGAAGTTGAAACTGAAGCAACACAAGAAGTTGATGAGTTAACTCAAGCTAACCTTAGAATTGAAGAGTTAGAACAACAACTTGCGGCATCTGAAGCAGCATTAGCTGAACGTAAAGATGTAGAAATTCGTGCGGCAGCAGAAACAGCAAATATCCGTACTCGTGCGGCTAAAGATGTTGAAAAAGCACGTGCATTCGCTTTAGAGAAGTTTGTAAACGAACTACTACCTGTGTTGGACAATATGGAGCGTGCGTTAACAGGTGTTAATCCTGAAGATGAAGCGACTAAAGCTATCGTTGAAGGCGTTGAATTAACCATGAAAGGTTTCTTAGGTTCAGTAGAGAAATTTGGAGTGGTACAAGTTAACCCAATCGGCGAAGCATTTAACCCAGAACATCACCAAGCAATTGGTATGCAACCTAGCGCAGAATATCCAAAAGACACTGTCATGTTGGTTATGCAGAAGGGTTATACCTTAAATTCACGCTTACTCCGTCCAGCTATGGTTATGGTTTCTCAAGGTGGCCCAAGCGTAGATACTCAAGCGTAGATACTCAAACGAATAGGCTCACACGAAGAGACTATTCAAGCTTTAAAACAGCGATTAAGTATCATAAAAAAAGGACTGCAATTGCAGTCCTTTTTTATGTCTTCTTATCGCCATTTAAATAAAATACTCGCTTCAATCGTTTAAATGACGAGGCAATCAAACAAGGAGTACGTTAATCTAAATAGGCATTGATTTGAGCTAGTACACCTTCACCATCGAGTTTTAATTCTTTAATTATCTCATCGGGTGCGCCGTGCTTAATGAATTCATCAGGTAAACCAATTTGTAAAACAGGCTTAATGATTTTCATTTTTTGCAATGCTTCAATAACACCGCTACCAGCACCGCCCATAATGGCGTTTTCTTCTAATGTCACTATCACATCATGGCTAGTAGCCAATTCAGCCAGTAAAGCTTCATCGAGCGGCTTAACAAAGCGCATATCAGCAACGGTAGCGTCAAGCGCTTCGCCAGCTTCTAAACCTGCGGCCAATGTCGTACCAAAATTAACAATGGCAATTCGTTTGCCTTGACGTTTTATCAAGCCTTTACCAATTGGCAGAGCAGTCATAACTTCAGTTTGCTCAATGCCAGTAGCACTACCACGAGGGTATCGAACCGCGGTAGGACCGTCTTTATAGCAATAACCTGTATAAAGCATTTGGCGGCACTCATCTTCGTCAGATGGTGCCATTATGACCATATTAGGTACGCAACGTAAAAAACTTAAGTCAAATGCACCTTGGTGTGTAGGACCATCGGCACCCACAATACCACCGCGGTCTATGGCAAATAGTACTGGCAGTTTTTGTAAGGCGACGTCATGAATGATTTGATCGTAGCCACGTTGTAAGAAAGTTGAGTAAATTGCCACAACCGCATTGAACCCTTCACACGCAAAACCAGCGCCGAGGGTGACAGCATGTTGTTCTGCAATGGCGGCATCAAAGTACTGTTTAGGGAATTTTTGCGAAAACTCAACCATTCCCGAACCTTCACGCATTGCAGGCGTAATCGCTAAAAGCTGCTCATCTTCTTTGGCAACATCGCATAACCATTTACCAAACACTTGCGAGAAGGTTGGTGAGCTTGGTTTCGCTTTAGGCTTTCTAAATTGAGTGTGATCAAATTTAGGAACCGCATGCCAACCGATAGGATCTTTTTCTGCAGGTTCATAACCACGACCTTTCTTGGTCATGATATGAAGAATTTGTGGACCTTTAAGGTCGCGCATATTGCGCAATGTTTCGACTAATGAATCTACATCATGACCATCGATAGGGCCGATGTAGTTGAATCCAAGTTCTTCGAATAGTGTTCCAGGCACAACCATGCCTTTAAGGTGCTCTTCGGTGCGCTTTGCCATTTCTTTAATGACCGGCATACCTTTGAGGACTTTTTTACTGCCTTCACGGATCGTGGTGTAAAAGCGGCCCGACATTAATTGTGCCAAGTGGTTGTTGAGTGCACCGACGTTTTCAGAAATTGACATCTCGTTGTCATTTAACACAACTAACATGTCATTGTGTAAATCACCGGCGTGGTTCATGGCTTCAAACACCATGCCGCCTGTCATAGCACCATCACCAATAACGGCAACAACTTTACGATCTTTTTGTTCTTTTTCAGCAGCAACTGCCATCGCTAAAGCAGCGCTAACTGACGTACCTGAGTGACCAACACTGAATGTATCGTATTCACTTTCTTCACGCCATGGGAACGGGTGCAAACCATTCTTTTGACGAATAGTATGCATTTGTTCACGACGACCAGTTAAAATTTTGTGCGGGTAAGCTTGATGACCAACGTCCCAAACTAAACGATCGAATGGCGTGTTATAGACGTAATGAAGCGCCACGGTCAATTCGACTGTGCCTAAGCCTGATGCAAAATGGCCACTGGAATTACTTACTGATTTTAGTAAGAATTGTCTTAACTCATCAGACAGCTGTGGCAGCATACCTTGCGGTAGCTTTTTTAAATCTTCAGGCGTATTAGCTTGTGCTAACACTGGAAATTGAGAATTATCGAAACTCATAATGAGATAAACTGTCTCTTTTATAATCTTCGCGCAATGATATAGCGGGCGAAGTCTGCAATTAACTGGCTATTGTAGGTCAATTTAGCCAGCGCTGAAAGTGCATCGTTAATTAGTTTTTCGGCGCATTCATTAGCACCGTCAAGTCCAAGTAAGCTCGGAAAAGTGCTTTTGTTGGCTTCTTCGTCACTGCCTTGTGGTTTACCGAGCTCTTCGGTGCTGGCAGTGATATCTAAAATGTCATCTTGAACTTGAAAAGCTAAACCAATATTTTCGGCGAATTCTCTGATGATTTGCTGCTCTGTGTCAGAGGCATTAGCGGCAATTAACGCTAATTCTGCGGCGCAACTTATTAACGCACCAGTTTTTTTGTTATGTAATTGGGTCAGCTGTTCAATATTAATACGTTTATCTGTCGAACTCAGATCAATTGCTTGTCCGCCACACATACCACTATAGCCTGAGGCTTTAGCTAGCGCCGTTACCATTGCCAATTGTTGCTGTGGATTGATCCCTTCGACTGGCTGACAAATGAGCTCAAATGCCAGTGTTTGTAGTGCATCACCTGCTAATATCGCCGTTGCTTCATCAAAAGCAATATGTACCGTTGGTTGGCCTCGGCGAAGCGCATCATCATCCATAGCGGGTAAATCGTCATGGATTAATGAGTAAGCATGGACGCACTCAATGGCCGCTGCGGCATTATCGAGTATGCGACTATCAGCACCAAGCATTTCACCGATACTGTATACCATAAATGGACGAATACGCTTGCCGCCAAGTAAAGCACCATGAATCATTGCAGCTTTTAATTGGGGAGCATTGTCATCAAGTTCATTCAGTTTTGCTTCAAGAACTCGATTGACACGTTGTTGATATTTTTCAATAGCTTGGTCTAACACGCTTATTCGCCTTCAACGGTAAATGGGGTCAGATTTGTATCATCTTCATCAAGTAGGATAGATACTTTTTGTTGGGCTTGTTCAAGCTTAGATTGGCTTTGACGTACAAGCTTAATTCCGCGCTCGAATTGTTTGAGGGCATTGTCTAGTGTGACTTCACCTTGCTCAAGATCTGCGACGATGTTTTCAAGCTCCGATAACGATTCTTCAAAACTTAGATTCTCAGGTTTTTTAGCCACAATTATGATTCCTTCTGATTTGCGGATGACAAGGTATATCAGGGCGACCTAAGGGTCAAATTCAGTCGTTGTTTATTTGCTCAATAGCACGCTTTAAGACTGAAAATTTATACAATTAGTAAAAAATCTCTAAACTTGGGCTAAGTTTGACCGATAACTATAACGAAAGCCAGTTTCCTTCATTCGCATTCATTTAATTGATGGCCCACTCGTAAATAGTGACCTAATAATTGATGAATTTTTTAGCACTGGCCGTTATTTTATAATCGAATGCTGTTTTTTCAGTGTTTTTTGATATTTGAACTATTATCCCTGTTGCACAGGGTGTTACATTGATACTGAAAAGATAAGTGCTGCGTTGGTAGTGATTTATCAGCTAAGGCAGCATTTTAAGACTGCAATCAAGGAGACATTGTGGATTTAGCAACCCTAATCGGTTTGATAGGCGCATTTGCATTTATTATTGGGTCAATGGTCAGCAGTGGTGGTATTTCCATCTTTGTTGATGTGCCGTCGATTATGATCGTATTTATCGGTTCATTGTTTGTGGTCATGATGAAGTACAATTTAAAGCAGTTTCTTGGCGCTGTTAAAATTGGTGCTAAAGCTTTTATGTTCAAAATTGACAAGCCAGAAGATCTCATCGAGCAATCAGTCAATATGGCAGATGCCGCTCGTAAAGGTGGTTTCTTAGCTTTAGAAGAAGCGCAAATCACCAACAGTTTTATGCAAAAAGCAGTTGATATGCTGGTTGATGGTCACGATGGCGATGTCGTACGAGAAGCCTTAGAAAAAGACATAGCCTTGACCGAAGAACGTCATAAAACCGGTATCGGCATTTTTAAATCTTTAGGTGATGTAGCACCTGCAATGGGGATGATCGGTACCTTGATTGGTTTGGTTGCCATGTTATCAAACATGGATGACCCGAAATCTATTGGACCATCGATGGCTGTGGCATTATTAACCACACTTTACGGTGCAATCATTGCCAACATGATTGCTATTCCAATCGCGGATAAATTGCAGTTAAGAATGAGTGAAGAACTCCTCAATCGTAATTTAATCATGGATGCTGTATTAGCGATTCAAGATGGTCAGAATCCACGTGTAATTGAAGGATTTTTGAAAAACTACTTAGCTGAAAAACAACGTCAAATCGATACCACGGACGGAGAGTAACTCATGGCCAAAAAAGCCAAGTGTAATTGTCCGCCACCTGGCGCCCCTTTATGGCTAGCGACATTTGCTGATTTAATGTCGCTGCTAATGTGTTTCTTTGTACTGTTGCTGGCTTTTTCAGAAATGGATGTGATGAAGTTCAAGCAAATTGCCGGTTCAATGAAATACGCCTTCGGGGTGCAAAATAAAGTCGAAGTGAAAGATATTCCCAAAGGTACTTCTGTGATTGCGCTGGAGTTTCGCCCAGGCAAGCCCGATCCAACCCCGATTGAAATTATTAACCAACAAACCAATGAGATGACTCAACAAACGATTGAGTATCAAGCAGGTGAAGATGCCAGTGCTGGCGGCGTTCAAAAGCAACAAGGTGAAAACCGAGGCGGCAATTCTTCTGCGACTGCGCAGCAACAAGCTCAAGCTCAGCAATCTCAAGCTTCATCAGAACAAGAGAATATTAACGATCAAGTTAAGAAAATGGCTGAAAAGCTCAATGAAGAGATTGTTGATGGTGCCATAGAAATTGAATCATTAGGTCAGCAAATTATTATTCGAATTCGTGAGAAAGGCTCCTTTGCTTCGGGATCTGGTTTTCTACAGCCTCGTTTTAAGCCTGTGGTTCGTTCAATTGGTGAGTTATTAAAAGATGTCCCTGGTATTGTCACGGTTTCGGGGCATACAGACGGAATGCATATTAGTAATGAGCTTTATAGCTCTAACTGGGACTTGTCTAGTAAACGTGCTGTTGCTGTCGCCCATGAGCTAGCAAAAGTGAAAGGGTTTGATGAAGCGAGAATGCAAGTGGTTGGTATGGCATCCAACGCGCCGTTAGTACCCAATGACTCTAACCAAAATCGCAGTCGTAATCGTCGAGTGGAAATTGCCATTGAGCAAGGTAAAGCTAAAGAGTCAGATGAAATTGAGGTTATGACGCCATAGTTTTTTGTACCATAGTTTTTTGAATCATAGTTTTTAGCGACATACAGTGGCTTAATAATAACCTATGATTGGATTATCATCAGTGGCGTTTTTGTTAAGTTTGTTGTTTTGATTATTGTTTTTATGGTGAGTTATCAAGCCGTTTTAGTATCAGATTAATTCTGTTATTACTGCGGCTTTTTTATTGGCCTGAAGCCTGATAAATCAATAAGCCTGTGCTCAAATCTGGTGATTTATTGTGTTTGGTAAATAGACAATTTTTGTTATAATCCCGCCTTTAATGGCTGGTTGCTTTTCCAGCCATCATTTTTAAGCCTTTTTACATATTAAATTTTGATATATTTTTGTTTTATATCATTGGTTTAGTTTGCTAGTAAGGTAATACCGAAACAGAAGCCCGCGGAAATCCAATGAAGTTTATCGTAAAGCTATACCCAGAAATCATGATGAAAAGTAAAACGGTGAGAATGCGTTTTACTAAAATCCTTGAAACAAACATTCGCAATGTACTTAAAAAAGTTGATGACGATGTAAAAGTGCAACGCCAATGGGATCGTATCATGATCCACGTAGCGAGCGATGAACAAGCAAGAATTGATGCGATTTCAGCTAGATTAGAATGTATCCCTGGTATTGCTCATGTGATTCAAGTTGATGAATACTCATTTGAGTCAATTGATGACATTTACCAGCAAGTTTTGCCTGTATATAAAGATGAACTAGCAGGTAAAACCTTCTGTGTACGTGTTAAGCGAACAGGTAAACATGATTTCAATTCAATTGAAGTCGAACGTTATGTCGGTGGTGGTTTAAACCAGCACACTGACGCTGTTGGCGTGAAGTTAAAAAATCCTGATATGACAGTGAATCTTGAGATTGATCATGAAAAGCTATACATGGTTGTACGTCGTATTGAAGGTCTAGGTGGCTTCCCTATGGCCACTCAAGAAGATGTGTTATCACTTATTTCGGGTGGTTTTGATTCTGGTGTTTCTAGCTATCAGTTTATCAAAAAGGGCGCACGTACACATTACTGTTTCTTTAACTTAGGTGGCGCTCAACATGAGATCGGCGTTAAACAAGTTGCTTACCACTTATGGCAAAAGTATGGAGAATCTCATAAAGTTCGCTTTATCACAGTGCCTTTTGAGCCAGTTGTAGAAGAGATCCTTGAGAAAATCGATAATGGTCAAATGGGCGTTATTTTAAAGCGTGTGATGATGCGTGCAGCCACTAAAATTGCCGAGAAGTACGGTATTCAAGCACTAGTTACAGGTGAAAGTCTCGGTCAAGTTTCAAGTCAAACCTTGACTAACCTCAATGTAATCGACCGTTGTACCGATTTATTGATTCTGCGTCCACTGATCACCATGGATAAGCAAGATATCATTAATGAAAGCCGTAAAATTGGCACAGAAGATTTTGCTAAAGCTATTCCTGAATATTGTGGTGTTATTTCACAGAAACCAACAGTGAAAGCCATTTTATCTAAAATTGAAGCTGAAGAATTGAAGTTTTCAGAAGATCTTGTCGATAGAGTCGTTAATGACGCTGTCGTGATTGATATCAAGCAAATTGCAGAAAAGGTCGAAACAACGGTAAGCGAAACTGAAACAGTCGCTTCAATCGATAACGACGAAGTAGTTATTGATATTCGTGCTCAAGATGAAGAAGAGCAAAATCCGCTAAAAATAGCTGATACAGAAATATTGAAGATCCCTTTCTTCAAACTAGCCACTCAATTTGCAGACTTAAGTAAAGAAAAAACTTACCTATTGTATTGCGATCGTGGTGTGATGAGTAAATTACAAGCTCTGTATTTAACTGAGCAAGGCTACACTAACGTTAAGGTTTACCGTCCTTAATTGATTCGTCGATTCGAATTATTCGGATAAACTATGTTAATGCTAAATAGCCATTAGATTAATTCTAGTGGCTATTTTTTTACCTGAAATAGCTGTGAATATTGAATATAAAAAAACCGCATTACCAATAAAATGGTTAATGCGGTTTTTTTGAAACGGTTTTTACAGTAAATTAATCAGCAATACGTGTTTCAGCCGTTTTGATTGTCGCTTTGTCTGCGTTCTCTTCGGTTAGCGTGTTTTTCACGTTAACATCGATGTTGTTTTGCATTTCATTCATGCTTTGCTCAAGTTCAGCATTAATTGATGCTTGAAGGTCGCTGATATCAATTGTGGTATCATTTGCTGTGGCCATAAATGCACATGAAGAGAGTAAAGCAGCTGTTGCTAACGTTGTTAAGTTAAACATAAAGGGTCGCCTCCTAGGTGACAAATCACACTGTCGGACACTCCCTTATTACCTGGTAGAGATTGTCCAACTCACTAAATTTCAATGGTTATAATTTAAACGAACACAGTGTTCTTTACAAACGACAAAAAATAACGATAATCATTAGAAAAACTAATTAAAAAACGAGAGATTGATCACTATGTCGAGAAGATTGCCACCTTTGAATGCAGTCAAAGCATTCGAGGCTGCTGCGAGGCACTTAAGTTTTACTCGAGCGGCAGAAGAGCTATTTGTCACGCAAGCAGCAGTCAGTCACCAGATAAAAGCACTGGAAGATTTTTTGGGCTTAAAACTATTTCGACGCAAAAATCGCTCGCTATTATTGACTGAAGAAGGTCAAAGCTACTTCCTCGATATCAAAGATATTTTTATCCAATTAGGCGAATCTACCGATAGGCTATTAGCCAGAAGCGCGATTGGTTCGTTAACGGTAAGCATGTCACCAAGCTTTGCAATTCAATGGCTTGTGCCAAGACTTGCAAAGTTTAGTGAGAAAAACCCAGACATTGATGTGCGAATTAAAGCTGTAGATAGCGAGGTCGACTCATTGACTGATGATGTCGATGTCGCGATTTATTATGGTCAAGGTAATTGGCCTGGGCTACGTGCAGATAAACTCCGTAATGAAGTGTTAATTCCTGTTTGTTCGCCGCTGTTATTGAGCGGTCCTAAGCCGCTTGAAAAACCCAGCGATTTAAAAAATCACACCTTATTACACGACTCGAGTCGTCAAGATTGGCAGGCTTGGTTTAGACAATGCGGGATTAGTGAAATTAATGTTAATTCTGGTCCTATCTTCAGTCATTCATCATTAGTATTGCAAGCTGCGGCTCATGGTCAAGGTGTGGCATTGGGGTATAGCGTATTGGCAAGGCCTGATATTAAAGCCGGTCGACTTGTGTGTCCGTTCTCGGAAGTATTAGTCAGTAAAGATGCTTATTACCTTGTGTGTCAGCAGAGCCACTCAGAGCTCGGAAAAGTGGCAGCTTTCAGAGAATGGATGGTAGATATGTTTGCTGAAGAGTCACGCAGTGAGTTATTAGCTGGTTAGATAAATAAGTCGTTACTTTCTAGAAGTGATTTATTACTTGCTGTGCTTTAGCTGCACAAAACTATGAGGCGTTGAAAGCAAAGTGTTGCAAAGAGGCCTCAGCTTACCATTCAACAATTATTCATCAATAAGTGAACCCCAATCAATGACAAATAAGTTGTGCTCTAGTGAAATCAATGGTCAAGCAATAGAATATATTTTACAAGGTGAGCAGAGCAAAACCTTAGTGGTTTTTGCCCATGGTGCTGGCGCTAATATGCATCATGAGTTTATGGAGGCTGTGGCATCTGGACTTAGCCAAACTGGCGTTCAAGTGTTACGTTTTAACTTTTTGTATATGCAAGCCAACATGCAAGATGGCAAACGCAGACCTCCAGATAGGGCGCCAAAACTACTCAATCATTTTCAACAAGTATTGCAGCAAGTACTAGCGCAAAATAAACAGCAAACCTTAGCGGTTGAGAATATCATTTTGATGGGGAAATCTATGGGGGGCAGAATGTCGGCCATATTGATGACGCCAGAGTTAGGTGAAATGGAGAAGGTCGAACTTGTACCTGAATTTTCTGAGATCGCTAAATTGATCAAAGGCGTGATTTGCCTTGGTTATCCTTTTGTTCCATTAAAAGGTGGAGAACCTAGGTTAGCACCAGTCAATGATTGCACTGTACCGTTATTAGTTATGCAAGGAGAGCGGGACAAATTTGGCGGTAAAGAAGAACTCCCGCAATGGCCTTTAAACAAGTCGATTAAAATACAGTGGATTAAGGATGGCGATCATAGTTTTAAACCACGGAAGTCGTCAGGGACCACATTAGAGGATAATCTGCAAACTTGTATTCAACAATGTCAGCATTTCATTAATGCACATATAAATTGATCATTTAAAGGCAATCATGATGAAAAAAGGTTTACTACTTTTAGCAGCGCTAAATGGTTTTTTAGCCGTTGCGCTTGGCGCATTTGGTGCACACGGATTAAAAAATATTGCCTCACCAGAGTTAATTGCCATTTTTAATTTAGGCGTTGATTATCACTTTTATCATACCTTTGCGATTATCGCTGTTGCGTTTGCAGGCCATTGGATCTCGTCAAAGTTACTTGATTGGGCGGGGTATCTGTTTTTTATCGGCATCTTACTGTTTTCTGGTTCATTGTATCTTTATGCCTTTACTGGGGCTAAGTGGATCGGTCCAATAACTCCAATGGGTGGTGGATGCATGTTAATTGGTTGGATATTATTTGCAGTTGCCATTGCTAAGTATCAGAAAGATTAATGAGTTAACCTACTGAAAAGCAATATGAGTTTATTAAAAGCAGCCGAAACATCGTTTTAGCTGCTTTTTAGTTTCTGTATTTCTCGTTTCATTTCACACAGAATTATGAATTTTGCGTATAATGCAGCCCAGCAAACTATTTTTAATCACAAGCACTGGCGTCATTATTCTAATGGAACGTACAGTCTCGTTATCGACACCAAAGGTTCATCATGAAAAACCTATTTTTATTCTGCCGTGCGGGCTATGAGAAAGATTGCGCAGCAGAAATTCAACAGCGTGCAGCTGAATTGAATATTGGTGGTTTTGTAAAAACCAATACCAATGATGCTTATGTTATTTTCCAAAGCTTTGAAGAAGATGGTGGTGAACAACTAGCAAAAAGAATTGAGCTCAACTCTTTGGTGTTCGCGCGACAAATGTTTGCGGCAAATGATTTACTAAAAGATTTGCCAGAATCAGACCGTGTCTCTCCAATTGTTGCAGCTTTAGCGGAAGTGTCAAAAGCGGGGGAGTTACGTGTTGAAACGCCGGATACTAATGAAGCGAAGGAATTATCGGGTTTTTGTCGTAAGTTTACCGTGCCACTAAGGCAAGGTTTGAAAAAGTCAGGCTCATTGCTTGCTCAAGAAAATGACAAAAGACCCATTATTCACGTTTGTTTTGTTGGACCAGGTCAAGCGTACGTTGGTTACTCACTGACTAATAATAGCTCGCCTCATTTTATGGGGATCCCACGTCTTAAAATGGCGGCTGATGCACCGAGCCGGTCAAGTTTGAAATTAGACGAAGCATTTGGGCACTTCTTAACAAAAGAAGAACAAGAACAGCGCTGTCGCTCAGGTCTTCATTCTGTTGATTTAGGGGCATGTCCTGGCGGTTGGACCTATCAGCTCGTTCGCCGCGGTATGTTTGTCGCCGCTGTTGATAATGGTCCTATGGATCAAAAGTTGATGGATACAGGTCAGGTTCGTCACTACCGTGCTGATGGTTTTCGTTTTGAGCCACCAAGAAAAAACATTTACTGGTTAGTGTGCGACATGGTTGAAAAGCCTTCACGGGTTGCAGAGCTTATGGAAGCATGGGCGATAAATGGTTGGTTTAAAGAAGCTATTTTTAACCTTAAGCTACCAATGAAAAGCCGTTATAAAGAAGTTAGGCAAATCCTTGATACTATGGCTGAGATTTTAAAAGAAAACGAAATCGAAGATTTTAAAATCCAATGTAAGCATCTTTATCATGACCGTGATGAAGTGACAGTGCATTTATGGGTTAAACCAAATACACCATGGAACTTTAATTAATCCTTGAAGCGATATTGGCATTTTTTGTGATGTTTATTGTTTCAGCTATAAAAAAGCCCTTAGTGAATCTCACTAAGGGCTTTTTATTATCTATTTAGCTTAATGAAAGATTAGCCTAAACGGTCAATAACGGCTTGAGTGAAGTCAGTCGTACCGTGTGTACCACCTAAATCGCGAGTCGTACGGTCGCCTTCTTCGATCACTGCAGATACTGCACTACGGATCATTTCAGCTTTATCAGCCATACCTAGATACTCAAGCATTTGGATAGATGCAAGAATAACTGAAGTTGGGTTTGCTAAGTTTTTACCCGCAATATCAGGTGCACTGCCGTGTACGGCTTCAAAAATCGCAGCGTCGCTACCGATGTTAGCACCAGGTGCCATACCTAAACCGCCCACTAAACCTGCACATAAGTCAGATAAAATGTCACCGAATAAGTTAGTTGTTACCAATACATCGAAATTTTCTGGATTCATGACCAACTTCATACATGTTGCATCAACAATCATTTCTTCAGTTTCGATATCTGGGTAACGCTGGCTTACTTCACGCGCCACTTTCAAGAATAAACCAGAAGTCGACTTCATGATGTTTGCTTTGTGAACAATCGTTACTTTTTTACGGTTTTCTTTACGAGCAAGCTCATAAGCGAAAGTGGTAATTTGTTCAGCACCTTGGCGAGTAATGATACTAGTTGCTTCTGCAGTAGCACCATCTTCAGATACTTTTTGGCCTAAACCAGAGTACATACCTTCGGTGTTTTCACGAACGGTGATGATATCAATATTGTCGTAACGCGCTTGAGTACCTTTAAACGAAAGCACTGGACGTACGTTTGCGTATAAGCTGAACTTTTTACGCAAGCTAACATTGATAGAAGTAAAGCCTTCACCCACTGGAGTGGTTAATGGACCTTTAAGAGTGATACGGTTTTTTTCAATAAGGTCTAAGGTACGCTGAGGTACTAATTCACCTTGTTTTTCTAAAGCGGCTAAACCGGCGTCTGCAAATTCATATTCAAAGTCGCAACCAGCTTTGTCGAGAATCTTTAAAGCGGAATCGATAATGCTTGGTCCAATCCCGTCACCTGGGATTACGGTTATAGTACGTTTTGGCATGGATAGTCCTTCCACCTAGTAGTTACTGCATTTCTCTGTTCACGTTAACAAGCTTGTAACAGAACGATTTACTAACGTTTTAATGCGCCGCATTTTAACGAATTTAGAATTTTTTTTACAGGATTTAGTGAGTTTAATCACATATTTTTTGTATTTTTTAAGTTAATCCTCAGCTGATTGCTTTAATATGTTCACAATAGCGTAAATTTAAGATTCAATTAGCGTCATAAATACACTTTACATGTTGCAAAAAGGTTGGCGCGGCAATGATTTTACCTGAGTAGCTTAGGTAGATAAGAATATTTTTACAGACGACTTTGGTCTAACAGGTTAAAAATGCACCAGTAAATAGCTGGATGGTTTACCTCAACATCACTCAAGTCGATTAAATGTTAGCTCGTATTCATTGCGTATGTGTCAAAGCGCTTGATTGAATAAAGATCCATTTGTTTAATTGCTCGATAATAATAACTCACGAGGATGACTTTGAAGTTACATACATTTCTACCACTGACGTTACTCGCCGCGTCCGTTGCAGTAAACGCTGCGCAGCAGCCAAAAACGTTAAGCTTAAATGACATCATGCATTTTGAAACCCTACAACAGCCTGTTATTTCTGATAATGGTCGTGTTATTGCGGTTGAAGCGATGCCTGATCGAGGCGACAGTCGCGCCTTAGTGAATATTGTCGCGACTCAAAAACAGTACGTTATTGATGGTGGTTCGGCACTTCAGCTTAATAGCCAAGGCTCTTTTGCAATAGCGAAAATTGAGCCGAGTTTATTATCTGCAGAGACCCTCAAAAAGTCTGAGCTTCATAGTGGTTTGGTATTGCTAAATACCAGCACTGGAGAACAGCAGCAGTTTGAAAAGGTAAAACACGCAGAATTTAGCCCTAATGGTGAGTTTGTCGCGATATGGTTTGAAGCTGAAAAATCCGAAGAGGCTGATAAGGGGGCGGATAAAGACGATAAAGCCAAAGTTGATGAGAAAGACACTGGCAGTAAAATCAAACTTATTCATCTAGCTGATAATAATGCTCATGAGTTTGAGCATGTGACACAGTTTGCTTTTGACAGAGTCGGTAAAAACTTTGTTGTTGCGAGCAACGATATCAATAATCAGCGCCACACCATTAAAAAAATTAATTTAATCAATAATACCTTAAACCAACTACACCAAAGCCAAACTCAACAATTTGGAGAGTTAAGCGTATCTGACGACGGATTATGGCTTGCGTTTACCAGTGGTGATGCCGCCGTTAAGCGTGATGAACGTGAGTATCAGTTATCTATTATTGATTTGAAAAATAGTCAGGTTAAGCCAACGCCTACAACGGATGAATGGACACTTAATCAATATTCAAAAATCTTCTTCTCAGAAGATAGTTTGCGGTTATTTGTAGGTCGAGTACCACAGGTTGATAAAGTGGTTTCTTTACCTGAAATAAAACAGCAAGCTGATTTGTTTGATACTGAAATCGTAACCGGCTTACGAAACCTGAAAGTATGGCACGGGGATGATCCTAAAATTAAGCCCCATGAAGTCAAACAATACAGTAAAGAATTACAACGTACTTACTTAGCTGTTCTTCACGTCAATGCCAACCGTATTGTGCAACTAGCAGATAAAGATGTACCAAATGTGCAATATGGTGAGCAAAAACGATATCTATTGGCCACATCAGATGTGCCTTATCAAAAAATGATCACTTGGGCTGGTTTTTATCAAGATGTGTATTTAGTGGACTTAAATACAGGCCGAAAGCAGCAGCTTTTAACCCAGCACCCAACGAATGAAATGCCGACGCTATCACCTAATGCGAGATTTGTGGCTTATTATCAGCAAGGTCAGCTCTTTCTCTATGACATTGCAGGAGTAAGAAGACATACCATCTCTAAAGACATTAGCGTGAGCTTTGCCAATGAAGATCATGACTACCCAGGTAATGCACCGAGTTATGGCTTTGGCCCTTGGTTAGCTGATGGTTCAGGTATTATTGCTTACGACAAGTATGATGCTTGGCAATTTAGCAGTGCATCATTCGATGGCTTTATGCTGACGGCCGGTGAGGGGCGTAAAACCAGTACGCAAATGAGAATTGAAGGGTTGTATGAAGACAAGAATGTCCCAGCAACGATAGCACAGCAGCAAACGCTGTTGGTGCATGGTTACAACGAAAAAACCAAAGCGGATAGCTTATACAGTGCCGTTGTGGGTGTGCCTGGGTTAACAACCTTGATGGAAACCGATGCGAAAGTGAAAGTGCTAGCAAAAAGTAAAAATGCTGACACTATCGTGTATTCAAAAGAGCGTTATGATCTTTATCCTGATCTTTACAGCGCTGACATTGCAGCACCGCAAGATGGTGTTAAGCAAACTGCGTTAGATAAACAGCGAGATGATTTTAATTGGGCCAGTGCCGAGCTAGTGCAATGGCGTGATGCAGATGGCCGATTAACTGATGGTGTATTGATCAAGCCGACTAATTATCAAGAAGGTAAACAGTATCCTGTTATGGTGTATTTCTATCGCTTTATGAGCGACCGATTACATTCATTCCCGCATATGGCTATTAATCATCGTCCTAACTTCGCTTGGTACGCTGACAATGGTTATGCGATTTTCTTGCCGGACATTCGATTTGAAGTTGGCTATCCAGGTGCATCAGCGGTTAAAGGGTTAACTTCTGGTGTGCAAAAGTTAATTGATATGGGCATTGCAGATCCTGATGCTGTCGGTATTCAAGGACACTCATGGGGTGGTTATCAAACTGCATTTGCGGTTACCCAAACCAATATCTTCAAAGCAGCTGTAACGGGTGCCCCTGTATCTAATATGACGAGTGCATACAGTGGTATTCGTCATGGTTCTGGTTTAGCTCGACAGTTCCAGTATGAAACAGGCCAAAGTCGAATTGGAGAAAGTTTATTTAACTCCCCACAAAAATATATTGAGAACTCACCAGTATTTTATGCTGAACGTATTCAGACACCAATGATGATCATGTTTGGTGATAAAGATGATGCGGTGCCATGGGAGCAAGGCGTTGAGTTATACCTTGCAATGCGACGTACTGGTAAGGATGTCGTGTTTTTACAATATGAAGACGAGCCGCATCATTTGAAGAAATATCCGAATAAACTCGACTATACAATCAGAATGAAGCAGTACTTTGACCATTATCTTAAAGGTGCTAAAGCCCCTGAATGGTTAGAGAAAGGTGAGGCTTATAAAGAGTATCAATAACAGTTAAATAGACTGAATTTTGATTAATAAAAATGCCACATTATGTGGCATTTTTTATGGCTAAGGTAACCTTGCACACTATTGTGGCTCATTAGGTTGACAGTCGAATTCTCGTTTTAAAACTGAGATGTTAGGGTCAATTGCTAGATTACTTTTCACCTTCTGATAAAGGGGCTGTAAGGTCATCAGAATCTGTTTCGGCGACTGCAGGGGGAGAAGCTGGGATGACATTATTTAAAATGGGAATTTGTAAAAACTGATCGTAAGTCTCTTGTCCCCACGCAATCAATTTTCCATTTTTAAATAACAATGGTGTGCACTCATCTTTAGTGGTGATGCCGTCAGATTTAACATGATGGGTTCGATAAAACATGATCTGAAAGTTAGCGTTGTCAGTTGCTTTCGCTTCGGTAAAGTCCGCTCGACCCATTAATTTTCTAATGTTCTCAATAGGCTGGCCTATATTGATTTCACTGAGCATATTGTGATTAAACTCTTGTCTTTCTTGCCAACTTCTATCTTCTGGTTTCGGTTCATAAACCATCACAACGGCAATTGCGAAGACGATGTAGGCAATGAACATGGAGGCGATGATAAAGGACATTTTTGAATTCATTTGCTTAGGTGTTCCTTTCGCTATTGCTAATGACTCTGAATTGTTTGAGATTGATATTGAGGGGCATATGACATTGCAGTTGGGCTAACTTGTAACTCACTCTCGCCATGTCTTTACCATCAATGAGCTTTTGCGCTTGTTTTGCACCTAAGTTATCAATGGACTTGTATAGGTTTGCTAAGCTTCTGAACTTATTTAATAAATCGGCTGCTGACTTAGGCCCAATACCTGCTATCCCAGGTACTTTATTGCCGCTGTCTCCAGCTAGCGCGATAAAATCAAGTATCTGACTTTGTTGTACAGCAAGCTTTTTTTCGTATTCAGTTAAATCGAAATATTGCTGTTTGAAGTGATCCCATATGACGATATTGTCATCAATGATTTGGCTGAAACCTTTATCAGTAGAGACGATAATTGCTTTACCTTTATTTTCAGTGATTTTAGTCGCTAGGGTAGCGATGACATCATCTGCTTCTGAGACGGCGTCATGAGAATGTATATGTGCTTCAGAAAGCGCCGCTTTAATATCGGCTAATCCCGATTTTAAAGGCGTAGGCATCGGCTTACGCCCTTTTTTATATTCAGGGTATAACTGTTTTCGCCAAGATTCTTCATCACCATCCCAGACAACAATCGCATGGGTGGGCTCATGGTGAACTAACAGTTTTTTGGCTGCGGCTAACGTACGTTCTTTGACGCTGGCAATATCATTTTCATCTGGTAGTACTGCATGAATACGTCTAACAAGGTT
Source organism: Shewanella sp. MMG014 (assembly GCF_018100775.1). NCBI lineage: Bacteria > Pseudomonadati > Pseudomonadota > Gammaproteobacteria > Alteromonadales > Shewanellaceae > Shewanella > Shewanella sp. MMG014. The sequence goes on from NZ_JAGJDZ010000009.1 coordinate 144,457, forward strand.
CAGACCATCAATGATCAACAGTTTGTTCATGTTTATTTTCGTCGCTGGTGGTAAGGCTCAAGTGAGCCCACGTTAGATTGAATAGTTTTAGCTCACCATATAGGTGATTAAATTCAGTTTTAATTTATGATGACTAATCATATAGCTATTTAACGTTTTGTTAAACAATCACCACCATTAAAGCGACAGATATTGACGGAACTCTATTGGGATTCCGTTTCATTTTCCGTTTTATTCATTATGCGATAGCAAGGCACGTATGCACTGCCTGGTAATTTCATTCGTTGCTGGCTAACAAATGCATTGAGCAGTTTATCCATCATCATCATTAATTGCTTGTCACCGCGGATCTCAAAGGGGCCTCGCTCTTCAATGAGCTTTATGGTGTCTCCTTTCACATTGCCAGCGACTATCCCTGAAAAAGCACGTCGAAGGGTCGCTGCTAGCTCGGCCTTATTAGGCTGGAAATATAAATGCAGGTTTTGCATCACTTCATGGGTCGGATCGAATGGTAGCTGAAACTCGGGCTCTATTTTTAAAGACCATTGATATTGATATGCATCGCCCAATTCTTTACGGCTATTTTTAACGGCTTGCATACCTTGTTTCATGATTTGTCCTACTTTGACGGGATCATCGATAATGATTTGGTATTTAGCTTGAGCGTCAGGTCCTAAAGTGGCCCCAATAAACGCATCGATCTCGGTAAAGTAATCGGCACTCTCAATGGGACCTGTGAGTATCAAAGGGAAGGGTAAGGATTGGTTAGCATTGTTAAGTAAGATACCTAAAATATAAAGCAGTTCTTCGGCTGTGCCTGCACCACCAGGAAAGATAACAATACCATGGCCTAGCCTCACAAAGGCTTCTAAGCGTTTTTCGATGTCGGGTAAAATCACTAGCTCGTTAACAATTTGATTCGGCGGTTCTGCGGCGATGATACTTGGCTCAGTTAAGCCAATATAACGAGCGTTTTTAACCCTTTGCTTAGCATGACCAATGGCTGCTCCCTTCATGGGTCCTTCCATTGCTCCAGGGCCGCAACCTGTACAAATGTCGAGTCCACGCAGCCCAAGTTCATAGCCCACTTCACGGGTATATTGATATTCAATAGGATTGATACTATGGCCTCCCCAACAAACGACGACATTAGGATCTTTCATTGGTGAGATGACTCTTGCGTTGCGTAAAATATCGAACACAACATTGGTGATATGGCTCGCATTAGTAAGATTGATGTGTTTGAGATTGTCGTATTTATTGTCGATATAGACGATGTCTCGAAGAACGGCGAAAAGATGCTCTTGAATTCCAGCGATAATCTCGCCATCAACAAAGGCTTGCTCTGGCGGATTAATCAATTCAATTAATAAGCCTCGTTCACGCTGGAGAACATTGATGTCAAAATTGGTGTATTTATCAAATAGGGCCTCAGAATTATCACTTTGTAATCCTGAGGCAAGCACTGCAAGGGCGCAGTTTCGAAGTAGTTGGTATAAATCACTCTTAGCGCTTTGTTTGAGTCGATTAACTTCCATTTGTGAAAGTTGATCTAAACTTCCGCGAGGGCTTATTTTTACTATCATATGCAACTCCTCTTGAGATGAGTTGCATCGAAGGTTAGATATCGATTACGACTCTATCTCTGCCATTGTGTTTGGCTTTGTATAGGGCTGCATCGGCACGTTCAAAGGTTTCTTCGATACGTTCATTTTCCATTACTTGCGCAGCACCTATTGATAATGTAACTGTAATTCGCTGATTTTTAAATTTAAATGGAATATTCTTAATTTTCTCTCTGACACGATTTAATAATAAACCAATATTGTCTTCATTGACTTCAGGAAGTAATAAAACAAATTCTTCACCGCCGTATCGTGCGACAAACTCGCTTTCTCGCAATGAGTTTTTTAGTGCCATAGCAATGACTTGCAATGTTTTATCACCGGTGCTGTGACCAAAGTTATCATTGACTGATTTAAAGTAATCTATGTCAGTAACAGCAACCCAAAGCGGTGCATTAAAACGCTTATGGTTGCGATATTCTTGCTCCATTCTATCTTCAAGTGCGGTTCTGTTAGGCAATTGTGTTAATGGATCAAGTAAATTAAGTTTTTGATGTTCAAATAGTTTTTCTTTATAACTATTTGCCTCTTTGGTAATACTGGTTAATTCCTTTCGCATTGACTCAATGGATTTTCTGAGCAGTGTTTGCTCTCTGTTTTCCAATGCTTCTTTACGGCTTAGCGCATCTTTAAGCGAAGATAATTGAATTGTCAGCGCTGTCTTTAATGCGTTTAAATCATCTGACTCAATTAAAATGCCATCGGCATTGTCGACACGTAAGTTAATCTCTTTGTTCAGCTGGCTTTTTATTTGCTGTGAACGTTCATTGTTATTAGCCGTGTTACTTACCACATCTCTAACGACACTAATGGCATCATTTAAAGCATATAAAAAGTCTTGGGATGCTGTTTTTTCACGTGCGATGTTATTGAGTAAAAGGCTTAATATTGTTTGATACGACTCAAGTAGGGTATTGAGTTTAATATCACCCATTAATACTTCTTTCATGACCAAAATTTGATCACGCTGTTCTTTTCTAAATTCTATCTCAGAAATTTTTTGGGCTAGCTCTTTGGCTAAAATAAGGTGCTGAGGCAAAATAACGTGTTCATCAGTACCTGCAAATTGCTTTTGTAAAATATGCTCGTAAAAGCCGATGACTTGTTCAACTTTAGGGATGTACTCCCAAATGGTATGAATCGGTTTATTGAGATCTTTTTTGAAGTAATTAATTTCTTTTTTAATTTCTTCTGGGGCGGAGTCTACACGTTGAATTTGGCTGATAACTCGAGAAAGGCTGGTGCGGCTTTCTTCAAGTTGAGTCATTGTATGATTGTATTGACCTTTTAATAGGCGCTCTATTTCAACGAGCTCAGGCAAGGCCTCATCAATTTGATCATAACCTTGTAAATGATGTCTTAGCTTGGCTAATCGATTATCAAGTTCTAGATTTTGACCTTTACAGGCAAGGCTTAAATGACCTAAAAATTGAATTAGGGTGCGTAATTTTTCATTACGATCCTCATGGATTTCTTCAAGCGCCAACTTGGCAGAGTTTAGTTTCTGTTTCAAAAGTGAAACTTGTGACACTGCCGTCGAAGAATCTTTCATGCTTATGAGCTTCCTAAATCAATCAAATAACTAACAACATCAATCACCTATTTGATTGATTAGTGACGTTTATAATACTGTATTTGGTATTTTTATAGAAATAATATTAATAACTATATACCTATATCGGCCGCTGTGGACGAAAGATTAATGATGTTTGTGTTTATTGGTTAATTTGTAGGCCATTTTATCTCAGCGATAGGTCTATTACTTTCAGCTCTGATAATGCCTCTTTGCAATGCATGAGTAAGGTTTAAATATAAAGGTTTGAAAAAGATGGCCGCTGGAGCAAAGTTCAGTGTGCGTATACTGACGTAAGTACTACCTTTATCAATGGTTTTTGCTGCTGCAAGGGCATATTGTACCGTTTCAAATTGAAGGTCGTTGGTAAGGCGTAAATCAGGGTTTGCCAATAAAGGGAGATTAATATGACCCATGATGCATTCAAGGGGGTCATGTTTTACTACCGAGTAATTAGGAATATTGGTATTGATTGCTAAATCTTGCGAAGCCAAACTTGCCTCAATCTTTTTGAGTGTTTCATTAGCTGTGAATGTTTCTTTAAAGCAAAAAGCAAATTCGCCTGGCTTAATGACATAAACACATGCTGGAAGGTCTTTCTCAAATTGCTGGATTAAGCTTTCTGTAATTAATTTTGATTCCGATAGCCCAAAGTCAATATCTAAATCGGTTAGTGCTTTGATGTTAACTAAGGCAATGGTTTTAGGCGATGTGCCAGTGGACATGCAGTCAAGCATTCCTCTGTAGCCCTTTACTTCGGTGAGTGGATCTTGAATGACTTTGGCGGTTAATGACTGTTGTTTTTGTTTTAATGTATTAATTCTTTTTAAGCTATATAACCACACAAACGACAAAATAAAGATAGCGGCCAGTAGAATGATAATCGCCATTTGCTGATCTTTACTGCTCTTGATATAGCCATTTAACTTGTTTTGATAAACGTTTATTTCAAATTTGAGCTTTTCTTCATTCAGGTTAGAGTTTACGGCTTCATCCACAATATTTTCTTGCTGTTCATTATCTATCGCTACAAGCTTATCCATCATTTCAAGCGCTGAGGAATCATCTTTTATCCCGCGGTAAGCTTTGGAAAGAAAAGAAAGGGCCTCTTTTTGCGCATCAATAAGTTGCTTCTCTTCTGCAATGACTAGCGCGGCCTTGGCATGAGTAATCGTTTCTTCCCATAAGGCTTGTTTTGACATCACTTCAGCAAACAGCAACTCGTTGTATACCAGATAATGCATGACTCTACGGCTTTTAAAAATCTCGTTAGCCATTTTCAAATAACTGACAGAAGACGGGTAGTTGTCTAGATACATGTACGCTTCGCCAATATTATGGAAATTTAGCCCTTGGCTAATAACCTGATTATTTTTTTTATCGAGCTGTTGTGCATTTAAATAATAATCAATGGCTTTATTCCATTGTTTTTGGTTGCCGTATACCATGGCGATGACTGTCATGGCATTAGACTGTAAGGCTTCATGTCCTAATTCTTGAAAGCTAATGGCAGCTTCATTTGCATTTTTTAATGCTTCATCCCATTGGCCTAAATCTCGATAAGCCCTTGAAAGCTGAAATTGAGCGTGAGCTTGAATTACTGGGTAATTCAATCGATTGGAAATTCGATAGGCTTCGCTATGATGCTGCAGCGCTTTCGCTAGCTGGTTTTTACCAGTGTAATATTTACCAATAGCGGTTTCAGATTGGGCAATAAAATAGTCATTTCGCAGCTGGTAAGCAATTTCTCGATAACTTTTATAATGATATAGGGCTTGGGTATCTTGCTTTAATATGGCATGAAGGCTACTTAAACCGCCATGTAAAACAAATTGTAAGGTGAGGCTGTGCTCATCACGTATTGAAGCGATTTTCTTCAAGGCTTCTTTAAATAATATAATAGATTGTTTGTACTGTTGATCTTCTATACCGCGAAACTTTGCTTCAAGTAGCAATATCATCGCTTCTTGCATTGGGGTTACTGCAATTGATTCTAACTGTTGAGTCAATAAACGGGAGTTTTCAGTTTTATTTGGTGTTCTGACAACCGTTTCCATATACAGACGAGCCAAAGTTTCGAGGTCTGCTTGTAATTCATCTGGCGTATATTTGAGTTCTTTTGCTATTAACTCAAATTCTTGGCGGTTATTGAATGAAAGCGGAAATTGTGTTCGAACTAATAGTTGGTCAAATAGCGCTTGCGGTGTTTCATTAAATTCAATTTCACGTTCTTGTGGATCGATTGCTAATGCCGGAATTGAAATTATTAATAAAATAAAGGCCAAGCAGTTTGGTATCAATTTTCGCATGTAAGAACAGTGACCTTATTATTTTGTAAGCTTTTGTTGGAAGTGGGTGAGCCTACAATAAGCTCTTGTTATAATACCACCTCATTTAATGTAATATTTATTACAACAAATCTATATGATGTTGAAAACGCTTAACTACAGCGTGTAAAAATATAACAAGAATAATAACAGAAGGAATCGATAGTGAAAGTCTCAAAACTGGCTATTTTTACCGCAGGGATATTTTTTTCAGCTTCTACCCTGGCTGAAGTGCAATATCAGATTGATCTCACACAACCACAACATCACCTTGCAAAAGTGAATGTGACCTTTCCAGAGTCATCTGCAGATACGCTTACAGTAAATTTACCGGTTTGGCGTACTGGTAAATATGCAGTGCTTCCACTTGCAGATGGTGTGCGTTTATTTAAGGCGACAGATGACGATGGTAATGCACTAAATTGGCAGAGAACTGCAACAGGTGAGTGGACGATTGAGCTACAAGAGCCGACAGAGGTCAATGTGAGTTATCAGCTTTACGCTAATGATTTAGGAACTCGTGTTCGCCATATTGATGAATCCCATGCTTATTTAGATGCCAGTGGCGTATTTATGTATAGCCCCGAGTTTCGCCAAGATAAGGTGAATGTTTCGATGACGGTGCCTAAAGGCTGGCAAAGTTATTCAGGAATGGAATCAGGACGCAGTAAGCACTCTTTTGTTGCTGATAATTATGATGTATTGATCGATTCTCCAATCGAAACTGGAGTAAACACGCACTACAGCTTTGAAGCTGATGGACGTGATTATGAAGTGGTTTTTTGGGGCGAAGGTAACTATGACGCTGAACAAATCGTCACAGACCTAACAAAAATCAGTAGCACAGCTAAAGTCATATGGGATGATTACCCTTTTGAACGTTACGTCTACATGATCCACGCTACCAGTGGCGCACGTGGTGCAACTGAGCACTTAAATTCGACCATTATTCAACTGCCAAGGTTTAACTTTCGTGAGCGAAAGGATTACCTACGCTTCATTAGTACAGCATCACATGAGTTTATCCATACATGGAATGTGAAAGCCTACCGTCCTGAAGGGTTAGTACCTTACGACTATCAAAAGGCAAGCATGACTGAGTTATTGTGGATGGCCGAAGGCTCAACCAGTTATTTCCAAAATCAATTATTGCTTCGTGCTGACGTTATTACGCCAAAAGAGTTTTTTGCTGATTTAGCAAAACGTATTGATAGAAATCTCAACAAACCTGGGCGGGAAATTCAATCTGTTGCTGAAGCTAGCTTGAATGAATGGACTAATACAGGTGGCGATTATGCCATTAACCATGGTGTTAATATTTATTCTGAAGGTTATTTAGCTTCTTTATCTTTAGATTTTAACCTTTTAGCAGACACTGAGCTTGCTCATTCTTATCGTGATGTTCATCGTAAGTTATATCAAGACTTCAAGTTACCTAAAGGGTATAACGTTGATGATGTGAAAAACATATTAGCAACGCTTTCTGGCAAAGATTATCAACCTTGGTGGCAGTCACATATTACATCACCATTTAGTTTAGAGTTTGACTCATTACTGGCTCAAGCTGGATTGGTCTTATCTTATGGCGACAGTGAAAAAGCGACCGTTTACAGCGGTCTTACATTAACTGGTCAGCATAACGATCTCACGCTTGCTCATGTGACACGTAACAGCCCTGCATGGCTGGCGGGTATTGTAGCGGGCAATGAAATTATTGCGGTTAATGGATTAAAAGTGACTGCAGCTGGGTTCAAAAAGCGTTTAGAAGACTTTAACGCAGGTGACGAAATTGAACTGACTATTTTTAATAATGATAAGTTAACTCAAGTTTCACTGACACTAGAAGAGCAACCTAAAGGTGATTTAGCGATTGAAGGTGTGTCTAATCCGACTAATGCGCAAAAAGCATTCTTAAAAGCTTGGCTTGGTATTGATTGGCCATTTGATGATGCAGGTAAATTCATCTAGTTATTAATTGTTAAAAAGCCCTCAATGCGAATGCGTTGAGGGCTTTTTTATGTATCAATAATTTTAACCGCTGCTTGTTATCCTAGCAGGGGAAGTCATTTAGATATTCTCTTCTATTGGGCCTAATGCTTGTTGTAATGCATTGATAAAGGCAACAAGCTCTCCGCCCATTAGTGCGAAGTCTGCATCTAATTTGGCTAAAGGATCTTCAGTGCCAACATCATCAGTTGCCGCTCTGAATTCTTCAGAAAATTTAAGACGCTTCACGCTGGCGTCTGATTGCAATAAAAATGCGATAGATTGGCCAAAATGTAGCGCTAACTTGTGCACCTGCTTACCTGTAGCAAGGTGTGCTAGCACTTCATCTTCTTGCAGTACCTGCTGTTTAAAGCGCACGATACCACCTTCATCTGAATCTGACTTTAGTTCTGCTTCATCTTGCATTTCAAATGGCTGTGGCGATGAACCATTGCGTAACCATTCAGTTAATGTGGTTTCAATTGGCGTAGTAAAGTGAAGTGGTATAACTGGCAAGCTACCGAGCGCTTTACGTAATAATGCGAGTAACTCTTCTGCTTTTGCTGCACTTGAGCTATCAACCAGAATCATCTCAAGTTCTGGCATGATTAACGCGTGAGTTTGACTGCGACGAGAAAATGCCCGAGGCAGAAGCGTCATAGTGATCTCTTCTTTCATCGCATCTTTTTCTTTCTTGGTGACTTTGCGACTTTCTTGATCTTCTATTAATGCCACTTTTTCATCTAAAGCTTCTTTAATCACCTGACCTGGTAGAATCTTTTCTTCTTTGGTCACACAAATGAGGTGGCGATTTTCAGCACTGTGCACCAATGCATGGCCTTGTTTACCTAACGCTTTTGAAAATCCAAATTTACTGATGTCTTGGCTAGAACATGGCGAGAAAGTGAAATCAGCTAATGCTGTTTCTAGTGCCTCGGTATCGGTAGTGAAAGGTTTATTGAAACGATAAAGGGTGAGATTTTTAAACCACATAAAAAGACACTCATCAAAAATTAAAAATGCAGTTTACGGGATCCATGCGCTGGGGTAAACCATCAAAATACTGCAGCTTGATTGTTCTATATTCAGAATTCATTAAACTGTAATATTTCATAATTTCTAATCAAATCTATTAAAAATCAGTAGCTTGTTTGTTCTTTGCTTTTACTGAATTAGCTTTAACTTAATAAACTCGGCTTTTTGAAATATTTCTGCAACAAAAGGCGTGCACTATTCGCATCGTTCCCAAGCTATTAGGCAGCAAATATCTGCTTGTTCCAACCTGATAGCAGCACAAAAAATGGTGTAAAACACCAAAAAATATGTCTAAAGGATGAAATGATGAATGCTTTTTATAAAACGTTAGTTGCTTCTGCTATTGCCACTGCTACGCTTTCAACTGCCCATGCAGCAGAACCTCTAGAAGTATATGGTAAGTTGAATGTGTCAGTTCAGTCGAATGACGAAGGTGACGGTTCAGTAACTGAAATTCAAAGTAATGCATCACGTTTCGGTGTAAAAGGCGGATTTGAATTAAGTGAGTCTTTAGAAGCGTTTTACACTATCGAATACCAAGTTGATACTGGCAATGCTAGTTCAGATAACTTCACTGCTCGTAACCAGTTTGTTGGTTTAAAAGGTAACTTTGGTTCTTTCGCTGTGGGTCGTAACGACACTATGCTGAAAAAATCACAAGGTAAAGTTGACCTATTTAACGATTACTCAGGCGATTTAAAAGCACTTTTCAAAGGTGAAAACCGTCTAGCGCAAACTGCAACTTACTTAACGCCAAAGTTTGGTGATTTTCAAGTTGGTGTAACTTACGCTGCTGAAGGTGATAGCAAGCAAGAAGAAAGTGATGGTTTCAGTATTGCGGCTATGTACGGTGATTCTGGTCTAAAGAAAAGCCCTGTTTATGCTGCAATTGCTTACGACTCTGAAGTTGCGGGTTACGACATCGTTCGTGGTACTGTTCAAGGTAAAATCGCTGGTTTTGTATTAGGCGGTATGTACCAGCAAGAAGAAAAAGTTGATAGCGGTTCAAGCATCGATGGTTACTTACTAAGTGCAGCTTACAAAATTAAAGAAGTAACGTTAAAAGCACAATACCAAGACATGGAAGACAAAGGTGATTCATGGTCAATTGGTGCAGATTACTCGTTAGGTAAGCCTACAAAACTATTCGCTTTCTACACTGACCGTACTTCAATGGGCACAGTAGAAGAAGACAATGGTGACATCATCGATATCTCTATCGATGAAAGCTACTTCGCTGTAGGTATTGAACACAAGTTCTAAATTAAGCATTTAATCAATGCTTCAGCTAGATTCTTGATAATAAAGGAGGCGTTAGTCTCCTTTATTTTTTATTGCAGCAATAGTGAGTTAGCTCTCTATACGTTGCACTGTTAACAAGTTAGATTGAAAAGAATGATAGATTTATGACAAAAATATGATTTTATAGCTTTTTTGAGTGCTAAGATCATATTTCTGTAATAAAACTGACCAATAATACTCAAGCGGCTTACTAAACACAGAAAAGATTATGACAGCTAAGATTTTAATTGTAGAAGATGAGTCAGCCATTCGTGAGATGCTGACCTTTGTTATGGAACAACATGGTTTTACCACATCTGCTGCTGAAGACTTTGATTCAGCCGTTGAGCTACTGCAAGAGCCTTACCCGGATCTCATCCTGTTGGATTGGATGTTCCCTGGCGGCAGTGGCATACAATTGGCTAAACGCTTAAAGCAAGATGAATTTACACGTCAAATTCCTATCATCATGCTCACTGCTCGCGGTGAAGAAGAAGATAAGGTAAAAGGCTTAGAAGTGGGAGCAGATGATTACATCACTAAACCTTTCTCTCCTAAAGAGCTTGTGGCACGTATTAAAGCCGTTTTACGTCGTAGTGCACCTACGCGTCTAGAAGAAACCATTGATGTGCAAGGATTGTTACTGGATCCTGTCAGTCATCGCGTTTCGGTAGGCGAGTCGGTTCTAGACATGGGGCCAACCGAGTTTAGATTGCTGCACTTCTTTATGACTCACCCAGAGCGTGTCTATAGCCGTGAACAGCTATTAGATAATGTGTGGGGCACGAATGTTTATGTAGAAGACAGAACTGTTGATGTACATATTCGTCGTTTACGTAAAGCGGTTGAAGACTCTGGGCATGATAAGTTAATTCAAACCGTACGTGGTGCTGGTTACCGTTTTTCGACCAGAATGTAATATTTAAAGCCGCAGATAAAAAACTACTGCAGTAGATTGCATTGAGTAACGACATAAGGAGTATGTTGTTGTATTTTACAATCTCTCAGTGGTTTTTTAACAATTAGTCGTGGTCAGAGATTTCATTTTACGCTATCTTGTGAGCCAATATTTACCTACCAACAATTAGGTAATAATCCGCAAACTGGATTATTTACATTAATTTTAGGCTACTTATGTTTCGATCTTATTCAGGATCTCGCTTGCTATTACGGCTCCTCGGAATTGAGCTTGTATTCGCCCTTATCGGCTTATTGATAAATCAAGTCGCACTCACCCTTATTATTGGCAGTATTCTTTTATTAGGATGGCATTACCGACAAATTAGTCGTCTTAATTTTTGGCTTTGGAAAGACAGAAAATTAACGCCTCCTCAAGGGACGGGTAGCTGGGAAGGTATTTTCAATGGTATCTATCGCTTACAAGGTAAAAACCGTCGTAGAGTCGGCCAACTCGCTTCGTTATTGAGCCGCTTTAGACAAGGTGCAGAAGCACTGCCTGATGCTGCAGTTGTACTAGATTCCGAGTTGAATATTCTATGGTGTAACAAGCTTGCTCAACTGATTTTAGGGTTTGTTTGGCCGCAAGATAATGGTCAAAGAATCGATAATTTAATCCGTCACCCAGATTTTTCTGAATACCTTAAAAAAGGTGAATTTAATGAACCGCTTGAATTGGCATCTCCAGTGTCAGAGCAGCGTTTATTAGAAATCCGCTTAATGAGTTACGGTGACAGGCAATTATTATTAATCGCTCGCGATGTCACACGAATTAACCAATTAGAAGGGATGCGAAAAGAGTTTGTAGCGAATGTATCCCATGAACTTAAGACACCGCTAACAGTGCTTCAAGGCTATTTAGAAATCATGCAAAGCATGGAAGAGCCAGACAGCATGAACCATAAACCATTGAATCTGATGCAACAACAAACAAGACGTATGCAATCAATGGTCGAGCAATTGTTAGCTTTGTCTCGTATCGAAGATGGTGCCGATATTGATTTGGAAAAAACCATCAATATGAGAGCGATGTTAGATATCTTAAAAGATGAAGCTTCAGCGCTAGCCCTCGATCAATATGATTTATCTTTTTATTGCGAAGACGACTTAGATTGCCACGGTAACGAGCTACAATTACGTAGCGCGTGCACAAATTTAATCTCTAATGCGATTCGTTATACCGAGCCTGGTGGTAAGGTGACTGTGCGCTGGGAAATGGTACCAACAGGCGCCCAATTTAGTGTGACTGATACAGGTCTTGGTATTGCTCCACAGCATATTAATCGTTTAACCGAACGCTTTTATCGTGTGGATAATGCACGTTCAAGTAAGACGGGCGGTAGTGGGCTAGGCCTAGCTATTGTAAAGCATGCTTTAAGCCATCATTACAGTGAGTTAACCATTACTAGTGAGCTTGATAAAGGCAGCTGTTTTAGTTTTATTATCCCCACAAACTTGGTCGTAAAAAACAACACAAGTAATTAACTGCTAGTATTACTTCATTTAATAAAGCCAACTCATGTCAATGTGAGTTGGCTTTTTATTTATAGGCTAATTGTTTTAACTGCTTGTCATTAGACTGCTTGTGATGCAGTTAACATCCCCGCTCAGAGTAAGTCGTAAAGTGTCTCGCAATTCATTAACATGCCCTACAATATGTATCAAAGCGCTTTTTCTGTGACGCTTTCGCTCAGCTGTTTTGGCTGAACCTCATTTAATTACTTTTGTTTCGGAATTATGTTTAATTACTCAGTTAAATCTAAATCAGTGTTATTGGTCAGTGTTTTACTTTTAGGTGTTAGTTTTACTGCTAATGCCAACAACGATGTTAACACTGTAGTACAACAACAGACTAAGCCGTCTCACTGGAGTGGTTTGCCCTTATTGTCTGATAAAGCGATTGAGCGAGGCTATGAGTTACCTATCCCCGTAGGCGTAAGCCTTTTTTATAACAACATAGATGCCGACTACATTGCTGTTAATGACTTTGAGGTTCAAGTAGATGGTGGTTTATTAGGGTTTCGTGGCCCCAATGATTACGTCGTGCCTGCTGAAGATGTCAGTATTTCAGGTTCTGATAGAAGTGTGCAGCTTAAAATTGATGCGTGGATATTACCGTTTTGGAATGTCTATGGTTTGTTGGGGTATACCGAAGGTAACAAAGATATCTTGGCTAAGTTAGATAATGTTGAAGGTTTGCCTTGTGATGAGGCCTGTAATGGCGTGGTACTACCAATTCCTATTAATTATACCGCTAAAAATTACGGTATCGGTACTGTGCTTGCGGGACAAATAGATCCCATTATTGGTGATACTCCTGTGATTGTGATGGCCGTGGGGGCAATAGTGAAAGCCAACACAAATACAACTGATAGTGTCATTAAAACTAAAATTGCTTCAGTAAGAGTAGGGCAACGATTTGATGTAGGCACCGACAAGCTAGCTTGGTTTTTAGCATTCAGCCATCAAAGTGTTGATCAGAATGTCACCGGTGATTACTCCTTTGTTGGCACAGAGCTTGAACCTTTAATGGAAGAGGTGAAATTTGATATCGATTTGGCGAAAGAAGAAACTAAAAATATGTCATTGAGTATGAACTATGACTTCGGGCCGAAAAATGAATGGAATTTATATGCTGAGTATGGCTTTTTAAATTGGCAGCATTTAATTATCGGTTTTGGGCGCCGTTTTTAATTGAAATCAACAAAGCTTGTCATATAACGTCAATAAAAAATGAGTGTGTATTTAGGGGGAGGATAAAGTGAGCCTCTATAAGTCACTGTTTAAATAGTATTTTAAGTTAGTATTTGCGGGGTTGCAGCAGGTGTAACAAGAATGTCAAAAATGTTGATTGTCATACAACTGTCACATATTGGTCATAGACTTGTCATCGTAGCAATTGATACTGAGCGTGTCTTAAATAACAACGCTTATAATACCGGAGCATTACAATGAAACTTAAACAGCTAGTTGGCGCTATTGCCTTTACTGCAGCTGGTGTATTTTCAGCAACATCGTTGGCAGCAATTGATAAAACATTACCTGTGTACGAAAAAACAAGTGGTGTTTCAGGTAATTTATCATCAGTGGGTTCAGATACACTTGCTAACATGATGACGTTATGGGCTGAAGAGTTCAAACATATTTACCCTAACGTAAATATCCAAATTCAAGCTGCTGGTTCTTCTACTGCACCACCAGCATTAACTGAAGGTACTTCACAATTCGGTCCAATGAGCCGTCAAATGAAGCCTAACGAAGTTGAAGCATTTGAAAAGCATTACGGTTACCAACCAACGGCAATTCGTGTAGCAATCGATGCATTAGCAGTATTCGTACATAAAGATAACCCAATTGAAGGTTTAAGCATCGAGCAAATCGATTCTATCTTCTCGTCAACTAAGAAATGTGGCGGTAACGACGTAAATCGTTGGGGTGATGTTGGTTTAGACGGCAACTGGTCTAAGAAAGACATCCAGTTGTACGGTCGTAACTCAGTATCAGGTACTTACGGTTACTTCAAAAAGAAAGCACTTTGTAAAGGTGATTTCAAAGCAAACGTAAACGAGCAACCGGGTTCAGCTTCAGTAGTTCAATCTGTTTCTCAAGGCCTTAATGCAATCGGTTACTCAGGTATCGGTTACAAGACTGCAGGTGTTAAAGCTGTAGCAATCTCTAAGAAAGGCACTAAATACATTGATGCAACAGCAGGTAACGCTGCAAATGGTACTTACCCATTATCTCGCTACCTATATGTTTACATCAACAAGCACCCTAACAAAGATTTATCACCAATGGATCGTGAATTCATCCGTTACGTGTTATCTAAGCAAGGTCAGCAAATCGTAGAAAAAGACGGTTATGTACCACTACCTCGTAGTGTTGTTGCAAAAGACCTAGAAAAAGCTGGAATTAAGCTGTAATACAATCCCACTTTTGACACTAAAAGCCTCATTCGTGAGGCTTTTTTGTGTCCGCTTAATAGACTCGATGAAAAGACCTAAGTGAGTTAATATAACCCGATAATAATTCCAATAAGGGTTTGATGTGGCTGAACAATTAGATTTCACTCGTGACTACCATTCTGTTGCTAACACTGATGACATTATCGTGCATCATATAGCGCTTTTCCTTGATGTTGACTTTGACAAACAGCAACTTCATGGACAGGTTAATTTGCAATTTAAACGGCAGACATCCGCTGTGCATTTGGTGCTAGATAGCCGTGATTTGTTGATTGATGCCGTGACAGATATCCATGGAAACCAGTGTCACTATTCACAGGAAAGCTTAAGCGAGTTTCAAGGCGGGCAAATCACTGTTGATATCGGTACAGAGATTACCGAAGTGGTTATTCATTATCGTACTTCGCCTAGTGCCCAAGGATTACAGTGGTTAACTCCTGAGCAAACCTTAGGTAAACAACACCCTTATCTATTTAGTCAATCTCAGCCTGTTAATGCCCGAAGCTGGATCCCGCTGCAAGACAGCCCGAAGGCCAGAATCACTTTCAATGCGAGTGTCAAAGTTAATAACGGTCTTCGTGCAGTAATGAGCGCCGCTAATTCTTCTGCTATACCTCAAGATGGTCAATTCTATTTTGAAATGGAAAAACCCATTCCAACTCATTTGCTTGCGCTTGCAGTTGGCGATTTAGCTTATGGTGAGATTAGCCATCGATGCGCTATTTATACAGAACCTGGCATGCTTGATAAGGCGCTCAAGGAGTTTGAAGATACCGAATCAATGATTGTGGCTGCTGAATCTTTATTGGGGCCTTATCCTTGGGATCGTTATGACATGATAGTGCTGCCACCCAGTTTCCCTTTTGGTGGGATGGAGAACCCACGTTTAGCATTTATTACTCCAACATTAATTGCAGGTGATAAAAGCTTAGTGTCAACCGTGGCGCATGAATTAGCCCACTCTTGGACAGGCAATTTAGTCAGTAATGCAACCTGGCGTGACTTATGGCTAAATGAAGGTTTTACCACATATTTCACCAATCGTTTGGTTGAAAAAATATATGGCCAAGAACAAGCGGAACTTGAGTGGGTGATTGAATATGGCCGCTTAAAAGAAGAAATGCTATCAATGCCACTAAGTGCACAAACTTTGCCAGCCAATGTCCAGTTTCAAGATGCTAACGACTCATTTAATCGATTTACTTATGATAAAGCCTCTATGTTTGTACATGAGCTTGAATCGAGGCTAGGCCGCGCTGATTTTGATGTGTTCTTATTTAATTATGTTCAGCAGTTTAAGTTTGAGGCTATTACAACAGAGACGTTTGTAGAGTATGCCAAACAAACCTTATTACACCAGCATGGCGATAAAATATCAGAGGGTGAATTACTCACTTGGGTTTATGGTGAGGGCCTACCTGAGTGGTTCGAGGGCCCAACATCAAGTAGCTTAGACAAAGTGACCTCGGCATTAACACAATTTTGCGCAGGAGGGCATGCAAAGCAATTGAATGTGGCAGGCTGGCGAGTGCACCATTGGCAGTATTTTATCAACCAATTACCATTTCAATTAACGCAGGTTCAGTTGAAAGATTTGGATATGACCTTTGGTTTTACTCAGAGCAAAAATGCAGAGCTTGCATGTGACTGGCTTAGAGTCGCCATTCGAAACCATTATGAGATAGTGCTGCCAACCGTCGCTGAATTCTTAGGAAGTATTGGACGAGCAAAATTTGTAAAACCCCTCTACAGTGAATTGCTTATTGCTGGCTATGTGGATTTTGTGTCAGATATTTATCAGCAAACAAGAGCAAGCTATCACCCATCATTACAAGTACAACTGGATGTTATGCTTACGTCATAAAACTCAAGTTACCTCGATACTCCTTAGCTAAATAACGAACAAAAAAATGGCAACCCGATGGGTTGCCAGAAGTATTTCTTGTGGGACATAAGTTAATCATACGCTAGCGGATTAACAGGTTCCCAAATAAGGGGGATGATGATGAACAATGAAACAGTCGTAAACTAATTCGGTTAGCGATCATTTAATGTTGCCGTGATGAAGGGCTAATCAAACTTGAGATGTTGGGTAAGTAAGAATCCACTTAACCATTATCAACTCGCTACAGTTACTCAGAGTATCGGTTTAACAAAAGGTTCAATGTCATGAGTAAAAAAATACATTTTTTAGGAAAAATTTTTAGCATAAAGAGACCTGTTTAAAATTAACCCAACTCTTCTTGCTTTGAACGAAACTTGCCCGATTAACCTCAAATTTTATTTGCTGAATTTAAGATAAAAAAATGGCAACCCAATGGGTTGCCAGAAGTATTTCTTGCGGGACATAAGTTAATCATACGCTAGCGGATTAACAGGTTCCCAAATAAGGGGGATGATGAACAATGAAACAGTCGTAAACTAATTCGGTTAGCGATCATTTAATGTTGCCGTGATGAAGGGCTAATCAAACTTAAGATGTTGGGTAAGTAAGAATCCACTTAACCATTATCAACTCGCTACAGTTACTCAGAGTGGTGGTTTAATAAAAGGTTCAATGATTTTATAAAAAAATGATTTTTTCATTCTATTTATATCCAAGATGCATTTTTATCCAAGATTCATTTTTAACCAACACTCCTTTCTATCTCATACGAACATAAGCGTGCGGGCTTTGTATGGAAGGGGTCATTTTTGTATTGATTAAAGCACAAATAAAAAATGGCAACCCAATGGGTTGCCAGAAGTATTTCTTGCGGGACATAAGTTAATCAAGCGCTAGCGAATTAACAGGTTCCCAAATAAGGGGGGATGATGATGAACAATGAAACAGTCTTAAACTAATTCGGTTAGCAATCATTTAATGTTGCCGTGATGAAGGGCTAATCAAACTTGAGATGTTGGGTAAGTAAGAATCCACTTAACCATTATCAACTCGCTACAGTTACTCAGAGTGTCGGTTTAATAAAAGGTTCAATGATTTTATAAAAAAATAATCTTTTCATTTCATTTTTATCCAAGATTCATTTTTAACCAACACTCCTTTCTATCTCATACCAACATAAGCGTGTGGGCTTTGTATGGAAGGGGTCATTTTTGTATTGATTAAAGCACAGATAAAAAAATGGCAACCCAATGGGTTGCCAGAAGTATTTCTTGCGGGACATAAGTTAATCAAGCGCTAGCGAATTAACAGGTTCCCAAATAAGGGGGATGATGATGAACAATGAAACAGTCTTAAACTAATTCGGTTAGCGATCATTTAATGTTGCCGTGATGAAGGGCTAATCAAACTTGAGATAGTTGGTAAGTAAGAATCAACTTAACCATTATCAACTCGCTACAGTTACTCAGAGTGGTGGTTTAATAAAAGGTTCAATGATTTTATAAAAAAATGATCTTTTCATTTTATTTATATCCAAGATTCATTTTTAACCAACACTCCTTTCTATCTCATACCAACATAAGCGTGCGGGCTTTGTATGGAAGGGGTGATTTTTGTATTGATTAAAGCATAGATAAAAAAAATGGCAACCCAATGGGTTGCCAGAAGTATTTCTTGTGGGACATAAGTTAATCAAGCGCTAGCAGATTAACAGGTTCCCGAATGGGGGGATGATGATGAACAATTCAAAAACCAGTAAAGCAGTCTTAAAAATAATTCGGTTAGCATTGGTTGATGAGACCATGTTGATAAATTGTCTTGTGAAGTAAACCGTGATGAAGGGTTTGCTTTACCATTAACGCTTACCAACTTGCTACATATACTCAGAGCGTTGCTTTTCAAAAAGGTTCAAATAAATTTAAAATTTTTTATAAAAATATAAAAAAACTGATTTTTGATGACCTAGAGTCTTGCCATTACGCCGCTTTTTATGAGTTTTAGCTAGTCGGAGAGGAGTACTATTATGATTGAGATGTCGATGTATTGGCTTACGTATTTAGAGCCATAAAAAAAGGCAATCAAATGATTGCCTATCGATCCACTTTGAGATCAAGGGGACCGCGCTAGAAGTCCCAGGGAGATGATGAAAGTGAAATCACACTGTCTTAGTAAGTAAGACTCTCCCTTCTCTGGATAGTTCAAAAAAAATACAATTTATTTTGATATTTATTTTGATATTTATTTTGATATGACTTTTGATAAATTTTTTGTATTTAAATTCAGTGGGTTGATGTTTATTTTAATAAGCCCTCAATTTCACTCATTAGGTTTTCCGGCTTTGTTGTTGGTGAATATCGATTGAGAACCTTGCCATCTTTGTTGATTAAAAACTTTGTAAAGTTCCATTTTATCGACTGACTACCTAATAATCCCTTAGCTTGTGACTTCAAGAAAGTATATAGCGGTGCTGAATCTGGGCCGTTTACATCAATTTTGCTAAATAGTGGGAAGGTGACCCCGAAATTAATTTCACAAAATTCACTGATAGCTGCTTCGTCGCCTTTTTCTTGTTTACCAAATTGATTACACGGAAAACCTAATACCACAAAACCTTGATCTTTATAGAGTTGGTATAAATGTTCCAGTGGTTTGTATTGATGAGTAAAGCCACATTCACTAGCGGTGTTAACGACTAACACAACTTTGTCTTTAAATTGTGCCATTGAAACGGTATTACCTTGAATATCAACTGCTGATTGATCGTAAAAAGACTGACTCATAACTTACTCCTCATAGATTTGTTCTTACTATATCTGATCAACTCTAATAGCACAATTAAGTTGTGCGCAATTTAAATTTTTTGTTGTGAGTTAGATATCAAAAACACTGCTATTTCGTTTATTTTTTAGCAATGTCGTCATCAATATTTATAAGTAGCAAGTATGAATCATTTGGTTAAATTGTTATTAACGCGTTTGAAGTTTGTATGCGAGTGATTGATTTGTCACCAGCGTGACTGATTTATAAAGACTTAATAATAATGGTCAGTATAATCTCGGCAAATTATGATTCTTGATTGAGGTATTAACATGAGCAAAACCATTAAAGCTGTAGCCATAGCGGCAGTAAGTGCACTATCGTTGAATGCAAGTGCATCCGAATTAACGTTTGGTATAAGCGAACATGTGGTTTCTGCTGATTTAAAATCTTACCTTAATGAGCATACCAACCTTGAAGCGGGTTACATTTATTCTGATAAAAAAGGACATTTGGCTGAATTTGCGATGCACATGGTTCATCAAACTGGTCCACATACTATTGAAGTAGGCCCTAAATGGTCTTCAGTTTGGTTTGATAATAATCCAAATGGCAGTGTGATATCAGTGGGTGGTCATTACAGCTTGGCGCTGAATAACAATTTATCATTACATGGAGATGCTTATTATGCACCTTCTGTATTATCTTTTTCTAACGTCGATGGCTACACCGAGCTCGGTGCAAAAGTGAAGTATAGCTTTAACCCGAATATGGCATTGTTTGTAGGTTACCGTAACTTAACATTCAAATATGACGACCGATCAGATCGCTCATTTGACGATGGTTTCTATATTGGCGGTACGGCAAAATTCTAGCACTTTCATCGTTGGTCGTTCATATATAAAAAAGCAAGTTGCTGAGCAACTTGCTTTTTTTTATGGCAGTCTGTCACTGATATTGGTTCGCCTCAAAATCTAATTCAGCGTAATCATCGGCATAACGTTTTTTGGTATCCTTTCTACGATGATTGACTTTTTTCGTTTTGGGCTTGGTTTCAACTTCTTCATCCCAAAGAAGATCGTCGATATCGAATTTATAGTTTTGAGACATAACTCTTTCCAAAGTGATGCTACTACAGCTGAGTTTTTAGGGCTGTCATAGCGTATATCATGACTGGTTACCCGTACTTTTTACCGAATTTTATTTTGAAGCGAAAGCAAAATATATGTGCTTTGTTGGTGAAAAATTCTTTCCGACCTATCTGGTATCATTCGCTTATGTTAGGCGGTAGCCGGGAAGCTAATTGCTAACAATGTATATCGACGACTGGACATACTGTTGGACATATAAGGGGAAGGCTTTTTTATGAGCTGATTTTTTGAACTGATTTTTTGAACTGATTTTTTGAACTGATTTTTTGAACTGATTTTATGAACTGATTTTATGAACAATGTACTGCTCTTCGTGTTCCCCACGTATTCGTTGACTTTCCACATTCAATAAGTACATTTTGCTTTCTACAACTTGGTAAATTTGCCCTCGATCTAAATAGATTATATTTCCTGTACTATCCCAATTGAACTCACCTGAACTGACAAATGGGTTAGGGTCTTGTCCTAAGTGCTCTGTTGAAATGGTGTATTGATTAGGGGCAATTAAGGTGAGTATGGTTTTCATTCCGTTGCAGCTTGGACAAGGAAAAACGCCTTGGTAAGTGCCTGCCCAGTCAACCGTATGTAAGCTGCCTTTGAGAGGATCGGGGTCAAATTGTAACTTAGTGTCATTGCAGGCTGCTAACATCAGCAAAGTTGCTAGAGCAATTATCCTTATTGCGTCCATAACATTCCTTTTATCCAGCTAGGTAGTCTTGATATTAAAAAAGTCCTTAAAGGTGTCTATCTGTGTCATTGCGTCTTGATAACCTAAATCAATTAAAGCACTTGTGTAGGCTTTTTCAAATAATAGGTAAGAAACCACACTTGAGTCTGACTGACTATCTATACCAATGAATTTGAGGAGTATCCTTATCGCGAGGGGAAGATCTTTATAATATCTTGCTGCAATTTCGCTTAGGTCCTCACTAGGCTTTATAACTAACGTATTAATCTTCCTTAGGTTTATCATTTCCACATCTGCGCCAGGAATTAAATCTAAGGTGGTATTAATTCTTTCAAGCCGCTCAAGATCACTGTTTAAGGTGTCAGAAAAAATGGTATCGAGTAAGTGACCCGCGATGGTGGCAGCTTTTGGGTGAGCATCAATTTCGTGTTGTGGTTTTTTATGTGGGCTATCGAGGTTAATAACCATGATTTTATCAGCCCCCAAATGAATTGAACTTGATAGCGGGGATAATTGATGCACTGAGCCATCGCCAAAGTAAGCTTGATTGAGCTTAATTGACGGAAAAACCAAAGGAATAGCTGATGTTGCCATCAAATGGTTGGTCGTCAGTGTGCAGCGGTTTCCTTGCCGTCTGGCTCTTTGCCAATCATCGACACTATTATGGGCTTGGTAGAAACTGTATGAATGTGAGTCGTTATAACTAGAAGCATCAATACTAATCGCTTTTAGCGCGCCACTGCCAATGTTTCGCTCAATGCGTTGGAAGTCTATTAGCTGGTTAAGTAACTGACGTAACGGAGAGTTATCGAGCAAACTACCGGCATCAGTGTTCATTTTATCAGTCTGTAGGCCTTTTAATGCCATCTTGCAAAGGTGTTTGAATACATCCCAAAAAGAAGAGCGATATACTTTTTTAGTTTCAAAATGACGCCATACCCAATCGAGCTTTTTAACACCTAAATGAAAACACGATGCATGGGTTGCTAACGAAGTGGCATTAATTGCACCAGCTGAAGAACCACTGAGGATTGCAAATGGAATGTGGTGATTGCGAGGGTACAGTTGTACTAAGGCTTTTAACACACCAATTTGGTATGCAGCCCTAGCGCCACCGCCACCTAATACCAGTGCAATAGTCTCTGACAACGTTTATCTCCTTATTGTGTTTAACATCATGATATCAGTATGGTTAATATTATCTGGTTAGACGAGTTAATGAAGGTTTTTTTACACCATCGTATAAATTTTTAGTAAAAAAAACGCACCCTAAGGTGCGTTTAATGTCTTTCACTGAGGCAGATTTTAGCTAGCCTAATGAAGGTTTAACCTTTAATAGATGACTTAATGAAGTCAACGATTTGGTCAAAAGGAATTTCTTGCTTTTCACCAGTGCGGCGATTTTTATATTCAAATACACCCGCGTCGATATTACGGTCACCAATTACGACAACGTGAGGTAGACCAATTAGCTCCATGTCATTGAACATGACACCTGGGCGCTCTTTACGATCGTCCAGTAAGATTTCAATACCTTCAGCACTCAAATCTTTGTATAACTGCTCTGCCATTTCTTTTACACGATGCGATTTGTGCATGTTCATCGGTAAAATACCCACAGTGAATGGGGCAAGGGTCGCTGGCAACATCATGCCTCGGTCGTCGTGGTTTTGCTCAATTGCTGCAGCAACAATACGACTGACACCGATACCATAACACCCCATCAGCATTTCTTTTGCTTTACCGTTTTCATCAAGTACGGTTGCACCCATGGCTTCTGAGTAATTGGTTCCAAGTTGGAAGATGTGACCCACTTCGATACCACGTGCAAACTCGTAAGTGCCTTTACCGTCAGGCGTTGGCTCACCTTCAACAACGTTACGAATATCCATCGCTTGCGCCATTGGTAAGTCACGTTCCCAGTTAATGCCAAAATGATGTTTGCCATCTTGGTTGGCACCCGCTGCGAAATCGCTCATCACAGCAACATCTTTGTCAATGATGGTCGGTATTGTTAAGCCAACAGGGCCTAAAGAGCCAGTGCTTGCACCAATGGCATCTTTGATTTCTGCGTCAGTTGCAAACTCAAGTGGTGCTGCAACAAGTTCGTGCTTATCGGCTTTTAATTCATTTAGCTCATGATCGCCACGTACGATTAGCGCTACAAGCGGCGCTTCTTCAGTCGCACCTTTAACAATCAATGTTTTCACTGTTTTAGTGATTTCAACGTCAAATTGTTCAACTAACTCGGCAATCGTTTTAGCATTTGGCGTATCAACTAAAGTCATTTCTTGAGTTGGTGCAGCTAACTTTGTTGTAGGCTCAGCTGTTTCTGCTTTCTCGATATTGGCTGCGTAATCACTGCCGTTTGAGTAAGCAATTAAATCTTCGCCGCTATTTGCAAGTACATGGAATTCATGTGAAGCACTGCCGCCAATTGAGCCTGTATCTGCGATAACAGGACGGAAAGCTAACCCCATACGCTCAAAAATTTTACTGTATGCATTATGCATTTGTGCGTAGGTGTTATCTAAACACTCTTGGCTTAAATGGAATGTGTAAGCATCTTTCATCAAGAACTCACGAGCACGCATCACACCAAAACGAGGACGAACCTCATCACGGAATTTTGTTTGAACTTGATATAAGTTCAATGGTAATTGCTTATAAGAGCTAACTTCTTTACGTACAAGGTCGGTAATGACTTCTTCATGCGTTGGACCTAATACGAAGTCGCGATTGTGGCGATCTTGAAAGCGGAGCAATTCTGGACCGAATTTTTCCCAGCGACCAGTTTCAGCCCATAAATCGGCTGGCTGAACTAGGGGCATTAAGATTTCAACAGCACCAGCATTATTCATTTCTTCACGAACAATCGCCTCAACTTTACGCAATACGCGTAATCCGCTGGGCAGCCATGAATAAAGGCCTGATGCATTACGGCGGATAAAACCTGCACGTAACATTAATTGATGACTGATCACTTCTGCATTTGCAGGAGTTTCTTTTTGTGTTGAAAGCAGGTAATTGCTAACTCGCATTCCCAATGTCCACTTAGTAGCTATTAATGGGCGACATTTTAGCACTTGCAACGATGTTGTCACCAGATAATTAACAACATCTTGGCTTTAATATATGGAACAAGGGCATTGAAATAATTAAACCAATAAGACGCTGGTTTAACATCGCCATGTTAGCAAGGAAAATTGAACGACAAGGCGTTATTGTGCAGCACTTTTTAACTACTTATCGCGCCTATCGCCGATTATTTTAGCAGGGTTTCCTGCAACAATAGCGAACTCCGGGACATCTTTGGTGACAATGCTGCCCATACCGACAATGGCTTGATTACCAATAGTGACACCATCAACAATACCAGCTTGTGCTCCAATCCAAACATCATCACCAATTGTGATCCCTTTGGCTGTAACAGCTTGTTGGTAAATAGGGCTATCGACGGACATCCCGTGATTAAATGCGTATATAGTCACGTTATTTGCTATGCGGGTCTTATTGCCGATCGTGATCCCTACTTTTCCGCCATCAAATGAACAGCCGTGGTTAATCGCGACCTCATTACCCAGTGTAATAGGGCCGTGGAGGAACACATCAGCTGCAATCATACATTGGTTACCTATATGAATGTCACGTCCACGTTCTGCAAAAAGGTTGGCTTCAGGAGCGATAAAACTGTGCTCACCAATATGAATAGTTTCAACTTGGGTTAAATGTTGTTGGATCTCGTCTTGCCAAGGCTTTGCCCAGACTAAGTGTTTTTCTTTTAACGAAAAATAAAGCCAAGGCATCCAAGATAGGCGTTTTTTATGCTGAGTTTGATAATCAGGTTTATTATTCATTATTAAGCCTAAGATTAAGTTAACGAAATTATTATTATGACCGTTAGATTTAAAACATTGTTAGATAAATCAATTCGCCTAAAAATGGGTGAAAATGACATAGTTAATCGAAAAGCGAAGTTTATTTTAACATACGCTAGTCGGTTTAATTTCAATCACCTCAATCGTTTTATCATTAACTCGCCAAAATACATCTATATCAAATAAAGCCACTTGATAAATTTTAAGATCTACTTTGGCTTTTTTATATGCAGGCCTTGGGTCTTGCGCTAAAACATCCGTAATTACTTGTTGTAAATGCGATATATCAAGCGCTTTAGAGTGAGCCAAAACTTGTGTTTCAGCTAATGATGAATATTGAACCTCTATTAATTCTGGTGCTGATTGAGCAATGCCCCCAGTTGCATTATCAATGGCGTCAGAAAATGGAATATAGGGTTTTATGTCAATGATTGGTGTGCCATCTAATAAATCCATTCCAGATATTTCTAGGCAAACTTTACCGTTGCGTCTAACAACTGAATGTAATTTAACTACAGATTGGCCAATGCCATTTGGTCTAAAAGTAGAGCGGGTAGCAAATACGCCTAGCTTTTCATTTCCGCCTAGTCGAGGAGGTCTAACGGTGTTTTTCCAGCCTTGTGCTAAGTTTTCATGAAAACAAAAAAGTAGCCAAAGGTGTGAATATTGTTCAATACCCCTGACGGCATCGAGTTGGTTAAATTTGGGGGTTAACTCAACCCAGCCTTTGACATTAACTAGGCCAGGTTGCCTAGGAATACCAAACTTTTGTTTATATGGCGTGCGACAAATTGCAACCGCTTCAATATCAGATTGAAACGGCTGGTCAGAATGAGTAGTCATGAATTAAATAATAGTAAAAAGGTTATTGCACATTGTGCATTTTAATTGCTTGGCCGACGCAGAATGCTTGGGTAAAGCAAGTTTCTGTTGGTTGTTCTGTTAATAGGCACTTCTTAACGATAAGTCCATTAGCACCCAGTTCATTGGCCTTCTTACGGGCTTGTGTGCGGGCATCAGCGACATTAGCGGGTACGCCAGTTTCCGTTTCTTGACAAGACTCGCCTTCAACTAGGGCAACAATATCAAATGCGCCAGTTGGACGTTCACCGTCTTTAAATAGTTCAACGCTTGTTGGCTTGAAATACTCATCTATGGCTTTACTGTCTAAATTACTATTAAAAGTATAATCACTTGCGCAGCCTGATAATAAAAAGCTTGATACTAGTGCGAAAGACATCATTGGACGAGAAACATTCATAATACAGGCCTAATTGAGTGGTGTGCTGCGAAGGGGTTAGTTTACATGGCTTATGGCGTCGAGGAAATACTGTTTACTCATCCTAGATAACAAAAAAGCTTACCGAAGTAAGCTTTTTATCATATCGTAGATTAAGACTTATTCCATACCAGGAATTAAGAAGTCTTCCATTGTTTTACCATTATCTACTTGGTTTTTAAATACAGTTGGCATGCGGCCTTGACCAGTCCATTGAATTAATTCGCCATCTACTTCAATTTGATATTTAGCAGGGCGTGGGGCACGCTTTTTAGGCGCAGGCTTTGCTGTTACTTCACCTAAATCTTCAATTGATAAACCGCTATTTTCAATTTGAGCTAATATTTCAGCAATGCGTGCATTACGCTCAGCATTGGCTTCTAATTCAGCTTTTTCGTCTTCTTCTCTTTCTGTAATGATTTTTTCAAGCTTAGTAGAAAGTTCACGTAATTCATCTAGTGATAACTCTTTTACTGCAGCTTTAAAACGACGACCATGTGTCAAAATTTCTAAAAAGTCACTCATATCAATGTGCATCCTAATGATTTTAATTAATAAGTATCTCAAGTAATTCTGTGATGATTAAATAATACCTATCAATACTCTAAATTGGTTAATTGTTATCAAACTAGAGTGTAAATTGATGCGACTATTTAAATTGTTAAAACAAAAAAAGATAGTAAAAAAAGCACGGTTACTTGAATTGCTCTTAATAATAGAAAGTAAATTTGATTGGATCAAATAAAAAACCTTTAAATAGGCAAATTTTAATTAAAAAGCGTTAATTAAGTCTAAAAGTAATATTTTATTTGCATATATAAGTTATTTATCAGCAGTCTCTTAACTAAAAATTATATAAACAAGTGTTTGACTTTGGTTGACGTTAACGTTAACAGGACGTAAAGTTATGCCATATTGCATTGGCTGAAGCCAATGTGCCATCCACATACATTGAAGGTGTAGAAGGAAATCCCATGAAAGTATTGGTGCCTGTAAAGCGCGTAGTCGATGCCAATGTGAAAGTCAGAGTAAAAGCTGATAACACAGATGTTGATACTGCTAATTTGAAAATGGCCTTGAACCCATTTTGTGAAATCGCGGTAGAAGAAGCCGTTAGACTAAAAGAAGCGGGAAGTGTCACAGAAGTTGTAGTGGTGAGTATTGGTGCCAAATCAGTACAAGAGCAGTTACGTACTTCAATGGCTTTGGGTGCTGACCGTGCCATTCATGTGACGACTGATGAAGATTTAGTGCCGTTATCAATTGCTAAAATTTTAAAAGCGGTTCAAGAAAAAGAACAAGCTGATGTGATTATTTTTGGTAAGCAATCAATTGATGGCGACAATAACCAGACAGGCCAAATGCTTGCTGCTTTAACTGATATGCCACAAGCAACATTTGCTTCTGAATTAACATTAACTGCTGACAGTGCTGAAGTGACTCGTGAAGTTGATGGTGGGTTACAAACATTAAAAATGCCGTTACCAGCGGTGGTGACTGCGGACTTACGCTTAAATGAGCCTCGTTATGCTTCATTACCTAATATTATGAAAGCAAAGCGTAAACCACTTGAAACCTTATCTATTGATGACTTGGGTGTAAGCCTTAAAGCACATCAAAATGTGATTAAAGTGACGCCACCTGCAGAACGTCAAGCAGGTGTCATGGTGAGTTCGGTGGCTGAACTTGTTGAAAAGTTAAAAAATGAAGCGAAGGTGATCTAATTATGGCTATTTTAGTATTAGCAGAACACGATAACGCAAGTTTAAAATTAGACACGGCCAAAGTCGTTAGTGCAGCAACTGCAATTGGCGGCGATGTCCATGTGCTTGTTGCTGGTAGTCATGTTGGTGCTGTGGTTGCTTCTGCACAAGCACTATCGGGTGTGAGTAAAGTCCTTGTCGCTGACAATGCTGCTTATGAAGCGCAAATGGCTGAAAACCTTTCTAAGTTAATTGTTAATGTCGCCAGTGATTACGATTACGTGCTAGCAGCAGCAAGCAGTGTAGGTAAAGATACACTTCCTTGTGTGGCAGCATTATTAGATGTTGCGCAAATTTCTGAAGTCGTAGATGTGGTGAGTGCTGACACATTTGTACGTCCTATTTATGCAGGTTCTGCATTGGCGACAGTACAAAGCTTAGATGACAAAAAAGTGATGACGGTTCGTACCAGTGCATTTGATGCTGCAGGCAACGATGGCAATGCTGAAGCGGTTAACGTTGATTTTGTTGCAGAAGCTAAGACAGTTTTTGTTTCGCAAACTCTCACAGAATCTGAGCGCCCTGAATTAGGCAGCGCTGGAGTGATTGTTTCTGGTGGTCGTGGCATGGGTAGCGGTGAGAACTTTGCTATTCTAGAAGCATTAGCTGACAAGCTAACCGCTGCCGTTGGCGCTTCACGTGCCGCTGTTGATGCTGGTTATGTTCCTAACGATTTACAAGTCGGTCAAACAGGTAAAATTGTTGCTCCTGATCTGTATATCGCTGTCGGTATATCTGGCGCTATTCAACATTTAGCGGGTATGAAAGACTCTAAAGTGATTGTGGCTATCAATAAAGATCCTGAAGCGCCAATTTTCCAAGTGGCTGATTATGGACTTGAAGCAGACTTATTTGATGCGATTCCAGAGTTAACTCAATCTTTGTAATTATAAACTGATTGTAGAAAAAGGTTTTTGTCTTTTAGGCAAAAACCTTTTTTTTGGGTCGCAGTTTATGGCGTGATTATTCGATAGTTTGTTTTAGTGTCAGTGCGCATTAAATGACATTGTTTTTCAGCTTTATCATTGCTAAACCTATTGAACGATATAAATACACCTGAATTAATTCAATAATCAGATTTTTTAAGCATATTAATCTCACTGTCGTTAATTGATGGATAATCCTTCGCTTGCTAACAATTCGTTACGGTGTCGATATCGTCTTGTGTTGTTTTTTGATTGTGATGTTATTTCTCACAAGATAAGCTAGTTTTATCTGGTAATTAACCTCGTGCTTATGTTTGTATGGTCTTGTGTCGCGGCAGTGAGCTTTTATAAAGCATTTAAACTGTCGTATACATAAGTAGAGGCGCATCAAATATCAGTATGGTTAAGTTGGTTGATACCAATAACTTAATTTGAAAGGATTTGGTGCCGAAGTGAATCGGTACGATCAATACCATTTGCTGGGGCAGTTTCCGAAAGGGGCTGCACTGTCATAGTAATTTTTATCCGTGAGGATAAAACAATGGATATCGATGTTGATATCGATATTACTGTGGAGTGCTACTGAAAAGATTCTTGTCTTCGCTTTATGCGATGTCTTGCCTTATCAGTTATCCTCCATTCGTACTCAACGAAGAAAATATATAAATGATGATAACAAGTTATGCCGATTCGGCACTCTCTCTTTTGCCTCCTGTTGTGGCAATTGTATTAGCAGTAGTTACACGCAAAGTACTTCTTTCATTAGGTTTAGGTATTATTGCTGGCGTGATATTGCTGACTGACTTCTCTTTTACTGGAGCTGCAAGCCACTTAGTGAGTACTGTCACCAGTTTAGTGTGGGATGACGGCGCACTCAATGCCTGGAATTTACAAATTATTGGCTTCTTGGTTGTGCTAGGGATGATCACCGCTTTAATTACCGTGAGTGGTTCAGCACGTGCGTTTGCTGATTGGGCACACCAACGTATTCGCAATAAACGTGACGCCAAACTCATGACCATGTTCTTAGGTTGTGTGGTATTTATCGACGATTACTTCAACAGTATCGTGGTTGGCTCAATTGCACGTCCTATTACTGATCGCTACCATATTTCACGTGCAAAACTGGCCTACTTGTTAGATTCAACCGCTGCACCAGTATGTGTTATCTCTCCTGTCTCAAGCTGGGGCGCATACATTATTGCCCTAATTGGCGGTATCTTAACGGCACATGGTTTTGCTGATACAGGCCATTTAAGCGTGTTTTTACAAATGGTGCCGATGAATTTTTATGCCATTTTTGCGCTATTACTTTTATTGTGTGTTGCTATCTTTGGTTTAGACATTGGCCCAATGCGCCAACATGAGCGTAATGCGCAAAAAGGCGAACTCTTTGACGAAAGCAAAGGGTTACCTCCAGGCGCGACCGCTGATTTACCAGAAGCTGATACAGGTAAAATCATGGGGTTATTCCTGCCGATTTTTGTGCTTGTGGCGGCAACTATTTACTTTATGGTTTCAACTGGTGCTGATGCGCTGGCGGGTGAAGGTTTACCATTTAGTGTTTTAGGTGCATTTGAAAACACTGAAGTCAGCGAATCATTATTTTACGGCTCATTAGTGGGTCTAGTGGTGACGATTGCATTAACCATGCAGCAAAAAATTAGCACCAGCATGATGTTTACTGGAATCAAAGTTGGCGCTAAGTCAATGTTGCCAGCTATTTATATCTTGTTATTTGCTTGGACAATTGCGTCAGTGATTGGCGAGCTTGAAACGGGTAAATATATGGCGAGCTTGGCAACGGGTAATATTCCATTTGCATTACTGCCTGCAGTGCTATTTTTATTAGCTGGTTTAACCGCATTTTCAACCGGCACTAGCTGGGGGACATTTGGTATTATGTTACCAATCGCTGCCGATATGGCGATGGGCAGTGATAGCACTATGATGTTACCAATGCTTGCCGCTGTGCTTTCTGGTGCGGTATTTGGAGACCATTGTTCACCGATTTCTGATACCACTATCTTGTCTTCGACAGGAGCGAGCTGTCACCATCTTGACCACGTTATGACACAATTGCCTTACGCGATAATCGTAGCGGTTATCAGTATTGTGGGTTATACCGTGCTTGGTTTCTCTGGTTCTGTTGCGATGGGCTTTATTACGTGTTCTGTATTGTTCGTATTAGCAATCTTAGGGCTAAAAATAGCCACTAAGTAGTCCTAAGCACTTGGATTTAGTTTGTGACTTAATATGAGCTCGACTTGTTAAAGTCAGATCCCAGTTTAGGCTAAAATCTAACAATAAAAATGCCACTCAATTGAGTGGCATTTTTTTGCTCGTTAACCAGAGCTAAGTTACTTTAAGCCACGGCGCTCAAGCAAGCCGTCAGTGGTAGGGGCTTGGCCTCTAAAGTTTTGATAGGCTTCCATTGGCGGCACGCTATTGCCGACTTCACGGATAGTTTTTCTAAACTTCATACCGATTTCTCGATTCAGCCCACCTTGAGTTTGCACATAAGCAAAGGCATCAGCAGCAAGAATTTCACTCCACATGTATGCATAGTAGCTAGCTGAATATCCCCCGGGGAAGGCATGAGCAAAGTAAGTTGAGCGGTAACGAGGTGGTACTGCTGGTAAGTCGACACCATGTTTTTTAAGCGCAGCAGCTTCAAAGCTTTCAACATTTTGCAGCGGCGCGTCAGCATCCAGTGCATGCCATTCTAGATCAAGCAGCGCAGCTGACATGTATTCTAAGGTGTCAAAGCCTTGGTTAAAGCTTCGAGAAGCTAATAGCTTTTGCAGTAAATCGTCTGGAATAGGTTTGCCTGTATCGTAGTGTTTAGCGTAGTTTGCAAGTACTTTAGGGTGCGCAGCCCAGTCCTCTTCAAAAGTTGAAGGGAATTCAACGAAATCACGAGATACAGCAGTACCTGCTAAAGATGGGTATTTCACTTTAGAGAACATACCGTGAGTACCGTGGCCCATTTCATGGAACATGGTGGTCGCTTCATCGTAGCTCACAAAGGTTGGCTGGCCTTCTGGCGCCTTTTTAATGTTCATGACATTTACGACGACAGGTTTTTGATTTAATAACTCAGATTGACCTACAAACGAGCTCATCCACGCACCACCACGTTTACCTTCACGAGCAAAGTAGTCTGCATAGAATATAGCCATGCTACTGCCATCTTCATCAAACATCTCGTAAGCTTTTACGTCTGGGTGATAAACCGGTAAGTCTGGACGTGGCTTTAACGTAACACCGTACAATGCTTCTAGGGTAAAGAATACGCCATCTTCTAAAACACGATTGAACTCAAAGTAAGGTTTGATAGACGCTGAGTCGAGGTCATATTTTTCCTTACGGACTAACTCTGCGTAATATGCCCAGTCCCATGGTGCTAGGGTAAAGTTACCGCCAGTTTTATCTATCATGGCTTGTATATCAGCGGCTTCTTTTTGAGTGTTTTCCACCACAGATGGCACCATTGAGCCAAACATGTCGTACACCGCTTCGGGCGTTTTAGCCATCTGCGGTGCTAAACGGTAATCAGACCAAGTGTCAAAGCCAAGTAGTTTGGCTTTTTTAGCACGAAGCTGCGCTAAACGAGCGACTAATGAAGCGGTTTCGTTGTCACCCGTTAAGCCACGGTTTGCTGACGCTTCCCAAACTTGCTGACGCAGCTCACGGTTATCTAATTGAGCTAAAACAGGTTGGCGTGTGGTATTGGTGATATTGAGTAGATATTGGCCTTTAAGTCCTGCCGCTTCAGCATCTGCTTTTGCTGCTGCAATAGCGGATTGTGATAAACCTGCCAGTTGGGCTTCATCGTCTACTTTTACTGCAATTTCCTTGCTGAGCCTTAACAGTCGTTGTGCAAACTCATTGGTGAGTGTTGATTGCTCTTCATTTAATTCACGAATCTTTTGTTTTTCCGCTTCAGTTAGTTTGGCGCCAGCGAGTACAAATCGCTGATGATAAACCTCTACTAAACGAACTTCTTCTGCAGTTAACGAGCTGTTATTTCGAGTATCATAAATTGCTTGAATACGGCTGAATAACTGTGGATTTAAATTAATGTTGTCTGAATGTGCCGCCATCTTCGGCGCCATTATGCCTTGTACTTTACGTAATTCAGGGTTGCTGTTTGAGCCGGTTAAGTTATAGAAAATACTTGAGGTGCGAGTGAGTAATGCACCGCTTTTTTCCATAGCGACAATGGTATTTTCAAATGTCGGTGAGGCAGGGTTAGCAGCAATTTTGAGAATTTCTTGATGGTGCTGTTCAATTCCCAGCTCAAGCGCTGGCTGAAAATACTCATTATTAAGCTGACTAAAGTCAGGTGCTTGGTACTGGAGTACGCTTGCTTGCATCAATGGATTTTGAGATTGCACTTGAGCGCCCTGAGTGGTGTTTTCTGTTTGAGTATGACTACAACCACTTAATGCGAGTGTTGCAGCAATCGCGACAGCGACAATTGTTTTATGCATTGTGTTTCTACTTCCTTAATTATAATTGTTTATGCAATTTATCAATTGTTTCTTAATCGTATATGAAGATTTTGTCGTTTCGTGATGCCTGTATATGTTGTGCTGGTAGTGAGCTTGAAAACTGTGATCTAATTTATTGCAAAATGTAAATTATGTTAATAGATGCTTGTTTGGAATACATTCTTTTCATCAGTCATGCTTTGGCTTTGTGCGATATTCTCTTGAGAAACGGATAAGGAGGGCGAGTTAACCATCAATAGGGAAAGCAAATTAACTGTGATGATAAAGGGGATTCATCATCAAGGAATAGTGCTAGCAAGTTCACGCTATTTAATCCTCACATGCCTTATCTCTAAATCGATTCAATGGTAGACTAACCTCGATTATAACAATAAGGATCTTCTGTTTTGGCACAACTCTATTTCTATTATTCGGCAATGAATGCCGGCAAATCAACTTCGCTTCTCCAATCATCTTATAACTACCGTGAACGTGGCATGAATACGCTTGTTATGACAGCGTCAATTGATGACAGATACGGTGTTGGAAAAGTGGCGTCTAGAATAGGGATTGAAACAGATGCTCAAGTATTTGGAGCAAACGATAATTTATCGACCATGATTGAAGCTGAGCTTGAATCTCAGCAATTACACTGCATTTTAATTGATGAGTCCCAGTTTTTAAGTAAAGAACAAGTGAAGCAATTAACTCATGTGGTGGATAATCTTGATATCCCAGTATTGTGTTACGGCCTGAAAACGGATTTCCAAGGGGAGCTGTTCAGCGGTAGTCAATATCTACTCGCTTGGGCAGATAAATTGGTTGAGTTAAAAACCATTTGTCACTGTGGTCGCAAAGCCAATATGGTCGTTCGCCTTGATGGTAATGGAAAACCTATGCGTGAAGGTGAGCAGGTTGCTATTGGTGGTAATGAAAGCTATGAGTCTGTGTGTCGTAAGCATTTTAGAGAATTCATCTGGGATTAGTCATTAAAGGCTATTTCCAGAAATACAAAAACAGCGCCTAAAGGCGCTGTTTTTTATAAAGCTCACATAGATTGCTTGTATGAAGTCAGACTAAAAATCGGCTTCATCAAAGGTTGCAATTTGCGCGCTGCTCATTTCGACTTGCTTGCGTAAACTGCGCGTTTGGCATCCCCAATATCGCATATAAAACTCGGCTGTATTTAACTTAGCTTGATAAAAATCAGACTCATCTGTACCTGCATCAAGGGCGGCAATTGACGTCGCTGCAATTCGTGCCCACATCCATGCAAGGGCACTAATGCCAAATAACTGCATATATGGCATTGAGGCTGCACCAATCATATCGGGATTTTTAGCCGCTGACTGTGCAATAAAGCCGGTGGCTTTTTCTAAATCCGTGGCTGCATCCATTAACCCTGCAAGGTAAGGTTTCATCGCGTCATTATTACTATGCTCACCAATAAAGCCTTTAACCATATCTGACCATAATGTCAGTGTTGCGCCTTTATCTGATAATAATTTACGCCCAACAAGATCGAGTGCTTGTACGCCATTTGTGCCTTCATAAATCATCGCAATTCGAATATCACGTACAAATTGCTCCATACCCCATTCATTAATATAGCCGTGTCCGCCATAAATCTGCTGAGCATCAACACACGCTTTAAAGCCTTGATCGGTCACAAACCCTTTTACGATTGGCGTAAAAAGGGCTGCAAGCGCTGCAGCTTGTTTAGCTTTTACAGGGTCGCTGTGTCGCTCTGCCTGATCAAGCCATAAAGCCTGTTGGCCCATTAATGCACGCGTTCCTTCATTGAATGACTTTTGAGATAACAACATACGACGCACATCACCGTGAACCAAAATCGAGTCTGCAGCTTGTTGTGGCTGTTTAACTCCAGAAAGGGCTCGGCCTTGAATGCGCTCTTTAGCATAAACCAGCGCATTTTGATAAGCGATGTCAGATACGCCTAAGCCCTGAATACCAACGCCAAGGCGAGCTTGGTTCATCATAGTAAACATGGCTTTTAGACCTTGATGAGGTTCGCCAACCAACTCTCCTACAGCGCCATCAAACACCATGACACAGGTTGAGTTACCATGAATCCCCATTTTGTGCTCTAACGCACTGGCACATAACTGATTGGCTTCACCTAAGCTGCCGTCATCGTTTACATGAAACTTTGGCACCGCGAACAATGAAATACCTTTCACCCCTTCTGGTGCATCAGGCAATTTGGCTAAAACTAAATGGACAATGTTTTCAGCTAAGTCATGATCCCCTGATGAAATGAAAATTTTCTCGCCACTGATTGCAAATTTGCCATCAGCAACGGGGGTTGCTTTAGTACGAAGAAGGGCAAGATCGGTTCCAGCATGGGATTCAGTCAAGTTCATGGTGCCAGTCCATTCGCCACTGACTAATTTGGCTAAATATTTTTGTTTCAGTGCATCGCTTCCATGGACATGGATGGCTGAATAAGCGCCATGGGTTAACCCAGGATACATGGCAAAAGCCATATTGGTGGCAGTTTTCATTTCGGTGGCAAAGGTGCCAATGACTTCAGGTAAGCCCTGACCGCCATATTCAGGATCGCAGGTGAGCGTAGCCCAGCCATCATCAATGTATTGTTGGTAAGCCTCTTTAAAACCTTTAGGCGTAATGACGTTGCCATCTTTAAGTTGGCATCCTTCAAGATCGCCTGAGGCATTTAAAGGTAACATGATGTCGGTGGTGAAATCGGCGACGCCTTGCAAAATAGCGTCGGTTAGTTCTGGGTCTATTTCATCAAAGCCTGCGAGTCCGGTTTGATCATAGATAGATAGCAGCTCAGATAGGATAAATTGGTAATCACGCAGTGGGGCTTGATAAATCGGCATAATACGGTCCTTTGTTTTTTGCGTTTTTTCGCACCATAGTTGTGGTTGTAGAGTCGTCGTGGTTGTTATTAATTATTGAATAAGTTTTTCAGCGACTGGTTATAACTTAGTCTACTTTAGCGAACTTTGAGTAAAAACTCAGTTAATTTAAGCGGTAATAATTTGTGTTGCTTGAGCGCCATTATCCTTCATTCATTGCTTGGTTTTATTGACGCAGATTAATCAATAATTTGGTGGCGCTGCCAGAATGCCATTGCATGCTTCAATACTAGGCTTGGCGCTTCTAGTTGAGGGTAATGACCAACATCATGCAGGCTGATAGCATCTGGAGTATCAATCAGAGCTTCATATCGCTCAAGCATATCTTGGCCAGAAATAGGATCATCTAGACCATTAATGAAGCGCATCGGCGTTGGGTTATCAATAAGCGCATTGACCCAACGGTCACGATTCACCTTTCGCTCTTTCATGTATTGAATAAGCTTATGAAACACTCGCTCACCTTGATGATGTTTAATCAACTGCCAATGTTTTTGTAGTTCGCTTTCTGAAATGTTGATTGTGCAAATGGTATCAAAGTTACGTTTAAATGCTTTGAATCCCATTCCTTTAGCGACTAAAAAGCCGAGTGGGCTTAATAACAATCTTTGGATAAGAATTGGGTGAATCACTTCAGGGAAAATACCGCCGTTTAATAACACTGTGCTCAGTATTCGATAATTGGGTTGATTGTGCAGCTGCCTCGCCAGTAACTCTTGTGTGACTGTGTTGCCATAATCATGAGACAAAATATGCACATTAGTTATTTTGAGTGACGCGAGTAGTTGCTCGATTAAATTGGCCTGAGCGGCGAACGAATAGTGAAATTGGGTGGGTTTATCTGATAATCCAAAGCCAATCATATCTAAGGTAATGACATGAAACTGAGCGCTGAGACTTTGCCATATAGGCTGCCAATCATAACTGCTGGTGGGAAAGCCATGAATCAGTAATAACGCGGGATTATTAGTATCTCCTGCATGTTTTACGAAAATAGAATAGTCAGCTTCTTTAGCAAAAGAAAATTGCTGAAAATAGCTATCTTGTTGCCAGTCAGTCAATGTCGGCATGTGAACTCCATTTACCTTTTATGCCAAGTTAACCTGATTAGACCAGTTTGTAAAATGGCTGATGACTTGGATAAATGAACATATTTCTGTGACAAGCTCAGTTAAAAGTTAATAGTGATGAAAGCAATAAGCGGGTAGCTCGGTCTGTATATAGGTGCTCAAGCAAGGCCGAATTAAAGGCCGAATTTAAGAGAGCGTTTAAGACAGAATTTAGATGACATTTGCGTTAAATCATTCTTAATATTTCCGAGGTTTGTCTGTATGAATGTGATTGATATTCACCATAACGGTGACCATATAAAACTCGCCAAATGGCTACTATTCACTGCGGCAGTTATACAAGGTATTTTATTGTCATCGCTAGCATGGGGCGCTGATGAGCAAGGTGATAAAGGGTATCAATTTCCCAAAGCTGCCGATTTTGCGCTGTTTGATGCTAATGGCAAACAATGGTCACTTGAATCGACTGCTGGCAAGCCCGTTGTCATTCACTTTTGGGCGACTTGGTGTCCTTACTGCAAAAAGCTGCAACCTGGTTTAGAAAGATTACGGCAAACTTATCAAGATACTGATTTAGAGATGATAGCGATTAGTTTTCGTGAAGATAAGGGCGCACAACCGCAAAGCGTGTTAAAAAGCCGAGGGATAGAGATACAAACGCTGATAAACGGTGACAGTGTGGCCGACTTATATGGCGTTAAAGGTACACCTACTACCGTATTTATAAACCGAAGTGGGGAAGTGGTGTGGGTGACACAAGTGTCCGACCCTGACTCGCCTAAACTAGCTCAAGCCATGGAATATATCCTTACGCCGTAATACCGTTTAGTTATCCTTTTATAAGCTAATTAAGTCGTAGTAAATTTAAGGGATGTTTGCTCTGCGACTTAAATAGTAAGCCGCAGAGCCTGTATTAAACGATAATGCCTGAATCTGTTTTTGTTTCATTAGTGATGCAGTTATTAGCAGATGCTTCGCTGTCAGATTTCGTTGATAAGGGCAGTTCTCTTGCTTGTTCACGTAAGAAGTCCATCCCAGCTAAAAAGCCTGAGAACATTTTCAAACCAATAAATTGACCTGCCGGTGTGGTCACATAGTTACTGCCTTGTTTATTCAGTGCGCCAGCTGAAATCAAATAACTCATCTCAAGTGGGAACGCTTGCCACAATGTTTTACCTGTATGTGCTTTAAATTGGGCGTTATCCAATAGTCCATGCCCCATCATCATCATTAAATGATGTTGTAATAACGCTTTGTTATCTAATGGTTTGGTGTAGCTGGTTCCGGTTTGATTAGATTGGATACGCTCAATATAGTCAGGGATATCAAAGCTTGAGATCCTGAATTGCTCGCCAAAACGCCCGAAAGCACCAGAGCCAACACCGAAACAATCTTCGCCATCTAATACATACTTATTTTCAACGGGTTGGC
Source organism: Shewanella sp. MMG014 (assembly GCF_018100775.1). Lineage (NCBI taxonomy): Bacteria > Pseudomonadati > Pseudomonadota > Gammaproteobacteria > Alteromonadales > Shewanellaceae > Shewanella > Shewanella sp. MMG014. Next base: position 183,436 of record NZ_JAGJDZ010000009.1, read on the forward strand.
CAAAGTTACGACTGAAAGTCCATGGGAATTCCATAATATACCGCTCAGCCAGTGCTTCTTTTACCGCTAAAAATTGTGGCCAAAGTTCTTCGGGTTGGCCTGCAAGGCAACCCGCTTTTTTACGGTTTTGACCAATGCCTACGGTAAGGGGATAAGTGGTGATTTGATCTGGGCTGAGACGAATTGTTTGGGCTAAGTCATTGGCTACAGTCTCTGGGGTCTGCATTTTAAAGCCGTACATCATATCGAGATTAACCGTTGGTATTACTTCAATCGCACGGCTAACGTATTCGGCTTGTTGTAATCCACTACCAAATTTTTCAAATCGACCACTGGCCTTTAAAATCTTGTCATCAAAGCTTTGTACCCCGATAGACATGCGATCCACTAAGCCTTTAAGTAAATGCGGATTACCTTCTTTAAAGTATATCGGATCGCTCTCGCAAGAGACTTCTCTTATCGTGGTAATAGATTTAATCAGTTCGATAGTTTTGATTAATTCATCTTCTAAAATCGTGGTCGTGCCGCCGCCAATATACACTCGATTAAATCGGTATCCTTGTGCAATTACTGTGCGAATTTCTTGTCTTAGGGCTTTAAAATAAGTTTTAGCGACGCCTTCATTAAACTTAATTTTGTGGAACGAGCAAAATCGACACAATGTATGACAAAAAGGAATGTGAATGTATAAGGTCTCAATCGGTTTTTCTGGTACCGCTAATTGCTGAATTCCATCTAAAGGCACTGCATCTTTAAGACTTAGCGATTGTTTGATGGTGTGTCCCATGACCCAGTCAAGACTATTTGTCGCAAGATTTAATCTTGAGTTTGATAGGTAGTTTTTCATAGGCGTTCCTCAAATTATTGTCATGACTATTGGTTTTGTTGAGTCCAATAAGGCAGCTTTGCTGTTGATGACTTGTTGAATATCAGACTAGATGAGTCAAAGAATAGAAAATGATAGCTCTCGCAAGAAAATACAATTAGCTACATAAACTCGGTGTTCTTGTAGTAAAAATTTGAACGGTATCACTTAAATAGTTCGTTTATGAATGGTTTTAGCTTGTTTGGAAGTGACAAGTGTTATGGGTTTTGTCGATAGATTTACAGATTTACTTCATTGAGGAGGATAAAAATCCTTAACAATAAGTGTATCTTGAATTAGTAATATTAAATGTACTAGCGGCTTTATCACTTTGGTTGACTGTATTTTGCTCATTAATCTGTTCTAGATCACTTTTGTTTCATCGCTAAATAGCGTAGATTACGTGTTGATTGTATTATTTTATAAACTCTACGTTTTATTTTGGCGACATTCGAGAGGGCAATATGGAACATCGTTGGCAAATAGCAATATCAGCAGGTCTACTCGCAGCGCTATGGGCTGGGGTTGCCGATGTTTTCCAGTTAGTGACTTGGGTTGGTTTTTTAAGCTGTAGCACTTTTTTTGCTCAAACAGAAACTGGCATTAAAGGCATGCTGATGGCTATGAGTACAAATTTGTCAGGTGTTTTTTGGGGTTGGCTTATTATCTCGGGGAGTGGGTTCTTTATTTCACCGATGGTAGGTTACGCATTTACCGGTGTTGCCACTGCTGCAATGTGTTTACAGGCGAGTTATCAAAAACTGGCGTTTATCCCAGGTGCGTTTATTGGCTGCTGTATTACATTTGCATTAGGCGCTGATTTAGCTGCTATTCTACCGCCATTATTATTGGGCGCCATGTTGGGTTACAGCATGAGTTTATTGACCAATCAACTTATTAGTATCACACCGAAAATTCAGGGATTATTTACTGCAGCCCCCGCTAAAGATGCTTAATTAACAACTCTTTCTATGTAAGTCTAAAGTGATACGTTTTTGAGCGGTGAAAACCCGCTCTTCGGGCGGTGTTTTACTTTATATACGTTAAATGTACTTCGAGATTCATTTTTATTTCTTTTTTATGTGCGGTTTTTATCCTTTAATCTCAGTTATTTGTATAACTTTAGACTGACTTATTTCTTTATGCTCTTTTATATTCACCGCTAATGAACTGATAACTTTCAGTTTTATATTTTTCCTGCTTTTATAACCCTTTCGACTATACTCTTAAAGCTTAATTTGGTTAAAAAATAACCAGCGAATTAAGTTAACAATTAGGAGTGAACGACATGAACAAGACCTTAATAATTGCATTATGTGTTTTATTTAGTAGTTCTGTATTTTCAAAGGATAGATTAGAAGTATATGAAGATTACGATCTCGGCAGCGAAATCATGATGATGACCACGGTAAAAGTGGATCCCAATATGGGAGATATCTACTTAGCGGGTTTACGCAGTAGCTGGGTTAAAGCAGTTAATATTCAAAAGGAGCTTGGCTTTATTAAAGATTGGAAAATTTACGGCAGCGATCTGGCAACCAGTGGTGACTTTAATATGTTGCTGGTGGTGACCTTTGACAATGCAGCTGATATTGAACCCAATAAGGAGAAGTACAAACAATTTATGCAGAAATGGAGTGATTCGGATGAAAAAATGTCTAACGAAATCTCTGCCAAATACCCCGAAGTGAGAACCTTAACAGGGGAATATAGAATGCGAGAAATTATCTTGAAATAAGATAATCGGGACTTGTTCATGATTTACTGACGAGTTTGAATAGGTTCCGACCCAGATGCTACTTTGTCATTCATGCTTCATATACACCTCAATTTTATTGTGTGTTATTTTTGCCCTGCATTGAAACACTTGATGCAAAATCGCTATGAAATCGTTATGTATACTGGCGCTTTACTCGCGTTATTTGTTTAAAAATGTCCCAATGTTACTCGTCAAATTTACTCTTAAAAGCAAACTCGTTAGGATGTCGCCTTTTATTTTCTAACAAGGTCCATCATGAAGTTTGTCACCGTCTTTGTTTCAATCATGCTTTCTCTGGTTATCATTTTTACACCTAAGGCCAATGCTGCGCCTGAAGTCGGTTTAATGGTAGGTAGCGACTCAGGCATTAATGTAAAAATGAATGAGTATAAGTTTGGGGTGGGTTTTGATGACTTTTCATTTACCTTAGATAAAACATTTAATTTTAAGGACCACCCACATTTTTATTGGGGCGTGGGCGGCAAGATTGCTGATAAAAAAAATGATGATATTAAATTGGGCGCAAGAGCGGTATTTGGTGCTCACACTAAAGTAGAGCGGTTTACTTTTTTCATCGAAGCGCAGCCTACATTGTACCTAATTGATGATGTCAAAGTAGAATTAGAGGCTATTGGTGGCGTTAGGTATCATTTTTAGCAGTTTGTTAGATAAGGAGGGAAGCAAAAAACCTTGCTTCCCTAAAGAATTATTTTTTAAGAATGGCTACTTGAGTTTATTGCATGTGTATTCGCTATTAACGACCAGTTAATGCGTCGTTATTGATTAAGTCGTAATGATAAAGCTTTAATTACGGTGGGATAGTAAAACTCAGCAGATTCAAGCATGACGTGTATTGCGCATTCTTAAAGGTGTAGATTGAATCTACTGAGTTAGCTTGTGTACATTGTTTATTGACGCTGGAATAACATCTGAGTATCAACGTCGCCATCACCATCTTCGTCGATATATAAAAGCAATGTATTGCCTTGTGCCGACATTGATAGGGAAGGCCCATCTTCACCGACAAAATCAGTTAACCCAGTGTCTCCATTACTATCAAACGTTTGGGTTACTGTGACCATATTGCTTTCACTATCGATACTGTAGGTTCCCCATTCCATGCCAGACTCTTCGGCCTCACCATCTAGGTCTATTTCTGCATGAATGTATGTTCCATCATCGTTAAATAACAACATCAACAAGTCATTTTCATCACCGGGTTGATCATCGGTTGCTTTTACTAACCAAGTGCCGACAACCCCCTCGCTGCCTTGCTTATCAAAATTAAGTGTTTCATCAATTGAGTCATTGGCATCTTCGTCGATTGAAAGGACTAATTGTTCTTCCATAACTTCGGCAAATAATAAAGGTGCACCATCTACGTCAGTAAAATCAGTTAAGCCTGTATCGCCATTTTCATCAAATGATTGACTGGCAATAACACGGTTGGTTTCGCTGTCACGGCTGTACATTCCCCATTCCATTCCTGACTCTTCCTCTTCATCCTCTGAGTCAACTTCAAAATGCGCATAGGTGCCATCGTTAAAGAACACTAACGTGAGTAAATCATTATCGTCATCTGGATAATGCCAAGTGCCTGTGATACCAACCTGAACGCCATTCGCCGCAACTTGTTCGGTTAAGTGGTCGACAGCATCGTCTGCATCAACCAAGTCTGTTACAGCGGTATCTTGACCGCCATTTTCAATAGTGGTTTTAACCGCAGGATCGTCGGCAAATTCATCTGTGCTTAAATTAAAATCAACCGGTTCAGCTGTTGCGATAGCGGTATCGGTAATGGTAATCCCATTGGAAGTATCGCCATCTTGGTCAAGCGTTTGTAGCAACCTTGCGATGTTTACTACTTGATTGTCATCAACACTTTCAGATGCCGCAATATTAAAAGGGGTGACAATTCCTGATGCTGGTGTTGCTGGGAAGGTTAGGTCGCCGATAAAGAAAGTGACAGTTTCACCTTCAAGGTAATTATAATTACCTTCTTCATCAGTGACTCCAGATTGAGTTTCTGTTCGATATCCAATACCGATAACGGCACTATCGATAAAGATACCTTGGGCTGGTGTGGGAGCGGGCTCTTCAACCTCTGGTTGCGGTATTTCAGCTTCTGGTGCTGGATCTTCTGAATCATCACTACTACCACAACCCAGCAATAGACCTGAGATAAGTAGCGCTATTAATTTCTTAGACATTTTTCTCTCCTTAGAAGTTTGTCAAATCACTGCTTTATGTCAATAGATGACAATCTTTAAGCCTAATATAAAATGCAAAACTTGCACGATTAAACCCACAGAATTAATAGGTGATATTTAACGTTGAATATAATAACGAATTTTATCTAATTTACTGATTTTGCTATATATTGTGAGTTTTGTAGGTTGATTAATCTTGATTAAAAACAACCGCTATCAACCAATAGACTGATTTGCACTGAAAGCAGTTAAAGCATGACAATCGCCGGCTGTTTCTAGTAAAGCGCGCTGTACTAGCGTTTGAAGAAGTGTCGAATTCGAGTTACAGCATTGAGTTTTTGGCTTTGCTTATTCGTAAGTAGGTCAGGCTGGAATTGAGCAATTAATCGATATAAGTGGTAGTGAGTGACTTTTTTTGCCACATACCAATCAAGGCGGATGATTGAGCCTCGTAAAGTAGAGCGTTCGAAGTCTACTAAGCCTAATTTATTCTGATTATCAACAATGATATCTCTTATGGGTAAGGCGTGCCGAGCAACACCTGCTTCGAGCATTTTATTGACTAATTCAATCAAATCTTTCAAGTTATCACGGGTTAGATGGGCTGGCGTTTCACCCGAAATTTTTGACATCACCAGTGTTTTGTTTCTGTCATCACAGTCGATTAAATTGGGGACTCCATTAATATTTTGAAGTCTAACTAATGATTCTTTTTCGATGTTATAACGACTAATGTATTTACGGTAAGGTTTAAAGTGCTTCTCTACTGAGTCTTTACCAATCGTGAGGTACATTTTTTCAGTATCGTAAATTCCATTTACTATATGTGTCTGAGTTTTCATTGGGTTTATTGCTTGTTACAGAATTATTTCATTTTATTTTAGTTTAAGCCTCTTCGGTATGGGACTTTTGGTTGAAGCTTAGAAGTGAATTTTACTTTGCTTAAACCCTGAATTGTTACTTCAGTAACAAAGCAGTGACTTGCCAGAAACGATAACCTTATATCTGCAATCAACACCGCTTTGTTGTTAAGAATGCAACTGGAATAGCAGTCACTCACTACATGTATCTCATCTTTTGAGAGGATGACAATAAGTTGAGTAAGAGAAATACACCGTAATGTTGCAGCTCATTACAACAAGGTGTATCTAGTTTTTAGGAAGGTTTAAATATCTGGTGTATAAAGAAATAAACCGTAATGGCGCAGCTCATTACAATAACAAGCTGCATCTAGTTTTTTGGGGAAGGTTTAAATATGTGGTGTATAGAGAAATAAACCGTAATGGCGCATCGCATCACAACAACAAGCTGCATTTAGTTTTTACAGAGGGTGAGAATATGTGGAGTAAAAGAAATAAACCGTAATGGCGCAACTCATCACAATCACAAACTGCCTCATGCGTACTTGGGATACCTTGTTGGCAATATGGGCTGACATATAACCGCCAATCAAAGTACCAACCAGTACCGTAACCCCCTCGAACCAAGCAATTGCATCATTGTAGATAAATAAAATAATAGCGATTAAGGAAACCGATGAAGAAATGACTAGCTTAATGCCATTCATCGCATTGATATTAGTGTGCCCAGCTAATGCCAAATAACTTAAACCGATAATGCCTAATCCCGCATTGAAAAAACCGCCGTATATACAAACAGCTAGTAGCACTAAAAATAACATTACCGCGCCCAATTGAGAGGCATATTTATGTTGATTCGATAAGCGACTGAAAAAGGCATTGATTTTAGAGCCAAAAATAAACAGTAAGGTGGCAAATAATAGTAACCAAGGAATCGCTTGTTGGAACACGGTCTCTGGAGAAATGAGTAATAGCCATGCGCCGAAAGCACCACCAAATAAACTGGTGATGATAATGGTTTTAATCTCTTTTTTATGAGCAAGCAGCTCTCGCCTAAATGCAAATGCACCACTGAGATATCCAGCAAAAGACGAAAAAGTATTGGTTGCATTAGCCATAATCGGTGGCACGCCAACAAATATTAGTGCAGGGAAAGTGATAAAACTGCCACCGCCAGCTAGCGAGTTTAAAACGCCGCCAAAAAAACCAGCAAGTAACAGTAATAAAATATCAAACGTCATGAAATTAGCCTAGCAATGGCAATAGGGCAGAGCCTATTTAGGAAGATTAACCCCCAATCTTACATGCAAAACGGTAATTAAATATTAAATTACAGTGCTCTTTCGCCACATTATCGATATTTTTAAATACGCAGACATATGAAGTAAGCATCCTAAAAGAGTAGGATGCGCTAACTCTTTTGATTTCTCCTAAGGACTTATTTATCAAGCGCTAATCAATATTTAACTTATTTACAATTGGTAATCATTCTCATTTGGAGTGAATTGTTTTAGTATGCTTTCGTTTTTAATAACAATGCATTCTATACCGTCACAAGGAAATGATATGACCAACATGATTAAAGCTACAGCTGCACTAGGCGTAATGTTAATGAGCCTAAACGTTAACGCAAGTGAGTGCGAACTAACAATTACGGCCAATGATGCGATGCAATTTGATAAGAAAAGTTTATCAGTGCCAGCGACCTGCAAAGAAGTGACCTTAAACTTACACCATTCAGGCAGTTTACCTAAATCAGCAATGGGCCATAACTGGGTACTAAGCACTGCTGACAATGTTCAAGCTATTGCGAATGACGGCATGACTGCAGGTGTTGATAACAGCTATATAAAAGCGGGTGATGAAAGAGTGTTAGCCCATACTGACGTTATTGGCGGCGGTGGCTCAACATCAATAACGTTTAATATTGAGGGGTTAGATAGCAAAGCCGCTTACCGATTCTTTTGTTCATTTCCAGGTCACTGGGCGATTATGCAAGGCAGCTTTGTGATAGAAGCCTAATATTTTTTAATGTGACTCTAGCTGGGATGCTGAGAGTGATCATGGCTCAACTGAGGCTATGTCGGCGACGATAGGCAGGATGCCTGAATGTCATGAAGTGCATGGATGCACGAGAATGACCAGCCTCCATCACGCAAATGAACTTAACGCATTCAGACACTTCCAACGGAGAGCATTGAATCAGCAGGATTAATTGAAGCTTGGATATTTGCCTAACTTATTCTATTTCTATTTCAATATCGGGATTTAACTCTTTTAACTGCTGATTAGTAACACCAAAAACAGAGAATGGATTTATCCCTATTGAAAATTCAATTCCATAAAAGGGCTTTAGCTCGTAGTCTCTATATTCTGGGTATTCAATCCCATCGGTGCATGACATTAGTTGTATTAACTGCTCAACTTTAATCGATTCGGCATAATCATTTTCTGCAGAAGATAACATATATGGTATCTGTGGAAAGGCCCCTAGAAGCTCAAGGTTCATCTTGCTGATGACGTTATTGTTGTCATTTTTTGCAACTATTAAAGAGGTCGAAGCTGATTTTATGAGGTCAAAATTAATTTTATATGCGTTACCTTTCTCTAACTTAAGTACTTCTTGTTTTGGGAAAGGTAATTTGCTTCCTATAAGAGCTAGCTGTATTTCAATAAATGAACAAGCAACAAAGCATTTTTTAGGACTTAAAGGATAAAATATCGTTGTATTTGGGTTATGGAGAAAGCCAGTCATATAAACAGGGTTATCAGTTCGAACAAAGAAATCACCTTCGGCTGCTTCGAGAATTATCCAGTTTCGAGATGCAATATATTTATTATCTTCGCACCATTGGCAGCCAATAATATCTTCTTTAAAGGAATTATCTACATCACTTGATTTTTCAAGCTCTTCGCGATATTTGAAAAAACTAGGAGTTCTCATAGATTGGGTAATAATAAATTGTCCCCACTTCATTCTTTCATCATTATTTAGAGTTTCTTCATTTGAAAGCTTATCGTAAATTTGAGCGGTATTATTCTCGATTTCAGTATCAAGCTTATCTTCCAATTCCTGTGAATATAAATTGAATTCATACCCCCATGCCGTTTTACCTTTATCTTTGTGTGAATCCACAACACATTTTCGATGAGGACAATAATAATAATATTTATAATGCCAACCATTTTCTTCATTTGTCCAATGTTGATTAGCAAATACAGGGCTAAAATGATTCTTTTTTGTTTGTTTTTTCATAGTATCTCCTGCAAGAAATTGATTTTTAAGTTTGAAACCCATTTACTCCATTATTAGAACGAATTAACGGGTGAAGTTCTAATGATATAAAGAATAACTGATTTTATTAGCCATCAAAATGTCATTTCTACAAAGTGTATATGAGCTCATTAATGCTTGATAAGTATTAGCTATATGGTTAAACCTCAAAAGTAACAACTGGCCCTGCTAGTTCAACACTCTCCATTCGAAGTTGCTGTGGTCGTTGAAGAAAATAACGTAAGTCCAGTCATGGATGTCTGGCTAGCTTTCGAGGGGAAGGGACGCCCCATCGGAAGCGTTAGTTATTTTCGAGTAAGGCCGCAGCTTATTCGCTTCATAGAATAACTTCGTTGGAGCGCTGCGGGTTTGTTAAGGGGGATAAGCGCTTTCCCCCTTGGCTCTGGTGTGGGCGAAGCGCCACGACTTTGATTCTGCTGTTATCTTTGTGGCTTTAAGCAATCCCATAAAACTTCAGAATCACCAACAAAAAAGCGAACCTCCATTGAAGCTCGCTTTTGATCTTTTCAAAGTTAAATTGAATCAAGCATTCAATTTAAAACACCATTTCTGGTACATGCTCTGGCACGACCAACTTACCCGCAGTTTTAGCAACAATCTCTTCAACGCTCACCCCTGGTGCACGCTCTAGCAAGTGAAATGCGCCGTCTTTGATTTCCATAAAGGCCAAGTCTGTCATGACACGTTTGATGCAGCCGTAGCCTGTTAATGGCAGCTCACATAGAGGCAGTAGCTTTGAGTTACCTTTTTTATCTGCGTGCATCATGGTGACGATAATATTGTCAGCGCCAGCAACTAAATCCATTGCGCCGCCCATGCCTTTAATTAATTTTCCTGGGATCATCCATGATGCAATTGAACCATTAACATCCACTTCAAATGCACCTAGTACGGTTAAATCCACATGGCCGCCACGGATCATGGCAAAGCTTTCTGCTGATGAGAAAAAAGATGCGCCATCAACAGCGGTGACCGTTTGTTTACCTGCATTAATTAAATCAGCATCAATGGTGTCTTCGGTTGGGAACTCGCCCATACCCAGCAAGCCATTTTCAGATTGCAGCATGACGCTCATGCCGTCTGGAATGTAATTAGCGACTAAGGTTGGAATACCGATACCTAAGTTAACGTAAAAGCCGTCTTGCATTTCTTGTGCTACACGTTGAGCAAGTTGTTCTCTTGATAAAGCCATGTTCTTGCTCCTTATTTTGCAGCCGTGTCAGTTGGTTTGACAGTACGTTGTTCGATGCGTTTTTCAAAGCTTGCTTGTATGACGCGGTCAACATAAATACCTGGGGTATGAATGTGGTTTGGATCTAATTCACCCGGCTGGACAATCTCTTCTGCTTCAACGACCGTAATCTTGCCCGCAGTTGCCATCATAGGGTTAAAGTTCGCTGCCGTTTTACGAAAGATCAGATTGCCCATCGTGTCAGCTTTCCATGCTCGAACAAGGGCAAAGTCAGAGGTCAGTGAATCTTCAAGCACGTAATGTCGGCCTTTTATTTCACGGGTTTCTTTGCCTTCAGCAATAGGAGTTCCGTATCCAGTTGCGGTAAAGAACGCAGGAATTCCAGCGCCGCCAGCACGGATTTTTTCAGCCAATGTGCCTTGTGGAGTCAAGATAACGTTTAACTCACCCGATAACATTTGCTGCTCAAACGTGGCGTTTTCGCCCACATACGAGGCAATCATGGTGGCGATTTGACGTTCTTTTAGCAGAAGGCCTAAGCCGAAATCATCAACACCAGCGTTGTTTGAGATGGCGGTTAATCCTGTTACACCCATTTTTACCATGTGGTTAATTAACCCTTCTGGAATACCACAAAGGCCAAAGCCACCGACCATGATGGTCATGTCATTGGTGAGTCCGTTTAAGGCTTCTTCGTAGCTATGAACGACTTTATTGAGTCCTGCCATCATCTTGTCCTTTTCTATCTTGCGTTAAGTGCAAATTATTGGGGCCAGAATAACCTTGGTTATTCACTGCAAATTGCTTGAGCAACTTTCGAGCCCGTTAGTCGGCCTAAAGCGGCGCTAATTTGTTGGCCAGCTTTAGCTAATTTGTGTAAGTCGATACCGGTTTCAATCCCCATACCATGAAGCATGTATACAACATCTTCTGTCGCTAAATTGCCTGACGCACCTTTAGCGTATGGGCAACCACCTAGGCCGGCCACAGATGAGTCAATCACACTGATCCCCGTGTCTAAACAAGCTTGTATATTGGCAAGCGCTTGGCCATAGGTGTCGTGGAAGTGTAGTGCCAGTTTTTCAACAGGCACTAATTTAGCCACGGCTTCAACCATCTTACGGGCTTTAATGGGGGTGCCAACACCAATGGTGTCGCCAAGTGAAATCTCGTAACACCCCATTTTGTAAAGTATTTCAGACACACGAGCGACTTCATCAATCTCAATGTCACCTTCGTAAGGGCAGCCAAGGACACATGAGACATAACCACGTACTGGAATGTTACGGGCTTTAGCCATTGCCATGACTGGCTCAAAGCGTGCAATAGACTCTTCAATAGAGCAGTTTATATTGCGCTGACTGAAGGTTTCTGATGCTGCGCCAAATATAGCAACTTCATCTGCTCCAGCGTCAAGCGCAAGTTCCAGCCCCTTTAAGTTAGGGGTTAAAGCGGAGTAAACAACATCTGGCTTGCGGGTTAATTGCTTAAAAATATCACCCGAGTCGGCCATTTGTGGCACCCATTTAGGGGAAACAAAGCTACCCGCTTCAATTCGCGTTACACCTGCATCAGCTAACTGGTCGATGAGCGTTAACTTGTCTTGCGTGCTGACGGGAAGCTCATTTTGTAATCCGTCACGGGCGCCAACTTCAAAAATACTGACTTTATGCGGCAACATTATTTACGCCTTATGCTTGTTCGGCGTCAGCCGTTGGTTCGACATTTAAAAGCTGAACACCGTCGGTGACGAGCTCGCCGCTTTGAAAATAAAATTCACTCACGACACCATCAAAAGGGGCTTCGATGGTGTATTCCATTTTCATGGCTTCCATGACTAGCAGCCCTTGTCCTTCAACGACGGTTTCACCGACCTCAACCAAGTGTGTTACCACCGTGCCATTCATCGGGGCTTTTAGTTTTTCTGCGCTATCAACTGTTTCTTCGGCTTCTTGGGCGAGAACCGCTTTAAAGTGATAACTACCAGAAGGTAAAAATAGCGTGAACTCATCGCCTTCATGGCTAACTGGTACTTTACTTTTATGGCCGTTAATTTCAGCCAGTAAGACCTCATCTTTGATGCTGCCAGCCAGTTTAAGGGCTTGACCATTTAAACCAAGGTGCAGCGAGTCTCCTAAATCAGTTATCACTAGGTTTTGCAGTTCGTGTTCGCCATCTGCGCCTGTGACATGCAGCAATGCAACATGATGCACACTGGCACTGTTGAGCCTAAAGCCGCTGACTTGACCCCAAGGCGAGTAAGGATCATCGCTATTGGTGGCATTGATTTTTGCAGCTTGTTGACGGGCCAATACCTGGTAAAGACCGGCTAATGCCAATGCATTTTCAGTTTCATCGGTGACATCGCCAATTAAGCTATTTGAGTAACGCTCAATAAAGTCGGTGCAAAAGTCGGCTTCTGCAAAGGCTTTATGTTCGGCAATATTGGCTAAAAATTCGATATTGTGTTTCAAACCGCTGATTTGGTAAGAGCTTAATGCGTGGGTTAAACGCTGCAATGCGCGAGGGCGAGATTCGTCCCATACAATCAGTTTTGAAATCATCGGATCGTAAAAGTTACTGATGGTATCGTTTTCACGGATACCCGAATCAATGCGTACATGACGGTTTTGATCAGGCTCACGTAGGAAGTTTAATTTACCGGCAGCTGGTAAAAACTCATTACGGGGATCTTCGGCGTAAATACGCACTTCAAAAGCATGGCCGTGAACCCGCACCTCATCTTGAGACAAAGGTAATTCGCTGCCACTTGCTACCATCAATTGCCATTTGACTAAGTCTTGCCCTGTGACCATTTCTGTCACTGGATGCTCAACTTGCAGGCGAGTGTTCATTTCCATGAAGTAAAAGCTGTCATCGGTATCAAGTAAGAACTCAACCGTACCAGCGCCAACATAATCAATAGCTTTTGCTGCAGCGACTGCCGCTTCACCCATTTGTTTGCGCAAACTATCACTTAGGCCTGGTGCTGGTGCTTCTTCGACCACTTTTTGATGGCGACGCTGAATTGAACAGTCACGATCGGATAAGTAAATCGTGTTGCCAAAAGTGTCAGCAAAGACTTGCACTTCAACGTGACGAGGTTGGCGAAGGTAGCGCTCCATCAATAGTTTGTCATTGCCAAATGATGATGCAGCTTCACGACGTGCTGAGTTAATGGCTTCAAGCACGTCGGCCTGGCTCTCAACAATGCGCATCCCTTTACCACCACCGCCATAAGCGGCTTTAATGAGCATTGGGTAGCCAACATTTTTTGCTTCATCAAGTAATGTCGCATCGCTTTGGTCATCGCCATGATAACCAGGCACTAATGGTACATTGGCCGCCCCCATAATGATTTTAGCGGCACTTTTGCTGCCCATGGCATCAATTGCATCACTACCTGGACCGACAAATGCAATGCCATTTTGTTCACAGTTGCGAGCAAATTCTGCATTTTCTGATAAAAAGCCATAACCAGGATGAATGGCTTCAGCGCCTGATTTTTTAGCAATATCAATAATTAAATCAGCTTTTAGATATGAGTCAGCAGGAGCACTGCCACCGATGTGAAATGACTCATCAGCCATAGCAACGTGACGGGCATTGGCATCAGCGTCAGAGTATAAAGCGACTGTGCGTATGCCCATATCTCTGGCGGTGTTAATAATGCGACACGCAATTTCACCGCGATTAGCAATTAATAATTTGGTAAACATTACTGAACTCCTTGTGCAGCAGTCTTTGTGCTTGCTTGGGGGCTTTTATCGTTATTATTTTTGCTGGCAGTTGTCCAAGCAGCAGGGCGTTTTTCAAAGAAGGCGTTAAGACCTTCTTGACCTTCATCAGAGACCCGAATACGGGCGATTTGCTCACTGGTGTAGGCAAGAGTGTCGTCGTTAATAACACCATCTTCGAGGTGAGATACTAAGGTTTTAACCCATGCCATGCCTTGTGGGCTATTCGCGTTAAAAGCATCGATAAAGGGTTGTGCAGCGGCATCTAAATCATCATTAATTTCGTGAATAACTTGATGATTTAACGCAACGTCAGCACTAAAACGTTCAGCTGTGAGCATGTAACGTCTTGCTTGGCGGTTCCCCATTGCTCTGACGACATAAGGGCTAATCACCGCAGGGATAAGGCCGAGTTTGACTTCGCTTAAACAAAAGCTTGCACGCTCATTGGCGATGGCGATATCGCAGCAACATATAAGGCCAAGTGCACCGCCAAAGGCTGCGCCATTGACTAAGGCAATGGTCGGTTTGGGAAATTTGTCTAAAACATGCATTAATTTGGCTAGCTCATGGGCGTCATCGAGATTTTGCTCGAAGTCCATTTGAGCTTGTTTGCGCATCCAATTAAGGTCTGCGCCTGCACTGAAGTTTTTCCCGTTGGCTCGTAGAATTAATTGATGGCAAGTTTCGTTATTGGCAAAAAACTCAATGGCGGTGATCATTTCATTAATCATCACTTCATCAAAGGCGTTATGCTTTTCAATACGATTAAGTATTAACTCACCAATACCTTGGTTAAGCTGACATTCGATGTGTTGAAAAGAAAGCGGTAGTGTCACTGTATCAGTCATCATGTACTCCTATTGTTAAACCGCAATTACATGCGGAATACACCAAATTTGGTATCTTCAATAGGCGCATTTAGTGCCGCCGATAAAGCAAGACCTACCACATCGCGTGTTTGCGCTGGGTCGATAATGCCGTCATCCCATAATCGTGCACTCGCATGATATGGATGTCCTTCTTTGTCGTATTGCTCAACAATGGGTTTTCTAAAGGCTTGTTCGTCTTCATCTGACCATTCTTGTCCCTTACGAGCTAAACCGTCACGACGAACGGTCGCTAAAACGCCTGCAGCTTGCTCGCCGCCCATGACGGAAATTCGGGCATTTGGCCACATCCACATCATCGTCGGCTCGAATGCACGGCCACACATGCCGTAGTTACCTGCGCCATAACTGCCGCCAATAATCACGGTAAATTTTGGCACATTTGCACAAGAAACAGCTGTTACCATTTTAGCGCCGTGCTTAGCGATGCCTTCATGTTCATATTTTTTACCGACCATGAAGCCAGTGATGTTTTGCAGGAACAATAATGGGATTTTGCGCTGACAACATAGCTCAATAAAGTGAGCGCCTTTTTGTGCTGACTCTGAAAATAAAATGCCATTATTGGCGACAATACCGACAGGGTAGCCGTGAATACGGGCAAAACCACACACTAAGGTGTTACCGTAATTCGCTTTGAACTCATCAAAGTCAGAGTCATCAACGACACGAGCAATCACTTCTTTTACATCAAATGGCTTTTTAAGGTCGGTGCCTACAATGCCGTAAAGCTCGTTGATATCAAATTTAGGTGGTTTCACTGGACTTAGCTGCGCAGCAATGTCTTTTTGATGATTAAGGCGCGCAATGGATTTACGAGCAAGCTCTAATGCGTGATCGTCATTTTGCGCTAAATGATCTGCCACACCAGAAATTTTGGTGTGCACTTCAGCGCCGCCAAGCTCTTCTGCTGTGACTTCTTCACCTGTAGCTGCTTTAACTAATGGTGGCCCAGCTAAGAAGATGGTGCCTTGCTCTTTGACGATAATTGATTCATCAGCCATTGCTGGAACGTATGCGCCGCCTGCGGTACATAGCCCCATAACCACTGCCACTTGCGGGATCCCTTTCGCTGACATTTGCGCTTGGTTGTAGAAAATACGGCCAAAATGATCTCGGTCAGGGAAGACTTCATCTTGGCGCGGTAAGTTTGCCCCGCCAGAATCAACCAGATAGATACAAGGAAGATGACAGCGACTTGCAATATCTTGAGCGCGTAAATGCTTCTTCACTGTGATGGGGTAGTAGGTTCCACCTTTGACTGTTGCATCATTAGCAATAATCATACATTCAACGCCGCTAACACGACCAATACCGGCAATGACCCCAGCCGCTGGTACGGCTTCATCATACACCTCGTATGCTGCAAATTGAGAAATTTCCAGAAAAGGTGAACCTGGATCGAGTAGCTTTTCGACACGTTGGCGAGGGAGCAATTTACCTCTCGAAAGATGACGTTCAAGTGCAGCGGGGCCGCCACCTTGTTCAATCTTAGCGAGTTTGAGTTTTAGGTCGTCTACGATGGCAGCCATGTCATTATGTTTGGCTTTAAATTCATCGCTACGGGAGTTAATACGGCTGCTCAGTTGCGTCACAATGCATATCCTTATTGAATCAAGTGAGGCGTTAGCATGGCTGAGACAATGGGGGAAACTCTCAACCACGCTACGCAAAACACTTTCGATTTACCGATTAGTTACGGATGCCCGCCGTTTGAACGGCTTAGGTTATGTGCTTACGATAGCGTGTTGCTATCTTGACTATTTTGTTTCGTTAAACAGTTCACGGCCAATTAGCATGCGGCGAATTTCTGATGTGCCAGCACCGATTTCGTATAGCTTGGCATCTCGTAATAATCGTCCTGTGGCATATTCATTAATATAGCCATTGCCGCCGAGTAATTGAATCGCATCTAACGCCATTTTCGTGGCCAACTCTGCACTGTATAAGATAGCGCCAGCGGCATCTTTACGAGTGGTTTCACCGCGATCGCATGATTTCGCCACATTATAAACGTATGATTTTGCTGCATTCATACCGGTGTACATATCAGCGATTTTGCCTTGGATAAGCTGAAATTCACCGATTGATTTACCAAACTGTTCACGCTCGTGAATGTAGGGCACAACGATGTCCATGCACGCATTCATGATGCCTAATGGACCACCAGATAATACGACACGTTCATAATCTAAGCCGCTCATTAATACTTTTACGCCATTGTTTAGGCCGCCTAGAATGTTTTCTTCTGGGACTTCACAATCTTCAAAAACAAGCTCACAGGTGTTTGAACCACGCATTCCGAGTTTGTCTAGCTTTTGAGCGGTGCTGAAACCTTTAAAGGTTTTTTCAACGATAAAAGCGGTAATGCCGTGAGGGCCTTTATCGATATCGGTTTTAGCGTAAATCACTAGAGTGTCGGCATCAGGACCGTTAGTGATCCACATTTTGTTGCCATTTAGAATGTAGCGGTCGCCTTCTTTACGAGCATGAAGTTTCATCGATACCACATCGGAACCCGCATTAGGTTCGCTCATGGCTAAGGCACCAATGTGCTCACCACTAACCAGCTTAGGCAGGTACTTGGCTTTTTGAGCAGCATTACCGTTACGGTTAATTTGGTTAACGCAAAGGTTTGAGTGTGCGCCATAACTAAGGCCAATTGAAGCTGATGCGCGGGAGATTTCTTCCATGGCTACAACATGAGCAAGGTAGCCCATATTAGCGCCGCCGAACTCTTCAGGTACGGTCACGCCTAGTAGTCCCATTTCGCCTAATAGTGGCCACATATGGTTAGGGAATGTATTGTCTTGATCGACCTGCGCAGCAATCGGTGCGATTTCATTTGTTGCGAAATCATTGATGGCGTCGCGAAGCATATCCACGTCTTCGCCCAGGCCGAAATTAAGGCTTGTGTAGAGTGATGTCATTGTCTTGTGTCCTGTTGAATATTAGGTACTTTTACCGTGAAACTATGTTGTTTCTTAGGCTTATAATTTTTATGTTGAGCTTTGTATTGGTTAAGCATCAGTTCTTAGTGACTAATTGCTTGGTTTAACGTTATATCGAGTCGATGAGTGCGACGTTTTGAGCTTAGTTGTTAATTGTGATGCTTTGAGGGGGGCTCCCCCCAATTATTTAATCTTGTTCTAGCGCCGCTCGGCATTGCTGCTCTGCAGAATTCAGCTCCATGAGTACGACTTTGATGTCATCCATTTGCTGCTGCAGCGAAGCTTTCTTTTCTTCTACTAAGTCGAGCATGGTATGTAATTGTGACGTACTGCTTTTATCCGCATCATACAGTTCGAATAACCGACGGGTTTCAGCTAACGAAAAGCCTAATCGCTTACCACGCAAAATCAGTTTTAGACGAACTCTGTCTTTTAAGCTGTAAATACGGGTTTGCCCACGGCGTTTAGGTTTAATAAGCCCTTGGTCTTCGTAAAAACGAATACTCCGAGTCGTGATATCAAATTCTTTTGATAAATCACTAATTGAATAGGTTGATTGTGGGTTTATATTCGCGCTCATCATCTCACCAAAAATACGTCTTTTGATGCAAGATATATGAAGTTTACGTAAAGGTAAAGTTTGTCACCGGTTTGTGATGTGTTTTCGCTTGATGAAGTTGTAAATTGAGCTTGCCAATACTGAGAAAATCTCAGTTTCGGTGAGGTGAAAAGGCTTGTGTTTAATTGGGCGAAGTGTAGCAAATTTTTGCTGCTGTTTATCATGAAAATTTATACGACTGTTTTAATTTCAGCTAGTTAGTTAATTATTTCTATGCAAATTGCAGCGGGATTTATCGGTATTTCTATATCCCTTGGTCTAATAGGGTTTATTTTTTAACCACGCCATAATGAAAAAATTATGATCAGAAATAAAAATATCAATTGCGAATAAAAAACTGATAGAGGAATAGCATATGGCTGGATTAGGGATGAAGATGCATCAGCAATCTATACAAGATAAGCAGACGTTTTGGCAACAAGCATCACAAGCAGTGACTTGGTTTACCCCCTTTAACACTGTGTTGGACGAGTCGAATGCCCCTTTTTATCAGTGGTTTGCTGGTGGCAAAATGAACTCTTGTTTTAATGCTGTCGACAGGCATGTTGAAGCGGGTCATGGCGATCGTATTGCCATCGAGTATGTGAGTCCTGTGACTCAAAATCACTACAGTATTACGTATCAAGAATTGTTATCTCAAGTCAGTCGTTTAGCAGGTTACATGGAATCCATTGGTATTAAAAAAGGCGATAGAGTCGTCATTTACATGCCCATGGTGCCAGAAACCGCCTATGCAATGTTGGCTTGTGCTCGTATCGGTGCAATCCATTCTGTCGTTTTTGGTGGCTTTGCTGCTAATGAACTTGCGACCAGAATTAACGATGCTAAGCCTAAGCTTGTGTTATCAGCATCATGCGGTATCGAGCCATCTGGTGTTGTAAAATACAAACCGCTACTGGATGAAGCGTTAGAGCAAGCGACTCATCAAGTTAATCATTGTGTCATTTTAAATAGACCACAATATCAAGCTGAATTACTGAGTGAGCGCGATGTTGATTGGCAGCAAGCAGTAGCAGATGCACCATTAATTGATTGTGTTCCCCTTGAGTCAACTCACCCTTTATATGTGTTATATACCTCAGGTACCACAGGGCAACCAAAAGGAGTTGTAAGAGATAACGGTGGCCACGCAGTCGCCATGATGTGGTCAATGAAACATATTTATAATATTGATGCGGGCGATGTATTTTGGGCTGCATCAGATGTGGGGTGGGTTGTAGGTCACTCATACATTGTCTATGGACCGTTAATGGCGGGAGCGACAACCTTAATGTATGAGGGCAAGCCCGTTGGCACGCCTGATGCTGGGGCTTTTTGGCGAATTATTGCACAATATAACGTTAAAAGTTTTTTTACCGCTCCTACGGCCATTCGTGCAATTAAACGAGAAGACCCTAATGGTGATGGATTAGACGGCGTTGATTTGTCTTGTCTTGGGCAGGTCTTTTTAGCGGGTGAGCGTTGCGATCCTGATACGCTTTACTGGGCGCAAGAAAAGTTGAACAAGCCAGTGATTGATCATTGGTGGCAAACTGAAACTGGTTGGCCAGTTGCTGCCAATTTAATGGGAGCCGATCCTATTGAAGTTAAAGCAGGATCGCCAGCAAGGCCAGTACCGGGTTACCAAGTTGAAGTACTTGATGCTATGGGTGAGCAAGTGCCTGCCAATGAAAGTGGTAATGTCGTGATTAAATTGCCATTGCCGCCAGGAAATCTCACCACGCTTTGGAATAATGACAGCCGTTACGTCGACAGTTATTTATCCATGTATGACGGTTATTACTTAACGGGTGATGCTGGTTACATCGATGAAGACGGGTATCTTTATATTATGAGTCGTATTGATGACATCATAAATGTTGCTGGGCACCGTTTATCGACAGGTCGATTTGAAGAAGTATTATGTCAACATGATGCTGTGGCTGAGGCGGCGGTGATTGGTGTGCAAGATAAACTTAAAGGCCAAGTGCCTCTAGGGTTAGTGGTATTAAAAAATGGTGTCGATATCTCTGATGAGCAATTATATAAGGAGTTATTAGCCTTAGTTCGCCATGAAATAGGTCCTGTTGCCTCCTTTAGATTGGTGAGTGCGGTGCAAAAGCTGCCTAAAACCCGTTCAGGTAAAATATTACGGGCGACGATGCGTAAAATTGCCGACAATAGTGCCTTTACTGTGCCTGCCACAATCGAAGATCCCATGACTTTAGATATTGTGCGCTCAGCGTTAACTAAGATGGGATATGCCGATGCGTTAGCAAAGGAACTCACAGCCTCTTGAGTTACACTGTGGTATAGCTGTGACAAGAAGATGCGTTTGGGAACAAGCTGAGCTTAATCTACGCTCAGCTTTTTTGATGAGTTTTGCGCCTTGATGAATAATTGCCTGAAATCTCGTGTAATGCTGGGGGGGTGTCGCTAAAAGGTGACTCAATATGGCATGACTGGCGAAGCGACATTATTAGTCTAAAATGAGAGCTAAACACTGATTTTATTATTTAATTTTACTTTGCATGATAATAACGACTGCAAATTAGTTTTATAATAAGCTAATACAATCCGTTTTTGTTAGCAGCTTATTCGATTAAAAAGGTTTTAGCATTCATGATTTCCAACATTAAAGAATTGCCTGAAAAAATTAACACTAAAACAAGTCGTTTGTTTTGGTTGACGTTATTCACTGGCGGTATTTATCCCATTCTTTGGTTGTTTGCGAAATACCCTAAAATGGATGATATCACCTCAATTCGCACTGCTGACGATAGCTTCGTGATAACTATTGCTGTGTGTTTTGGCCTTGGCGGCGTGCTAACCCACAGTGATATGGGATTATTCGGATTTGTCGGAAATATGATGCTGTTGATCGCATTTGGTCTTTATGTTTTTTGGTCTTTTCGTGCCAGAGCGGCGATTCAAGATTATGCTCACGTTAACTTCGATATTGATTACAAGATGAATAAGTTCTTCACGGTAATTTTTAATATTTTTTATATTAATTACTGCATAAATCAATTACCGGAAGAACAACAAAAAGGCCATCCAACCTATGGCAAAGGCTCGATTAATATTACTGAGCTAAAGTAATCCTGTTTCAGTATTTTGAACATAAAAAGAGAAGCTTTACGCTTCTCTTTTTATGTTTCTGACTTAATTTTTATGAACTGGTATCAAATTATTTAATGAACAGTTTTGTGTGCTTTTAGTTTGATATGTCTGCAATATGTTGTTTTATTGCTCTTTTATGTTTGAGGTTTAGTGTAAACAACATATGACGACAAGCTGAAAAGTAAGCGATTTTCTAGCTCATTTTACGTAAAAACTTATCAGGTAATATACGGAGGATTAATTGAATCATCGCCCAAGGGTAACTCGGCACATAACAATTCGCAGGTTCCTTATTGATTGCTTTGACCATAGCTTTGCAGCCTGTTTCAGCATCGACCATAAATAATGCCCCATCGGCGTGATCGTTAATTTCTGTTTTAATGTAACCAGGGTGTACGCAAGTAACCTTAATCGGTGTATTCATTACATCTAACCGTATGCCTTCGGAAAGCGAGCTTAATCCTGCTTTAGTTGCTGCATAAACGGTCATTGCTCGTCTAAAACCTCGCAGTGCACTAATTGAGGAAACTGTGACTAAGTGGCCCGCGTTTTGTTTACGGAATATACTCATTGCAGCTTCACACTGAGCTAAAGCTGCGATGAAATTAGTTTGTGCAGTTTGTTTATTGGCTTCAAATAATCCTGTGCCTATTGAGCCACCTTTTCCCATTCCTGCATTCACTATGATGCGATCAACTTGCCCCATTAACTGAGTAAATTGCTCAAAAACGTCAAACACCTGTTGATGGTCATTGACATCTAGCGGTAATAACCAGACGTTGACATTCGGATTAATCGACTCGATTTGACTTTTTAATGCATCTAATCGTTCGGTTCTACGAGCACAAAGTCCTAGATTGCAGCCTTGTTTAGCAAACTCTATAGCCATACCTTGACCTAAACCTGAGCTTGCCCCTGTGATAATGATATTTTGTCTATGCATCTTGATTCCATTCTGATTAAACACGAACAAGAAAACTTAACGTTGTTTCTGTGTTATTTTTATCGATAAATTTCTTGCTGTTTTTCAACCGATTGGATGAGAAAAGAGCAAAAGCTCAAATTATCTTGCGGACATTCCAAACAAGTGTCAAATCTGAGTGAATAATAACGATGCTATTTAAACCGTGGGCCGGTGAAGAGATTACTGCTGAAATCTTACGGAACCAGTATCTCGAGTTGTCAGGCGTATTTAGAAATGAACCTTGCGATGGCTTTTGCGTGTTTTGTGATTGAAAGGGAAGTGATGGCAAAGCATGGTAACACCAGCCATTGCGGCTGGTGTATAGAGTAAGGTTTTAGTATTTAGCTTATTAGTCTTTCTGGTATTTTGTTTATTTGTATTAGGTTAACTAACAATCTGGCAATCATTTTAGCGCTCAAATTGACAAGCTTTAATGCAGCCATTTGCTCCTGTGGTGATGAGCTCGGCAATTTTGTTTTTTACACATTCAGATAGCTTACGTTCAGACTTTCTGGTTTGCATGTAGAGCGTCATATTGGGCTTATTACGCATTAATTCTTCACGTTCTTTTCGTGGGACAATTTGCGCTCTGATGGTGTCATCATGGGTTAAATAATCTACCGCACCTTGAGATACCACTAAAGTAATAGCGTCAGTGCCGACTAAGAAGTCAGAAATTTCATTGAGGTTGTTTGTTTTAGCGGCAACGAGTAATTCTCTTTGACGAGAATCGGCAAACTGTTTTAGCGGTGTCGCTTCAAGTTCGCTATTAAAATGCAGCACTTCAGTCAAAATTACAGGGTAATTAAGCACACGATCTAAAATTGGCTTATACATCTCATCCCAAATTGGGTGGTTTTCTCTTGCGACTACAAAGGTGTCGGTAACTTCACAAATTTTCTGACTTTGTATGCCAACATGAATGGACGGATTGCAGGTAATGACGATGTCGCAATGACTATTCAGTAACATTTCTTCGTCATTTGCGCCGTTGTCTTGCAATACTGCAGATTTAACGCAGGGTTTCATACACGCGTTATTACACTGGCAGTTATACAGTTTCCTTAGCACGCCATTTGTAAAACCAGAAGGCGCATGAATGACAATTTCACTGTTAAGTGTTTCGATGCTTTTATCTATTTCTTGTGCAAGATCGATATGGTTGATCTCAATACGTTTAAGGATAGGGTAAAGGCGCTGAGACTTATCGGTTATTTCTAAGCCTGACACTTTTTTGATAAACAAGGGATCATCAAAAGCTTCTCGTAACCTAGACAGGCAACGACTAATTTTTGATTGGGGAACTTTAAATGACTCAGCTGTGAGTTTACCGCTTTGAAACTCGTAAAGTCGAAGAAATACCAGCAAAGTCATGTAATCAAGATGCAGAAGACTTTCTTGTGTAGTTGTTGGCTTCATATATCACACTTAGTTGGAATCATGTATGAGTAATGTACCAACTAGGAGGTAATTTAGGAGTTAAAAACTAGATAAGTTTTACCTTAGTCACGATAAAGCGGCGTTTTTATTCTTGAAGTGTTAACTAACGAATAAGATTAGCGAAAATCAGTCAAAAGTTTATTCTGTACATAGCCAAACTGGCTTAAATATAAATAAGAAATTTAGCCTATATTCATTTTATTGGGGTGTTATTGCCTTATACACGGCATATAAGGCAATAACGTTTACCTATGCAGACCACTCAAATGGATCATGGTCAGCCAACACTTTGGCATAAGTGTTGGTCATGGTTTTTATGGAGAAGTAATAACCATGAGTTTGTGTTTCATGATTCTTGGCATCGGCTTGAAAATGAATGTCTTCGCACCCCTCAGTTTGGCTAAATTTATCAATTAATGTCGTTAATTCACTGAGTTCAAGTTTATAAGGGGGATAGCTAAAGTTAACCGCTGCAACGAGTTCGCCCATTGCTGAATAACGGCGAATATAATCCGCCATTGTTTCAATTAACTTATCATCTTTTACCCCAATCCATTGGATGGCGTAACTTCTTACAATGAACCTTTTAGAATAAAAATAGTGCTCTTTTTCTCCCGCTATAATGGCGATATCGTGATATTGGCTATCTTCAATCAATTGCTGATGAGCGAGTTCAACATCTTCTATTTCTACATCAAGGCCTGCGACAGCAATAACTTGCTCGGCCGTCACCAGACGACCGTCCTTACTTAGCAAGCGAATATAATCAACCAGTTCAATCATATTTTATTTACCTATGCTGGTAACAATGCCAAGCTTTCTAGCTTGTCAGCGACGTAACCCAGTTTGAATTTTTCTAATGTTGCACGAGTCGGCACGCCAGTATCCTTATCCCAGCCCATTTCAGCGTAAAACATGTCTAAGCCTATTTGGATATCGTCTCGATCCATTTTAATCGTGCCTTCGTCGCCGAAGTTCTTGTCATGATCTAAGTCATAAACCCATTCAGACAAGACATCATGTTTATTTCGCTGATCAATTTCATTCATTTGCAACACGGTAAGTGCGCGGTGCAATTGCAAGACACTTTCTGCCATGGCGTCCAGTTCGGCTTCTGATGTTTCAATGCCTGTGACAAGGCTGAACATTTGTGCTTCGATTGAGCTGTCACCGATATAGTCTCGATTGGCATCTGGTGAAACAACGAGTGGGAACATCCAGTTACATAGGGTTAATGAATCATGTAATACATTTTTCACTAAACACCATTTAGCAAATTTTGCTTTGGAGGTATTCATGGCGGTGTAATGTTGAACTGGATCAAATGCGCCTTCGCCCCATAGTGACGCGGCTACTTCGGCGATCTTGGCGTGGGGAAGGCCACAGTTAATTAAGTTGATGTGCGAGTGACATTGCGGATCACGGTTAAATACTGTGTTTAGCAGCGCTCCTACTTGACCTGCTGATTCACTGGCGTGGTGAACGCCACCCACCATAGAACGGTTAAACACTTTCATGTTTTTATCGAGAAATACACTGTAGGTTTTACCGACTAAATCATAATTTGCATCAGATTCTAACTCGAAGGTCAATTCCGCCATACGAGGAGATTCTACCTCATTAAGAATATCTTCAACGTTGTACAGTTCACCATCTTCATTAATGAATTCATGTAAGCCACGGCCTAGGCAGCGCCCTAGAATATTTGAGCCAGGATAATCTTCACTGTAGGCAATACGGGTATAGAAATCTTGCATAAAATGCGCATCGAGATCAGCGTATTGTGCCCAATTAATCGCAGCATATTCTTCAGCTGGTAGAATGATTTCCCAAAAGCCGCGGGCGGTAAACTCTCGCATTAAATGGGACAGTTGGCCGTAAGCACTCCAAATACCATTATCATCCATATAATAGGCACCAACGGTTTGAATGTCGGTTCGTTTTTCACCATTGCTTGGTTTCCCCATGGCGTACCAAGGATCGAGAAAACCTAAACATACATTGGTAATGTTTTCGGTTGGCAAATTGTATTCGGTTTTCATTTTTGGGTTTTTAACTTCACAAAAACAGCGAATAGGGCAAGAGTGACAACCGCCTGGACGTTTGAAGATTTTATTGGCTTCGTCACGGCCAAAATACATTTCGGCCATTGAGGTGCGCATGCCCACTTTTTGGCGGTCATCCCATGGTGTTTCACCCACATCTACAGGATTGTCTGCTGCTCCCCATGTGACGCCTGGACCGCCACGCCAACGACTGCCTGTAGAGCTATACTCTGCCCAAGATTGCGGCTGATTAGGAACAACTCCTTGATTGTTAGCACCAATGATCCCAAGAATATGGTCATCTAATGCACGTAATTGCTCATTGGTTGTCGATTCTGCGATATCGACTGTACCAGTGCCAATAATACCAATGGCCTTAAGTTTTTTAGAGCCTAGTACAGCCCCATGACCGCCTGCTGAGTGGCCACCTTGAGTTTGAATAGTTGATTGAGCTACAAGGTGTTCACCACTAGGGCCAATTGCTGCAACCTGAGCTTGTTGTCCCATTAATTTACTGATGCTGGCAAAGGTATCGAATATGCCTACTCCCCATAAAGAATCTGCGGGTTCGAGTGTGACAGTGTCATCAACAATTTTTAGCCATACAGGGGTTTCTGATTTACCTTCAATAATAATTGCATCGTAACCAGCAAATTTAAGCTCTGGTGAAAAGTGACCGCCAAAGTGGCCATCAGTGATTAAGTGATTTCGAATAACAGGGTTACGAGAAGTAATCGTTGTTCTAGCCGAACAAATTGCACCTGAGCCACTTAATGGCCCCGCTGAAATAACTAATTGGTTTTCTTCATCAGTTGCTTTAATTCCATCGACATGGTCATCCCATAAAACTTTATAACCGATTCCCATTCCGCCAATATAATCGTGATAGGTTTCTGTTGTTTCTTTAGTAATAACTTTTGTAGTTAAATTAACTCTTAAAATATAACCGGCCCAGCCACCATATGTAGTAGTCATAATTATTCCTTTTTAGTTTTTAAACTAATTCTAAATACTTTTCATGAAGTTCAACTTCGGCAACAGCGTCTTCCCAGGTATAAAACTTAATTGCGCCAGTTGGGCAAACTTGGGCACAATTAGGACTGCCTTCACAGAGATCGCATTTGAGAGATTTTCGAGTGATTTTATCTATGGTGATAACTTGCTGCGGGCATTTGTCAGCGCAATAGCCACAACCGACACATAAGTCATCGTTGACCACTCTGGCTCCCGTTTCTTCGTTAACGGTAATCGCTTCTTGAGGGCAAACGGTCATGCAAACATCACATTGACGACAGGTTGATGGCACAATGGTGCTATCACCTTGTTCACCACGCTGGTCTTGATAGTTTGGCTGCACGCCATGGGGGCCAAAATTGAGGTTTTTGGCAACTTTAATTCTTGAGGTACTTGGGCTGACAGCTGATTTTCCGTGGCTCCAGCTACAGGCTATTTCGCAACGTCGGCAACCTACACATAAGATAGGGTTGACGACCATGAGTCCACCGGGTATGACTTCAACTATTGGGGTTTCTGCGTCATCACTGCTACCACACCCAGTTAAAAAACCGACTAATGTTCCACCATAAATGGTTCCGACAGCGACCTTAGCGCCATTAGCAAGTAGTGCTCTCCTTGTAATCATATTTGTTTCCTCTTAATTATAAATATTGCTTTTATGTTTATATTTATGATTCGAGTATTATTTAATTAATTTAAAAACAAGTTGATTATGATCACGTTTGTTTTCTTGTTTTTCTAATTAGTCTTAATATATATCTTAAGTCACATTTTTTGGCTGTGTATTCCATTTATTAAAAGTTGCTTTTCTATTTAATTGTTGAGAAATACTATTCGATTCCATTTTTTGGAATTGTTACTTTTGAACTGAGTATTTTACTTTGTGGAATGTACTGTTTTGTTAGTTGTTGTTTTAATATTTTGAGTGGATTCATGATTTTTATCACAATAAGATTTTTATAAATAAATAATTATTACTAAAAATTAAAAATGCCGTGAATTAATAAAAGGAATAATAATGATGAGCAAATTGTTAATTAGGAAATATAAGAAGTGGATAACACCGCTTGTTTTAGTTCCAATGGTTGCACTTACTGCATGTTCCGGTGATGACGGAAAAAATGGCGATGATGGAGAATCTGGTGACATTAACATTGCAATTTCATCGGCAAAATCATTACAAGCTGAAATTGAAAAGGTCACGATTGATGAGTCGTTGCAGGTTTCTTTTGAGTTTTATCTTAGTAATGCCAACGGTGTAGCTGTAAGTGGTTTAGCCGATGTGGCGTCCATTTCAACTTTAGGGGCAGGCATTGCTAAGCTCGGAGTTCAACAAAGGCGCGTGCGCCCATTGAATGAAGCAGATAGCGCTACTGTTGTGACAACTGCTGAAACTGATTTATCACCACAATGGACGAGTTATATCAATAACGTGGTTGAGCCTGGAGACGTTGCGGACAATGATTTAGAAGAGGGCTGGGACAAGCACAAAGGGACTCAGTGGCAAGCAAGTATTGAGTCGGATTGTAAAGAAGCTTGTATTGAAGCTATTGGAAACGGTTTATATCGCTATACGTTTTCACAGCCTTTAGATAGCTATTCAAATATTGATGGAATTAATACTGAATACAATGTAGAAAATATTCATCGGGTGTATTTAGAGTTAATGCCTTTTTCCGATGCAGACATCAGTACGATGTTGGTGAACACCACATTTGACTTTGACCCGACCACTGGCGTAAACGCTCCAGCAGAAGATACTCGGGTGTTACTGACAGCGGAGCAGAGTTGTTATCGATGCCATACAAATGACTTAAGTGCTGACAATAGCTTATTAATGCATGGCAATAAACGCTTTGATTACGAAGGCTGTGTGATGTGTCATACCAGTTATTCTGGCGATCCTGAAACAGGCGTGAGCATTGGCATGGCCAGCTTAGTACATAGAATCCATAAAAGTGATTATTTGGTCATTGGTTATAAAGGATCTGTCCATGATTATAGCGATCTGACTTATCCTGGTGATATGCATCAATGTCAGCAATGTCATATTGAAGATGGTGCGCCTCAAGCTGACTTTTACCAATACCCTGGTCAAGAAACCTGTTTAAGTTGTCATGAGAAATATGCACCTGATACCTGGAATGGGACTGCGGTAGGCTTATTTCACGATCGAGATGCGTTTCCTGATGCATGGGCGATGAGCTGCAGTGGTTGTCATCCAGATAGTAATAATCCATTAGGTTCGGCCATTTTCCACAATGCTACTGTGAGTGTGACAGATTCCTTGATTGAGCAATATCAGTTTGCGTTAACTGACAGTGTGGTAGATGAGGCGCAAGACACGTTAACAGCTACCCTAACTTTTAACCAATTAAGCACGAATCCAGATGCTGATCCCGCTATAGATAACCTTTGGCTGGTGGCATCAGGTAATCCGCAACAAGCTGTAATGCCAGAAAACAATGGCCAGCGTAAAGTGTGGGACCTGGTATCAAGCTCAGAAGATATCACGTTAATTAGAGAGAGCTCAGTTGTTACTGTGACGATTAACAATGCTGGTGTTGCCGATCTTGGGCTGAATACGACGGGTACCTTATATGCGAAGGTTATGGTTTGCGGAGACAAACTAACGGGTCTAGCAGCTTCATGTGAGGCACTAGAGACGGAAGCAAGTATCGTGCTTGCTGAGGTCCCAGCTGATGCAGCGATACCATTAACCACGAATGTTGAGCTTTATACTGAATTAGTGAATAACCAAAAGTGTATTGCTTGCCATGATGAACAGTTCCAGCAACGAGTGAATGAGGCTCACAGTAAAATATCTACACCAGCTAATGGGGCAACCTGCGGTGCTTGTCACTCGCCACAAGTTGCGACAACCTTAGCAGATGGTAGTTGTCAAAGCTGTCATACCAACGACATGGTTAAATACATGAATGCCACACGCAAACACACACCAGGTGATGCAAGTATTAAAGCATTTAGAACTATTAATAATAGTCTAGGTTATCGAGAGTTAGTGCATTCACTGCATGCACTAACTCGCACAACCAAAGGCTATACCGGTAGTGAACGTGAAGCAATGACGTATCCGGCTTCTGCGAACGATTGTCGTGCTTGTCATGATGAAGGTCAGCTCCAAATGGATACGCTTGCTGCGCAAGACTCAGTCATAGTGGCAGCTCGTGATGCGACCTCATCGGGTCAAGTTTCTGAGTATTCACCGACTGTTGCTGTGTGTGCCTCATGCCATAACACTGAAGCAAGCTGGGCAGCTCATGCAGAAAGCTTCGGCGGTGTATTCCAACAAGATGCAAGCTCTGGCGCAATATATCATCCTGGTGATGAGTCTTGCCAAACCTGTCATGGCGAAGGGAAAAGCTTAGGTATTGATGTGATGCACGGACTGAACTAAATCGTTCATCAATGTGTTAAAGGTTGTATGAGTTAGCTTGCTTAGATTAGCTTATACAACCTTTTTTAGTTACTTTTAAGCTAAAGTGAGCTCATTAATCATGTTTTATTAAGGTCGCTGGCTTGGTTATTTAACCAAAAATCTTGTATTTTCAGACTGCTGGAATAAATGTTGTAACGATTATTTACAATCCGTCTTAATTTTTTCTAACTCACTGTGTTTATTAGCTAAAACTTGTTTATTAGTTTGCTTTCCTAATTATGCAATTGTGTGTGCACATTTTGCGACTGTAATTTAGTTACATAAATCAGTATAATCACCGTCCAAATGGATTCGCTACGCGCGATTAATCTCTGTGACCTTTGGAAAATAATAATGACTACCCAACCCTTTCGTTCAGACATCGGTGTTATCGGCCTCGGTGTAATGGGCAAGAATCTCGCGTTAAATATTGCTGATAATGGCTACCAGGTCGCGGCTTTCGACCTCGACAGCGACAAAGTGAATACCGCAATAAATCAAGAACAAGCAGAAAGAAAAGCAAACTTAGCTCCCCGAATGCTAGGCTGTAATAATCTTACTGAAATGCTTGATTCTTTAGCTAAACCTCGCGTCATTGTGTTATCTGTGCCTGCTGGTGGACCTGTTGATGGCGTGTGTAATGCGCTTATTGAAGCAGGTATCGAATCAGACGATATCATTGTTGATACAGGTAATAGTCTATGGACTGATACTGTGGAGCGTGAAGCGCGCTTTAAAGGTAAGTTTGTATTCTTCAGTTCTGCCGTTTCAGGTGGAGAAGTTGGCGCACGTTTTGGACCTTCTTTAATGCCTAGTGGTGATAAAGATGCTTGGCAATACGTAGCACCTGTATGGAAAGCAATGGCAGCAAAAGTTGATCCTGCAACTGGCTTGCCTATTGAGCGGTTTGAGCCGGGCAATCCAGTGATTGAAGGGGAGCCATGCACGACTTACATTGGTCCTGCGGGTTCTGGCCATTACGTTAAAATGGTGCATAACGGTATTGAATATGCTGACATGCAACTCATTTGCGAAGCTTATCAATTATTGCATGATGGTTTAGGTTTATCTGCTCATGAAGTTGGTAGTATTTTCCATACTTGGAACCAAGGTAGTTTAAATAGCTATCTTATGGAAATAAGCGCAGAGGTGTTACAACAAGATGATCCGTTAACCGGTCAACCTCTGGTTGAAATGATCTTAGATAAAGCGGGTCAAAAAGGCACTGGTCTATGGACTGCGGTAAGCAGCTTACAAATTGGCTGCCCTGCGCCAACAATTGCTGAAGCGGTTTATGCACGTGCGGTGAGTACGCAAAAAACCTTGCGGGTTAATTTAAGCAGTAAGCTTTCTGGTCCTGCAAAAATACCATTGAACGATGCCGAAAAAGCGGAGTTTATCGCTAACCTGGAAGATGCTTTATATTGCGCCAAGGTATGTTGTTATGCCCAAGGTTTTCAATTAATGGCGATGGCGGCTAAAGAGCAAAATTGGGATTTAGATTTTGCTGAAATCGCCAAGATTTGGCGTGCGGGTTGTATCATTCGTGCCACTTTCTTACAGTCAATTACTAAAGCTTATCAAGATGATGCAGCGCTTCCAAACTTACTCATGGCGGATACCTTTAGCGAGAGTTTATCAGCTAAGCATATGAATTGGCGCAAGACCGTTGCGGCATCTGTCATGCAAGGGATCCCTGCACCCTGCATTAGTTCTGCAGTGGCTTATTATGATAGCTATCGCAGTGAAACCTTGCCCGCAAATTTACTCCAAGGTCAACGTGACTTTTTTGGGGCTCATACATTTGAACGTACCGATAAACCAGCAGGTGAAAAATATCATCTAGATTGGAGTGCTAAGCAACGCACATTATCAAAAGTCTGATATCGAGTTTGAATAACAGCTTTTAGCTGGCTATTGATTAAAAGCACTTCTATTTAGAAGTGCTTTTTTGTGTATAGAATAATGATATTACCCAATCCAGCGGGTAAGCAAAACTTGTAACTGCGGCTTGACTGCTATAGGTTCAACTATAAGCAGTAAGGTTTGTAAGTAAAAATTCATAGTTATGAGGGAATATAATGCCGACAAAAGCTGATAAAAAGAAACGAATAGCCGAAGCGATAGAAAGCGTCACGTTTGAATATGAACAATACTCCAAAAATGCTGCCAAAAAACTCCCCCCCCTTGAAATTGACAATAATGATGCACTAGAAAAATTACTTGAAGTCGTACTGCTAAGGGAATCGTTAAGTCAAAGAACGGCAGCTAAAGCACCTGCATCAGTGAAGTTAAGAGCTTCTTTAGCCGACATGATCTTGCTTAATGATGATTTTGACCGAAAACAGATCTCGGCCAATGCAACGGCAGAAGTTGAATCTTAAAAGTCTACAGTGCTAAGTTTTTACGTATGCCAAAACGCCTTTTCCCATAAAGGAAAGGCGTATTAAGCGGATTGCGTTTAACTTATTAACTGGTGGGTAATTTGTTTCGCTGTTTGCTTCAGCGCATTTTGAAGCAGGTTTAGCTCTGTGTGGTTTAGCACATTGGGTAACACTGAAAAGGTGAGTGCGGCAATCACTTGTCCTTCTGGTTCTCCAATCAATGCGCAATATTCCGCGATACCTTCAATATGGCTTGTATGCGTAAACAAAAAACCTTGTTGCTTAACTTCTTCCAGTTGAGCAGATAAAGCCATTTTCTGTTTTTGATTCATTGTTAAATAAAGTGCATCTCGTTTTAGTATCATCAAGGCGACATCAGGGTTACTGTTTGCCAGTAATACCTTACCTGCAGTTGATGAAACGGTAGAGAACATTGCTCCTTCAGTTATGTTGATTGACACTGGGGAGTGACTTTTTGCTTGTACAATAACCATTGCCTGACTTTGGTAAAGCATGCTTAAGTGGCAAGCTTGACCTGTTGTAACCGCCAAATCCTCCATTAACGGCAGCGCTGCTTGCCTCACTTTATCAATCGGCGATATTCCTCTTGAGAGGTTATATATTTTCAAAGACAGCTGATATCGACCAGAAGACTCATCCCGATGAAGATATCCCCGAGCTTCAAGGTTAACCAATACCCGATAGATATCATTTGGCTTACGCCCAATACCTTTGGCTATCTCTGATTGAAGTAAAGGGGTTTGTTGCTCAGCTAAAAATTCCAAAATATCAAAGCCCTTGTCCAATGCTGGCACAGAGTATTTTTGTTCTGCTATTGAGTTAACACTTGCTGGCATATCACCTTTCCCTTTTATTAATGGTGCCCAATTGTTCGGTTGGCCTTTTTCTTTGAGATGTAGGTAAGGCTATTTGGGCAAAATTTGCATAGAAAACCGACAGGGTATTTATTTATAAGATTAATACTTATATGAATTTAATGTTTATATGTAAATAAAAACTTGCGATCTCAATAAGTTTAATTGATTATTGTTAACAATACTTGGTTTGTTTAGGCGTTTATTTTGCCATTATCGAGCAAGATGAATAAAGACGGAACTAACATTAGCAATTAAAAGGAAGTATGGAAGATGAGTAAGCTTGAATTAACAGTTGAACAGATTAAAGATTTTAATCGTGATGGCTATGTCATTGTAAAGGGGTACTATTCTCAACAAGAAATGGCGAAATTGCAGCAAGTCGCTTTTAATGATGAGGGTTTGTACCAACAAGCATGGAATAAGAAAGACAGTCAAGGCGCCTTAAGCAAGGTGTGCATTTGGCAGCAAACTGGTGATGACTTATACAGTATGTTTTCTAGAGGCCGACGACTTGTTGATTCAGTAGAAAAGATACTAGAAGAGGAGGCTTACCATACGAGTACCAAAATCATGATGAAAGAGCCATTGGTTGGAGGCGCTTGGGAATGGCATCAAGACTTCGGTTATTGGCATCAAGATAACCTTATGCTGTACCCAAAAGCGATTAGCTGCATGATTGCCATCAACCCTGCAACAGTTGAAAATGGCTGCTTACAGGTACTAAAAGGCTCACATCATATAGGAAGGTTAGATCACGCTAAAACTGGCGATCAAAAAGGCGCAGACATGACTTTTGTCGAAGAAGCAATGAAGTATCATCCTTTAGTCAATGTTGAGTTAGCAACAGGGGATGTTCTGTTTTTTCATTGCAACTTGCTGCATAAATCAAATCAAAATCGCTCAGATAAGCCTAGATGGTCGATGATATGTGCTTACAATGCAATTACTAATCAAGCATTTAAACCAAATGAAGCTGTGTATTATCCGCTTTATAGGCTGGATGATAGTGCTATTCTTGAATGGCATGAAGAGGGAAGAAAAGGGTAATTATTACAGGATTAAGTATAGGCTTAATAAGGTAAAAAGCTTCCTATGACATGCTTGTATTAATGTTAAAGCAAGTTCATAGGAAGACTTATTGTGCGAGCGGTCAGTTACATTGGCAAACTAAAGATTAATCCTATGCTGAACAATAGGCTGAAAATCATTGTTAATTTAGCTGTGCGCCCCAAGATTGGGTTTAAGGCTTCACCACTGGTATTACTGAACTCTCCGCTGAGTTGACGAGCGTAGATTAATGATAAACCTGCTAGCAGCACTGGAAGGCCTGCAAGGTTACCCATTAAAAAACCACCAATAATAAGACCAAAAGGTAAATAGACTAATGCTTGATATAAGACTCTAGCTTGAGCTTGTCCAATTTTGACAGCAAGGGTATTTTTACCTGCTTTGGTGTCTGTTTGAATATCACGGGTATTATTTACTAGCATAATCGCTGCGTTAAACATGCCAATAGCGCTTCCTAACAGCCAAGCACTGGTACTTGTGTCACCTGCTTGTAAGTAATAACTACCAACGACGGCAACAAGTCCAAAGAATACAAATGCTGCCACTTCACCTAAACCATGTGATGCTAAAGGGTAAGGTCCACCGCTGTAACATACCGCACCAAGTAAGGATGCCACGGCTAATATTGCAATAGGCCAGCCACCATGAAAAATAAGTGCTGAACCAACCAATAATGCAAGCAATAAGCAGACAACCATGGCATTGCGTACACTGCTAGGTGATAACATTCCGCTTTGGGTCACTCTGACAGGCCCTACTCGTTCTTCTGTGTCGATGCCATTTTTAAAATCAAAATAATCATTGGCTAAATTGACGGCAATTTGCAATAAAATGGCACATAACATTGAAATGCAAGCAATGGTATAACTGAATTGCTCAAGGTGTAGGGCTAAAATATTACCAATTAATAATGGACCAATGGCAGCAGGTAAAGTGCGAGGTCTAATGGCTAAAATCCAAGATTGCATATTGTTAAGGCTTCAAGATATCGAGTTAAATTAGGATAGACTAATAGCATAGCAACTTTTTTTGATTAAGTACGAGGTTGTGATCGCGCAATTAAGTAAAATCTTGTTACTAATTGTGCTGAATTTTATCGTTTTTTTGTTTATTTGTACGTAAATTCGAGAATATATTTACGCTAGGCGTGTGGTTCTAAGGTAATCTAAGTTTATTGAGTCAGATTGTGCAGACGTTAGGGAAATTATGAGTCAAGTTTTAAACGATTTATTATCACTGCTTTCATTAGAGCAAATCGAACTAGGGCTGTTCCGTGGGCAAAGTCAGGATTTAGGCTTCGGTCATGTCTTTGGCGGACAAGTGATGGGGCAAGCGTTAAGTGCTGCAAAGCAAACAGTAAGTGAAGATAGGCATGTGCATTCATTACACTCTTATTTTTTGCGGGCGGGTGATGAGAAACTTCCTATTGTTTACGATGTTGAAAACATGCGTGATGGGGGCAGTTTCAGTGCAAGACGAGTAAAAGCGATTCAAAAAGGCCGCCCTATTTTTTACATGACTTGCTCGTTTCAAGCTCCTGAAGAAGGTTTTGAACATCAAGCTGAAATGCCAGTCGTCGATGGTCCAGACGGGTTACTAAATCAGCAAGAATTAGCTTCTACAATGCGCGATAAAGTACCCGCTAACATACTTGAAAAATTCATGGCTGACTCGCCGATAGAAATGCGCTTGGTTAATCCAATACATCCTATCGCTCCAGACTCTACTGAACCCAAGCGGTATATTTGGATGCGAGCGAATGGCCATATTCCAAGTGATCACAGTGTTCATGAATATTTACTTGCATATGCGTCAGATTTCAACTTTCTGGTGACTGCGGCTCAGCCTCATGGTGTGTCATTTTTAACGCCAGGGATTAAAATGGCGACGATAGATCATGCCATGTGGTTCCATAGGCCGTTTAATTTTTCAGATTGGTTGCTTTATAGTGTAGAAAGTACCAATGCCAGCGGTGGCCGCGGTTTTGTTAAAGGGCAGTTTTTTGATCAACAAGGTCGCTTGGTTGCATCTGCAACACAAGAAGGCTTATTAAGAATGACGAAAGGATAAAAATATGAAGTTCGGTGTAAAAGCAGCAATGTTTGCGTTGATGACATTTATGATGACTGCGTGTGTAACCGTTACCCCAGATGAACCGGTTATTATTAATGGCTATGCGGGTTACCTCGAGAAAATTGTATTGCCTCAAAACTGTAAAATTAACATTGCGATTATTGGTCTTAATACCCCAGGTTTAATTATCTCGCAAAAAACGTTCGATATTGCCAGAGCACCAGTACCATTTAAGTTTACTTTACCTGCGGACAGTATTGATGAAGATATTGAGTATGGGGTTGTTGCGATGATTCTGTATCAAGATAGACCTATTTTTCAAACCTATGAGAAATTTCCGGTTATCAATAATGATAAGTTCACCACTGAAGTTATTATGAAAAAGGTAGAGCGCTAAACAGACCACTTTACACCTGTTTAAAAACATCAGGGTTCAATAGTAAAACTATTGCTCGAACTTTACGTTATGTCTTAATGATTATGCTGACAAATTAAGACATAACTCACATCTTTAACTTTCTCAAATTGCTTATGGTCTTCATCGAGCAATAATCAATGCTCAGTTAACTATTTAATCGAGGCTTATGTTGTGCCTGATTTACTTGCCAAAGAAGCCCCTGAAAACCAATCTGGTGGCGAACAAAGATTAATTTGGGCATTGTGTCTCGCATCTATCGTTGTTTATATCAATTTATATGCAGTACAAGGCATGCTGCCCTTAATTGCTGAGCATTTTAATGTCAGTGGTGCTAAAGCAACATTGATTTTGTCTGTTACCAGTTTTTCGCTGGCTTTTTCGTTACTTATTTATGCGGTAATTTCAGACCGAGTAGGCCGTTTAGCGCCAATTATGGTCAGCTTATGGATGTTAGTCGCTTCCAATCTATTACTTATTCTTGCTCGAGACTTTGATGCTTTATTATTGGTTAGGCTATTGCAGGGGGGATTACTCGCAGCAGTACCTGCCATTGCAATGGCATATTTTAAAGAACAATTACCAGCAGGTTTTTTATTAAAAGCGGCTGGTATTTACATTATGGCAAATAGTTTAGGCGGTATTGGTGGCAGGTTAATGGGAGGGCTTTTGTCTCAATACTTTACCTGGGAACAAGCCATGATGGTGAATTTTTCGGTTACTTTGGTTGGGATTTCTATAGTCACATATTTGCTACCAAGAAGAGAAATAAAGTGCGCGGCAACCCAACACTCAACGAGCGTCATTAATAAAATAAAGCACGATATCGGTGGTTTTATTTATCATTTGACAGATCCCCAGATGCGGCTTGTATATGCCATCGGT
This sequence comes from Shewanella sp. MMG014, assembly GCF_018100775.1. NCBI lineage: Bacteria > Pseudomonadati > Pseudomonadota > Gammaproteobacteria > Alteromonadales > Shewanellaceae > Shewanella > Shewanella sp. MMG014. The sequence goes on from NZ_JAGJDZ010000009.1 coordinate 221,524, forward strand.
GGACTTGCTTTTATGATGATGGTGAATCAATTTAGCTTTATCCAGCTGCACTTAATGGATGAGCCATACAATTTTAGCCGTTTTGCGGCGACTTTAATTTTTCTTTGCTATTTAAGTGGAACATTAACGTCTTATTTATCTGCCAAGTGGGTGGTTAAATTTGGCGCTCAACGATTATTCAAAGGCGCATTGGTTGTGATGCTGCTTGGCACGTTATTGACCTTAATGGATAATCTACTTTGCATTACAATTGGTTTTTTACTGACTGCGAGTGGTTTTTTCTTAACTCATAGTTGTTGTAATTCGTTTGTGGCGATAAGAGCATCGACTCATAGAGCTAAGGCGACTTCCCTATACCTTTGCAGTTATTATCTAGGAGCGTCCCTTGGAGGCCCTTATTTGATGATATTTTGGCATCAATCAGAGTGGCAAGGTGTTGTTATTGGTTCGGTAGGGTTATTGTCTCTGTTATTAGTGGCTATTTTAAGGTTGACACATCATCAATCGAAGGCAGCTGAACAAGAGCTCAATACGCAAACACAGTAACGACATAGATAAGTTTTCTACCTTTGAATTAGAGGCCTAAAGGCCTCTTTTTTTGTTGTTTTTTCTTGCGCTAAGCCTGCTCGACGTTCAAAACTGAGTTGTCTATTGAAACAACGTTAGTATCCAGTTATTACATTCACTTTGTACCTCATGTACAAATACAATACGTAATGTTTGATTTTAATTGTTCAGCACTCATTTTAGAGTGAACTTTAAAGAATAGCTAAAGCCTCAACTCACTAAGTATCCTAGATAGATTATGTAATTATTAAGAGCTCATCTTGATTTGATTGGCGTTGCTAACTAACACTTTAGGCGTTGACATTATAGTCGTTACGTATAGGTATTCATTTAGAGAGGTCTTTTTGAGTTAGTGATAAATTTCAGACATAAAAAAACCACAATTAAGTGGCTTTGATATTACTTAAAACTCAGTTTGATAACTCAGAGTTAAGAAAGTGGTATCCCCTAGGGGATTCGAACCCCT